>NZ_JBNRJF010000002.1:0-313300 GCF_050589305.1 Gilliamella sp. G0441 | reverse complement strand
TCCCGACATAATAGGCAGGTTCTTGCTTGTACTGCTTTGGCACTTCAATTGCTTGCATAGTTTCTTGAATTATTTGTTTATCTGTTTTTTGTGCTTGTCCGCAAGAAAACAAAAAACAACTAAGTAGAAATAAACTGATTAATTTTTTCATGATTACCATACCTTCAACTCATTGCTACCTTGTGGCAAATATAAGAAAATACCTCATCCTCATAAGGAGACGAAATTTTTTCTAAAGATTCTTAATTATAATTACCCTTAAATTTAGATGAAAAGATATCGATAGGGACGAAAAAACCGAGGTGTCTAATATCAAAAGGTTTTCCATTGATGATTTTAAAACTTTTTGGTTGTAGGACTTGATTGCATCCGATCCTCAAAATAAGGTCATACAAATAATAAGTTTTTTTAAGTAGCTTCAATGTATTCTTTTCCGGAATTATAAATTTCTCTTTCATCATATAATGTAATTTGTTTTCTTTATATAAGTCATATGTTTTCCTTACTCATTTGTATATTTTTATCGTTATTTTAGCCCTCCCCAAATTATTGTCTGGTTTAATTGTTTATCAATTTTATTTTAACTTAACTGACTCATGATCATCATTCTCTAAGAAAAAGCGGAAATTAAATTTCCGCTTTTTTGATAAATCAACCACTTTATAATTTTAATGCCTGTACACTTTGTACTAAGTCAGCTAATTGGGTGACAATTTGGTTTCCGGTATTCGCTTCGTCACCACCTAGTGTTTTATTGCGCATAAAGTCAGCTTTGATTTGTTGCCAACGTTTAGTTTGTTCTTTTGTTAACACACCTCGAATTTCAGCAAGTTTAAGCAGATTTTCTTCTGCGCCGTTGGTCAGCAGTTGTGCCTCGCCCAAGTAGTGATCTTCAATAATTTGATTGAGTTCTTCATCATTCATTACTGAAGAGACTTTTTCAGCAAGTTTGTTCATGTTTCGATAACTACCTTGTAACTTGAACGGCGGTTCTGTTCGGTATTTATCTGATTGCGCTGCACTAATAATATATTGCTGATTGACTTTAAAGACGACCTCTCGAATTTTCAGTAAATGACGCAGTACAGCTACAATTTCGCTAATTTCCGCTTGGCTATAGGCATAGCTAAGTTCATTGCTGTTTAACGGTTTTCCTTGCGCATGGTCGATAAATTGATATAAGTCATTAAGATCACGCAGTGCCAATGGCGATAATACCGGATTTGATGTTAAGCAGTTTTCAATATAACTTGATGCGAACACTTCATCCATGCCACCTAAAACTTCACCTAAGTTGTAAATATCTGCACGGTTGGCTAGCATGTCAGGGATTTTGAAAACCTCACCTGATTCGGTATAAGGGTTACCCGCCATAATGACACAGAATTTTTTTCCTCGAAGATCATAAGTTTTGGTTTTATTTTTCCAAACCCCTTCAATACGACGAGAACCATCACATAATGAAATAAATTTTTGTAAAAATTCAGGATTAGTATGTTGAATATCGTCAACATATAACATGACATTATTACCCATTTCCAGCGCTAAATTCAGCTTTTCAAGTTCCTGGCGAGCGGTAGCATTTGGCGCTTGCTGAGGATCAAATGATAACACGCTGTGTCCTAGTGCTGGGCCGTTAATTTTCATAAAAATTAAGCCGAGCCGATTTGCAACATACTCCATTAGGGTTGTTTTACCGTAACCTGGCGGAGAGATGAGTAATAATAAGCCCATTAAGTCAGTACGACGACTTTCTCCAACTGTTCCCATCTGTTTGGCTAGATTGTCACCTATAATAGGTAGGTAAACTTGGTTAATCAACTTATTACGTACAAATGAGCTTAGAGGTTTTGCTTTAAATTCATCTAAGTGTAAAAAGTCTCGTTGTTCATCTAGTACTTCTTGACGAAGGCTTTGATAATGTTGGAATTCTGGAATGATGACTCTAGATTGTTTACGCATACGGCTAAAGAAGTCATCTAAATTAATTTTTAACACGCCTTGAGAAATACTTGAATGTTCACCTAATAAGTCATTAACTGTAATATCAAGCTCAATTTCGCTAATTTCCAAGTCTATATTACTTTCTTTATCAAACATGCATAAGATCGTTGCTTCAGCAATATACCCTGATAACTTTTGATAATCTGGAAGGGTACAGAGTCCTTTAAACCAGCTTTCAATCAGATTCCAACGATCCGCTAGTCGTTTTTTAAGATTGCATTGAGATTGGTTAAAGTCTCCGAGTATGTGAGATTCTTCAAGTCGAGCTTTTAATCCTTCATACAAATAGCTACTATATTTACTTAAAGTAAATTGTAGAGGCGTTTCAGCTAAAACATAACTTAGGTACTCAGTTGCTTGTTTGATATGATAATGCTCATGTTGAATTGGATATTTTTCCAAAAATTGAGTGAGTTCAACTGACATTTCAGCTTGTAAGTTTTTTAATCCTTCATCATGACCAAATAAAGCTTGAATATCTTTACAGGTTTTTGCTCGTTCAGGCCATAATTTGGCGATATCATTTTTTTGATTATTATGCCAAAAGAGCATTGCTAAGCTACGTGCAAGAGGGTTATAGCGTAGTAATCCAGCCGCTTCACCTAAAGGAATTAATTTTGATAATATTTTTACCGCATCATGATCATGAATACCTTTTTCGTAGCCTTCACGATATCGCATCGCTGCATAGTCACGAACGGTTTTATTTAACATATCAGGTTGAGTTAACTGACTGGATAAATCTTCGTAACTAAAATTATGTTCCTTTTTTAGCGCCGAATTGATAATTGAGTAGGCTAGGTACTCTGCTCGGTATACAGTTGGGGATTCCGATTCTAATGAAATTGTCCAGAAAGGTTTAAAACTTTCTAATTTTGGATGGTCAATTTTTTCTTGATAATCTGTACCTGTTAATTGTAAGTAAAGATGATGTTCTTTAGGTACAATAGTAAGATCGAGCTCTTGAGTGTTAACGCTAAATTTATGTCTTGGACCAAGTTTAATGACATTACCACCCGATTCAAAAATTTCAGATTTGTCACGTAAAGAACGTATTGCTTGATCTCTAGCACTTTTGAATCGAGATTCAATATCATCAGCTTTGACATTATCAAAAAGCGCACGTAATTTCTCGACTATTTCACGAATTTTGAGCGCTAAAGGATCGGCAACAAAAAATGCATTAAGTTCGTTTTGATCTGAAAATTTTGCTGTTCGTCGTGGAATACTGTCTAAAATTCTGTCAGCAGCAGTCAGTAATGTTTCGGTTCGTCTTGTTCGATCTTCAAGTAGCGCTTGTTTGTGCGTTTCGAATGATTCTAAGATTTCTTCACGTTTAGCCAGTATGTCATTTAAGAACTCTTCACTTTCGCTAAATTGGTTTTCGAGTTCTTCAAGTTGAACTAATAGCCTTGATAGTTCATCGTCACATTTTTCAGGTGTCGTGGCTAAGCTTAATGCGCTGGCAATACTTTGACTAAAGAGTTTGAATTGAGCACCAAATTGCGCAACCATTTCAACGCTGGAAAGATTTTTCCGTTTTTGGTTAATGCGTGCTTTCGTTTGGTTGAGTTTGGCATAAACTTCGGCGATCGATTCAATGATTTTTGTTTGTAATGTGACATCATCAAATTTTAATGACGCCATTAATTGAGAAAGCATATCTAAGTTTTCTGACATTTGGTCAGCGGTTTTTATCGGTTCGACAAGTTTGGCAACTGTGTCCGCTTTAGTAAGATACTTTTCAATTTCCTCTATTTTAGATATGAATGGTTCTAATGCTTTATCACTGCCTAAAAATTTGGCTGTTGCTAATGAAACTAAAGTTTGACGTTCTTTTAGCTCATTTTCCATTATATCTATTTGATTTAAATCTATATATCGATATGTTCGTAATGTAACCAAACTTCCTAATTGCAATTTTATCGCATTAAGTGCATCGACGTATTCATGAGTTTCCTGCCAACTATCTGGATATAATTTTGCTAATAAGTCTTGTTGATTGGTGATCGCTTCACGCATCGCACTATCCGATTGACGGCGTATGCTTTCAACTTTTTCATATTCATCAAGGACTAATTCACTTGTTTGCGAGATATTACGTAAAATTGGAGAGAATGATAAATTCTTTTCATCAGAAAGCCAGAAATAGCTATCAAAAAGTCGTTTAGTATCCTCACTTAATTTGCTATAAAGTTGAGATGAAACAGATTGGTTATCTATTTCACGCGATATAAAGTAAAGATCAGATATACCGCGTACTAATTCAGCGTTACCGATTTTACCTAAAAAGCTGTTATTTGTTGGTTGCGTCGCAGCATATTCGTCACTATAAAAAGGCGTTTGCCAAATTTGCATTGGATGAACTCGTGTTGGTTCATTATTTTCGCCTTCAAATACGACCATCCTTCCATCTTCAAAAACTGCATAACCGTGACCTAGAATAGGGTTATCAAGTTTTCGTTCAATCATGTTGTAATTAAATAATGCTAAACGACCAGAATTTGGATCATAAAATATATAAAGAACATCTTCACCGTTTGGGGAACGCCTGATGCGTCTAAATCGCATACCTGACATAGACTGATCAAAGGTTTTATATTCACCATTTTGCAAATAATAACCACCAGGAAAGATTACACCATGATCTTCAGGTAGCTGAATACAAGCTTGTCCAATAAAATCAATTCGTTGGGCTTTTTGGGTGAGGGTGTTATAGATTAAATAACGCCAGTTTTCTTCACGATAAGGTAGAACTTTGATCAGAATTAATGATCCAACTTTTGCGTATTCAATTTTTGCATCGTTGATCGATTGGTTTTTATCAAGCACTTCTTCACGATAAATTCCTAGTCCATCATTCGTATTGTTTTCACATTTGATGGTTAGGTCACCACCAATAGTTTCAACAAAAACAGTATCTAAGATATTAATATGTGGAAATCGACCATTGACAATATTTTCTCGTGTGGTTTCTATCCATTCAAAATCATAAGCAGGAGGAAGTGCAATATCACGTTCACCACGATTATCAATATAATTAATGGTTTTTTTATCGCTCGAAATTGACCATCGGAAAACCCGAATATCGCTAACTCGTTCACCAATCTGGAAACTTGCAAGTAGTTTTCCATCGCGTTCCACTAACTGAAGTAATTGCGCGTTTTTATAATAAGTATAAAGTTCATTAAAATCTTGAACAAATCGATCAATATTTAAAAATGTATTAGATAGATCAACTGAATCGGCTTCATAATTTCCATCCCGCTCAACAAGTTGATAAAGTGAAAATACATCTTCAATTTTGGTTTCTTTTTTTAATCCTAGAAAAACGTTATAACCGAAAAGTAACCAATCACCAAAACGGACAATATCTCTTGCTATACAGTTATTTTCAGTTCTTATACGAATTCGTCCAATGATGGACATATCACTTTTACCAAATTCAGTAAGACGCTGTAGATTTAACGCTTCTGTTTTTTGGTTTAATTCTTGTCCTAATGAGGTTAGACGTTTACGAAGGATTTCATAAGCTCCGCCTTCAGCGACCGCTTTATCAAGTGTTGTTTGTTGTTCGTTTTCTTGTTCTATTTCTGCCATTTTAAACTCATTGATCATTATACAGAAAGGGAAGCTGTTTTCGATAGAAACGTATTTTCTACCGAAAACAGATGATAGTGATAATCATTATGTACGATTATCTTTAAAGTGAAGCATTATTCACTATCACTTTGTTTTTTATTACTATCGGATGGTAAAAATTGTTGTGCTAACGCTTTTAGATCAGTATTTTTTAGCGTTTCTTTTAAATTGATATCTTTATTGCCTGATAAGCGTGATAGCACAGATTGCAATGCTGATTGGAGGACAGGGCTTTGATTAACAGTTCCTTCAATTGCTTTACCAACACTAATTGCTTTGGAGAAACTATTAAAGAAGTTGTCATTGCCACCGACAATTTCAATGTTTGCTTTACTGAATGCAGCAGCAAGAACTTCAGCTTGTTCTTTAGCAATTTCTTTATTAGCAGCAATTGCAGCCATAGCTTGTTCAAAGCCTTTTTCAAGTGCCAAGCGGAACTCTTCATGATTTTTAGATTGCTCATTCATTGTGCCCATTGCTTGGAATTTCTCAACTAAACCATTCGCTTCAGCAGTTAGGCGTTCACGAATAACTAAAGCTTCGGCAAGACCTTGCTCTTTGGTAGCAGCTGCTTTAGCAAAACCAATTCGCTCATCACCACGAGCTTGAGCTGATAGTTTTTCTTCAAGAACTTTTGCCTCAGTTAAACCTTGTTTTTCGGTCGCTAAAGCTTTTGCTTCAATCACTTTTGCTTCGGATAATCCTTTTTCTTGATTTCCTCTGGCTTCTGCTAATAAAGTTTCGGCTGTAATGTTAGCTTTGACTAATCCTTCTTTTTCTTCAGCTTCTGCACGTGCTTTACGTACTTTTGCTTCAGCAAGTCCAATTGCGGCTTCTTCTGCTTCAATTCCTTGAGCAAGTTGTTTTTTAGCTTCAGCTTGTTTAGCAGCAGCTTCAAGCTCTGCTTGAGCCATAGTACTAATTTCAATAGCACGATGTTTTGAAGATTGCTCATCGGCTTCTGCTTGTTTAACTTGTCTTACTAATTCTTGTTCAGCTCTAGCTTCAGCTTCAATGATTGTAGTTTGTTTATCACGATCTGCTTTTGAAACTTCTCGGACTTCTTTGATATTTTCTTCTTCAACGGCTACTGTTTTTTCAACAGCGACACGTTCACGAATAACGTTAGCAATTATTTTCTTTTCTTCTTCAAGAACTTTGTCTTTTTCGATACGTTGTAATTCAACTTCTCGTTCACGAGCAACTACTTCTAATGATCGCGCTCGTTCTACACGTTCTTCTTCAATTGCGATTGCTCTTAGGCGATTTTGTTGAGCAACTTCAACTTCACGCAAGCGATTTTCTTCACGCACTTCAATTTCTTGTTGTGATTGAATTCTAGCTTGTTCTGCTTTTAAACGTTCTTCTTCTTGAACTTTAAGTGTTTCAGCTTGTTCACGGGCACGGATTGTTTCGATTTCACGTTTTTGACGAGCCTCGGCATCTGCTTGTTGGCGTTCAAGTTCCAATTTAGCTTCAATTGTTTCGGTATCTTTCTTTTTTAAAGCTAACTCCAAATCTCTTTCACGCTTATTTGTTTCGTCTTTATGAACAGCAGTGATAGCGGTAATTTTATTAATACCTTCAGCATCAAATATATTATCTGGATCAAGTGATTTGATAGGTGTTTGTTCTAAGTAATCAATAGCAACATCTTCTAAAGCATAACCGTTAAGATCTTTACCAATGACGTCGATAATACGTTCACGGAAATTCATACGATCTTCAAAAAGTTTCGCTAATTCAAATTGTTTACCAACTGTTTTTAATGCTTCAGAGAATTTAGCACTGAATAGGGTACTAACCGCTTTTTGATCAGATGCACGATCTACACCAATCGATTTTGCTACTTTTAATACATCTTCAGTGGTTTCATTTACACGAAGGTAGAATGCTACACAAATATCTGCTCGAAGGTTATCTTTACAGATTAATCCATCTTTACCACGACGTTCTACATCGAAAGTAATTAATGAAATTTTCATAAATTCTTTTTTGTAGATGACAGGATAAACTAAAGCACCGGTAAAATGTACTTTAGGCTTTGAGGTCATATCATTTACGATAAGAGCCGTACCTTGTGGAACTTTTATATAAAATGCTTTAAATAATAAGAAAAATCCGATAATTACAAGGAATGCTATTCCTACAACTACCAGAAAAAACATTATAGTATCAGAATCGATTGACATAATTTACTTTCTCCAAAAAAATATACTTTACTAACCATTAAATTCTTCTATGCTAATTATTTCATAGCTGTTATTTGTTTGATCATAACGCAATAAGATGGCTTTATCTCCTCGTTTGAATTGATGAGAATCATGACATCTTACTTGCAGAATTAGACCAGCTCCTCCGTCTTCATAAATAGCTTCACCTTTGGTTTCATTCACAGAACTTGTACGAATTTCAACGGTTTGACCCAATAATGATTTGTGATCATTGGCAATATTAAGTTTAGTAAAAATGGGACGGAGAGGTTTTATGATATAAGCAGTAAGATAAACTGCAGAAATAAAGGCAATTATGAAAATGAAGGTACCCATTATGTAATAGTACAATGTAATATGACATAGCGGTAGGACTAAAAAACGAAAGGAAAAATAACTAATAGAAAAGCCTAACAAAGATATTAGTGTAATTACTAATGTCATTGGAACTTCATTAAATCCAAATTTCATTAATAAACCACCAAATCCTGATGTTGGCATATCAGTTGGCAGATCATCTATATCAAAATCAAAGTCGAAATCTAAACAATCGACACTTAATATACCAATTGCCGCGACTAACCAATACAAGACACAAAGTGTTAATAGCCCACTAAAGATAATCACAGGAAAAGAAAAAAATATTCCCCAGAAAAGCTCCATTGTAATTCCTTATATTTATTTCCAAATTAGCTAAAAAACTTAGTTAATTATATAATTGCTTTTTGTATTCTAACTTAAAAATTATCTTTGCTAAATAACTTATTTAGCTTGCTTTTCTTTTAATCTAGCTAATATAGCTGCTGCATTTTGATTACCAGGTTTTATTCCTGCTGCTTCAAGTTTATTATCTAGTGAGCTTTTGTTTTCATCAACAGCCAGTTCATTTTTTGCTTCAATAATTGCTGCTGTTTTTTCTTGACGTTTTTTGATACGTTCTAAAGAATCTAAAGCAGTTTGTAATTTAGCTGTAGAACCACCATAACGCTGTGCAATAGCTGACTGCGCTTTTTGTACACTTTCAGTTGCTTTGACGATATCCACTTGTTGTTTTAAATTACGGATGTTAATTTCAGTTTGTGAAATTGTTTGACGTAAATTCTTAGCATTTTCAGTAAAATAAGTTGCTTGTTTTTTGTGGTTATCATATTCATTTTCAAGAATCGATAATTTTTCAGCTACTTCTAAAGCTAATTCTTCATTTCCTGAATCTAAAGCTTTTAAAGCGTAGCTTTCGTATTCAGCAATTTTCTCTTGAGATTTTTTAACTTCTCTATCGGCTAATTTTTGTTGAGCAAGTATATTAGCAAGAGACTCTTTTGCTTGTTTTAATTCGTTGTCAGCATCACGAATTTCTTGATCAAGTATACGTAAAGCTTGTGAATCGACAATTGATTCTCCAGCCTCATTAATACCACCTCGAAGTGCTGTTACCAGTTTTTTGAAGATAGTCATTGTTAATCTCCTTATTAATAAATTCAGTTAATTAGTTAATATTAATGTAATGATCATAAGCTTCAGTGGCTTTGATTACATTATCAGATAATGTTTCTAATTCGTAAATGATGTTACTAAGTAATGAAGACGAACTTAAAGCACCATACATAATGTAGTTCACCGATCCATCACCAGAATTTTCAATAGCAATAGTTGATAAAGGGAAGAGTTTTCGAGAATGTAAAACCTCTTCATTAAATTTTGTTTGCTCTTTTATAACTTTAGTCGACCAGAGTAACGCTTCAACAATTATTTGTTGATTTGAAACACTTAAAAATAATGGTAAATCGCCATATTCATGCATAATAATATGTAAACATGCATCTACACCATCTATAATTTCAACGGTTGCATAACCTTGCTTAACTAATTCAGAATTATTCAGTTCTTCATAAAGATCTGTAATTAACCAAATTTCTTTTTTCTTCATTTCATTATATTCCTGTATATCATTTTTAAAACACTGGTTGTTTACTAACAAAGGTTCACGAAATTTTTTTTCAATTTCTAGTAACTTTGACGTATTTTCTGGCAAAATCCAAACTTCCTTTTTTATAAAACCTTGGTTGCGCAGTCGCTCACGATACTGCTGTTGGTAAAATGCTGAACTTTTGGTTTCTTTAGTTTTTTTCATAGAATTGATTTTGGATTTATTTCATTAATATTGACTATATGTTAACAGAAAAATATCACATGTAAATATTACATGTGATATTTTTTATTGTCTAATTAGGCTGAATAATTTCATTAAATCTTCAATCAATTACCCGATAGATGTTGAATTGATATTTCAATTTAGGTTATGGCACTAACGGGCTTACGCAATCTTAACATAAAATTAAAAGATTTTTTAACTAAATTTAAGTTCTGTAAAGATGTGGTGTATGAATGAAGATAAAATAGTCAAAATAGTTTCATGGCAAGCCCACCTAAGTGGGCTAGTTAGAGTGAATTAGGTTTGATTTAAAAATCAATATCTAACCCAATTTGGAAAGTTCTACCTGGTGCAGTGAAGAGATCGAGATATTTGTGATCTGAGTTACGATACAATTTATTATTACTTAAATAATCCCAATATTTTTGATCTGTAACGTTATACACACCACCATTTAATCTTATGTTTTTAGTTACGTTAACATAACCTGTAAAATCAATAACACCATGTCCTGCTATTCGGAAGTATTCTTCTTTTGAATCAGTAATTGGTTTGCCTTCGTTGTTATATGATTCACGTGAAGTTGGCTTGGTCTTTTTACCTTTTTGGAAAGTTGCAGTTAAGGCCAATCCATAATATTTATTAGGATCATCCCACGCTAGTCCTATGGTACTTTTTAATGGAGCAATGCTATCCATTTCTATATATTTATCACCTAAATAGCTTGATTTTGATTTACCTTGATTATAACCAATTCCCAATCTTGCACTTAGACCATTTACTTGTTCAAACCATGATCCAAAGTTAAATTCACTACTCAATTCTGCACCATATATATATGCTTTATCACGGTTTTCAGCTTGATACACAAGTCGGTTGCCAGTTCCAACAAAATCTTTTTTATACCGTGTATAAGCGATAAAATTTTTGTATTTATTGTAAAAAGCCGCTGTTGATAAGGTTATCCCTGTTATTGGATGACCCTTCAGACCTAGTTCAAAATTATCACTTGTCTCTGTTTTAAGATTCGAATCACCTACTAGAACATACATGGTGCTATGAGCTAAGTATGAACCGTATAATTGATTCTGATTAGGCATCTGAGCACTTCGTTTGTATTGCAGATAAGCGGTAAAAGTCGGATTGATGTCATACATCAATGCTAAAGATGGTAAAAGTTGAAAATCACTATTACTGTTATATTGCTTACCTAATTTAGAAGCATCAGCGATAGTAACTGCCATGTTTTCTAAATTTCGAGGTTTAGTGTTTTGATATATTGCTCGAATGCCAGGCACGAGGTAATAATTATGATCTCCATTGAAATTGAAACTTATTCTATCTTCAAAAAAACCACCTATTTGATAAGTACGACTGTCAGCTTGTGGTTTGGTATAATCACCATCAGGGAAAAGCTTTCCATACCTTGGTTTAGCAGAAGTATAAAAAGGGGATTCATCTTCACTCCATTTTGCATTCAAACCAGCACTAATTCTATGATTATCATGGTTTTTTAGCAGTGTGGAAATAAAATTATAAGCTTTGGTATTATAATTAGTTTGGATGTTATAGTTACCATTAGTCGTATGTCGAAGATACGTGCTGTCATACACATTAGTGCGTTGATAATTAAATTGAGTCGTTAGACTATCGATCCAGCTAATGTTAGTTGGAATCCATTGATCTTTGATTGCTAAATTAAAACGGTTATTTTTACTACGTTGGTGATCGTAGGATTCAATTTTTTTACCATACTTATCCCATGTATCATAATGGGAATTTTTTGTTTTATTGTTGTAATCAATAGTGGCATTTAAAAGATGCTCATCAGTCATTTGCCATCCAAAACCAGCAAGTATTGAATTAGAATGCCAATTTTCAGGATAATTATTAATTGAATCACCATGATTTCTACCTTGTTGTCCATCACGACGACTTAAAACAATAATACCATTTAGATAATCATCTCCGCCAGCCATCGTTATTCCTTGATGATAACTTCTATCGGAGCTGTCATAGTTATTTTGAAATCCAAAATAGCTCGTTTTTCCAGGATAAAGATAATAACTTGCTGTTTTAGTTTGGAACGATACCGACCCCCCAAGTGCATTGTTTGCGTTACTAACAGAAGTAGCACCCGATTGAATATCAACTTTGTTGTACATATAGGTATCGATGTAATCACGTCCTATCCCATAGGATCCAAAACCGGCTCGACCAACTGAATTTACACGACCTTGTGCAATGGGTAATGGCATACCATCAATGTCGATAGATACACGGTTTGCATCTAATCCTCGAATGTTGTAACCCGTAAATCCACCTCTATCCCAGCTACTTTTGCCACTGCCTGAGCCAGATATGTTAACTGGAGCTGATATCAAAGGTTGATAGCGCATGAGGGTACCGAAATTTGTACCACCATTTCGTCTGATATCATTTTCAGAAATTTCGGTATTGGTACCCGGTTGTTTAATCGATTCATGTGCTGTAATTGTCATGATATCACTAATTTTTTCATCATCATGTTTTTCAGTCGCTAATGCTGGCATTGTTAGTGTTAGACCTAAAGCTAACGTGCCAGTTTTTTTCAAATTTTTAATGTATAACATTTTTAACCTTCAATCTTAAAAACTAAATAAACTAAATTTTTTCAATATTTCATACAGATTTGATAATGTATTTAACTTAGCTGTATTGATTTTCTAATCGTTAATTAAATTTCACTTAAAATTTTTTTAACTTTTGGATTATTTATTTTCTGGGTAAAAACTTTGATAAAGTATATCTGCAACTTGATCCACTCTAGGTCCAATACCAAAAAGATAGCTGTCATCAATTGCTTTAATTCTCTGATTTTTATATGCTGAAGTTTCAGTTATTCCTGGTATAGTCTCTATTTTGTCAATTCCACCTAATTGCGTAATGGAATGAGAATTAAGTAAAATAACGTCAGGATTCATCTCGATTAACGATTCAGCACTGAATGTTTTGTAGCTATTGTGCTTGGCTAAGTTTTCGCCTCCAGCAATGGTTATGAGGGCATCAGCAGTGGTATTTTTTCCTGCAACAGAGTTACTTCCCCCCATACTCATCATAAATAATACTTTGGGCTTTTGAGGGTGAGCTGAGATTTTGTTTTCAAGCTGAGAAAGATTTGTTTTTATTTTTGTAATAAGTTGTTTACCTTCATTTTGCTTATTCAACTTTTCTGATATTTTTTCAATGTTTTGGTAAAGTAAATCAACTGTTCCTGGCACTCGTTGTAATGAAAGTATATCGACGTTGGTTTGAGATAATTGAGAAAATATGTAGTCTGGCTCAATATCGTTAAATGCAATAAATAAAGTTGGGTTAAGAGAGAGAATTCCTTCAATATTGAGTAGTTTCCAATAACCGATCTGAGGTAAATTTTTTGTTTCACTTGGATAATTACTGGTTTTATCTACGCCAGTAACTTGATTACCATCGCCTAATGCAAAAACAATTTCAGTTAATGAACCACCCGCAATAACAATCCTTTCCTTGGCATAACTTACATTAAAAAAGCCGTTAAGTGTAACAACAAGTAAAGCTAGACAAAAGGTTGTATATATTTTTTTAATCATTACAAAATCCTTATCACAAAAATACATCTATATAACACTATATTGAAAATGAGAACTATTATCAATAGAATTCTGATGATATTTTTATGATTTTTTTCGTTAGTCTTAACTTAGAATTGAAAGCTTGCTTCAAATTTCAGGAAATAAATAATTTTGGAGATTTTTTAAGCGCTAAAAAACAGACGAACCGTTTAAAAATTAGTTTATACTCTTGAAAACACCGATTGGTATACTAGTAATAATCATCAAAATATCAAGTAATTACAAAATAATCAATAAAATATATTGATAAATGATAATAATTATTATTTAATCTTTACAGTTTTTTTAATTAAAATGGTTGTTATGAAATCACTTGATGTTAGTCCTTTTTATGCGTTAAATTCCGCTCTTCCTTTCAAAGATCGCTGGGCAGTAATGCCTTTACAAGCTAGTTTACCAATAGCTCCCCCTGATATTGAACAAAATTGGCAAATTATTCAAAATGCAGATTTAAGTGGGCGAAAACGACTTATTTACATTCACATTCCTTTTTGTGATATTCATTGTCAATTTTGTGGCTTTTATCAAAATCCTCTACGCAAATTCGACACCAAAACTTATATTGACTATTTGTTACAAGAGATATCACTTGAGATTAATAATAATGCAATGCAATCGGCGCCAATACATGCGATTTATTTTGGTGGTGGCACTCCCTCAGCCTTAGCCGCAGGGCAATTAGCACGAGTCATTCGTTATTTGAAGCAACATGCACCATTAGCGCCTGACTGTGAAATCACTGTAGAGGGACGAATTTCGGATTTTGATGATGAAAAGGTGGATAGTTATATTGAGGCTGGTGCCAATCGTTTTTCAATTGGCATACAAACTTTCAATACGACTATCAGACAAAAGTTAGGACGCCAATCTACAGAACAACAAATTATCAAAAATTTTGAGCGTATAGCCTCACGTGATAGCGTTGCGTTGGTGTGCGATTTAATGTTTGGATTACCTAATCAAACCGTTGAGACTTGGCAACGTGATTTAGAAATAGCAAACAATCTTCCTTTAGATGGTGTCGATCTTTATTCACTAAATTTACTTCCAACTACGCCGTTAGCAAAAGGTGTCGAAAATAAACGGATTGAATTACCATCAGTGAGTGATAAATGTAATTTTTATCATCAAGGTGCAGAATTTTTAGCAAAACAAGGTTGGGTTCATTTGACGAATGCTCATTGGTCTAAAACTAGTCGAGAACGAAATTTATATAATTTCTTAATTAAGCAGGGCTCACATTTTTTTGGTTTTGGTTCGTGTGCAGGAGGAAAATTAGATACACATTCTTATATGTTACACCGTGATTTAAATCAATATTACGCCCAACTTGATCAAGGTAAAAAGCCGATAATGATGTTAACCGGAAAATCATTATTAGGTGATTGGTTACATCAGCTACAAGCAGGTATTGAGAAGGGGAGAGTAGATCTGACTAAATTGACAAATTGTGCAGATTTATTTGATCCATTAATTAAGCAATGGCATCAAGTTGGTTTGTTGCAAGATGAAGATCATTGTTTACGCCTAACATTATCTGGACGTTTTTGGTCAAGTAATATTTTACAGGCTCTACAACAATTACTACTACAACTCAACAATCCAGAACATATTGAGTTACAGCAAAAAATGGCTCAGGCAAAACAAGCTATGAAGGGGCATCCTGTTATGCCTGGTGCGCATTCTGACAAGAAAAATAATCAACATACTTCACATCAATAAAGGATAACAAAATGGTAGATAAGCAAACTCATCTCACTAATCTTTCAACTTATATGCAAACTAATCCAGAGGAATTATTGGAAAAAATTGCTCAAGATTATCAGGTAACATTAACGCAAGTTATTCAAGCCTTACCAGATGCTAAAATTGTTGATGGTTCTAATTTTGATATGATTTGGGAAGAGGTGACCACTTGGGGAGATGTGCTTTTTTTAATACATACTGGTGATATCATTGCTGAAATCTCGGGTGAATTACCACCAGGTAATCACAGCCAAAAATATTTTAACTTACGCCATCAAAAAGGATTAAGTGGGCATATTAAAGCTGAGCATTGTCAATATATTGCTTTCATTGAACGTAAATTTATGAAGATGTCAACAGCATCAATGATTTTTCTAAATCATATGGGACAATCAATGTTTAAGATTTTTGTTGGTCGTGATGAAAAACATCAATTAAAACCTGAGCAATTAGAAAAATTTAGAGCTCTAGCCCAAAAAGTCAATTAATTTTGAGATGATAATAGAATGAAAACAGTATTAGTTTTTGGCGTAAGTCCAAAATTAGGAACAGGTTATCAGATTTGTCAGTTAGTTAAACAGTGCCAACCAAGTTGGCGTTGTATTGCATTGGTACGAGACGAAACATTTGCCAAACAGTTAACTCAAGAAGGTATTGAATGTCACGTCGGTGATGCGACCGATTCATCCATGGTTAGCCAGCTTTGTGCATTAGCCGGATCTGAAGCTACAATTATTTCAACGTTGGGTGGAGAAACCGGAAATTATCTAGCACAACGTATCATTATTGATTGTGCTGAACAAGCCAATATAAAGCAGATGGTATTAGTTACATCATTAGGTTGTGGTGAAACATGGTCAACATTATCTCAGCGAGCCAAACACGCTTTTGGGCATGCTGTACGTGAAAAATCATTAGCTGAAGTTTGGTTACAAACTAGTGCACTGAATTTTGTAATATTGAGACCAGGTGGATTACAAAATGGTGAACTGACAGGAAATGCAAAATGCTACTATCAACAAGAAGTTCATGGACTGATTCATCGTATTGATTTAGCCAAAATTATCATCGAGAAAATAGCCAACCAACAATTTGATAATAAGGCTTATAGTGTTATTGATCCCAATCTTAAATTTGAACGTTAAAACAAGATGAGTGTAATTACAACAATATTATCGGAGAGGATAGTTAGTGCAGCGTTATAGTCATCGTTTTTTGTTATGGGGACTATTTGTCATTCTTTTGGTCTTAATCATTATTTCATCTAATGCTGGGCCATTGAAATCTCCATTTTCACAATTATCTTCATTATCATTGGATTTTAATTCATTAAACATCTGGCTAAATATACGTTTACCTCGCATCCTTTTAGCCGTGATTGTCGGTATGGCATTGGCAACCTCGGGTGCTGTTATGCAAGGATTATTTCGTAATCCTTTAGCAGATTCTGGTTTGTTGGGTATAAGTAGTGGGGCTGGATTGATGGTTGGTTTGTCAATTTTGTTCCCGGCAATCTTCCCTCCAATTATGATGTTATATGGTAAAATGGTTGCTGCTTTTTTAGGCAGTTTATTCATCTGTTTACTCATCTATATCTATAGTCTCAACGCCCAGTGCAATTTGGCAAAAATGGTATTATTAGGTGTGGCAATAAATGCAATCCTTGGCGCTGTTATGGGATGCCTTAGTTATATCAGTGACGAAGCTCAATTACGTCAAATATCATTGTGGTCGATGGGGCATTTGGGCAAGGGATCTTGGGAATTGGTCTTTGTTGCCGCATCTTTAATTATTCCTGCCTTATGCGTAGTTTTTTTGCTTTCTCATCAACTTAATATCTTACAGTTAGGAGATGAAGATGCCCATTACTTAGGTGTTAATGTCCTTCGCCTAAAACGATATTTATTGGTGCTAAGTGCTATATTGATAGGAACTTCGGTTGCGGTAAGTGGCAGTATTGCCTTTGTTGGTTTAGTGGTTCCTCATATGATTCGTTTACGTATTGGTGCAAATCACGCTGTGTTATTGCCTGCGTCTGCACTTGCTGGTGCAAGTTTGCTTTTATTAGCTGATACTCTGGCTCGAACAGTGGTTGCACCCACTGAAATACCCGTAGGACTATTGACAAGTTTAATTGGTGGTCCCTATTTTCTTTGGCTTATTTTAAGACATAAATAACGGTTAAAAGTAAAAGATGTTAACAGCTAAAAATATCACGTTTTGTTCAAGTAATCGCCGATTGATTGATGACGTTTCTTTAGAAATCAAAGCAGGAGAGATAGTCATTATTATTGGTCCAAATGGTGCAGGAAAATCAACCTTATTACGCCTTTTGACCGGTTACCAAATGCCATCATCTGGCGAAATTTACCTACTCGATAAAGCTGTATCACAATGGCGAGCCAAGCAACTTGCAAAAGTGCGAACGGTAATGTTACAAAATAGCCAATTAACCTTTCCTTTCAGCGTAAAAGAGGTGGTCGCTATGGGGCGAGCACCTTATGGTAGGTTGCATTGTGATAAAGCTATTAACGAAACCATGAAGCAAACGGATTGCTTAAAATTGGCAAACCGTGA
The DNA here is from genome assembly GCF_050589305.1 of Gilliamella sp. G0441. Classification (NCBI taxonomy): domain Bacteria; kingdom Pseudomonadati; phylum Pseudomonadota; class Gammaproteobacteria; order Orbales; family Orbaceae; genus Gilliamella; species Gilliamella sp. G0441. The sequence goes on along the minus strand of NZ_JBNRJF010000002.1, from coordinate 295,316 downwards.
TTATCGTAGCTTGTCTGGCGGTGAACAGCAACGCGTACAATTAGCTCGAGTGCTTGCTCAATTATGGCAACCCGAACCTTCGGAAAAACTATTGTTTTTAGATGAACCTACTTCTGCATTAGATCTGTATCATCAACAACACACGTTGAGATTATTGAAACAACTTGCTAAAGACCAAAGATTAGCTGTTTGCTGTGTATTGCATGATCTTAATCTTGCAGCATTGTATGCGGATAAAATAATTTTACTAAATCAAGGCAAAATAGTTGAACATGGTACACCTTCTGAAGTATTGACCGTTGAAAAAATTAATCGTTGGTATGGGGTCGAATTAGGTATTATTCCTCACCCTAATAATGCTTTGACTCCGCAGCTCTATTTAATGCCTTAATTTTGATAAATTAAGTTAATCAATTGCTCCATTTTTAAGCAATTTCGGTATATAATTAAGAAAACTTAACAAATGGGGCTTATAATGACGAATGAAAATAGTGAAAATTCCGTTCCTGTTTCAGATCTTATATCAGCAAAACCTGTTTTTAGTTGTCAATTTGATGGTAAAGGTAAAGCCAATCCTTTAAGTAATGATTGCCAAGCGACGGTGCAAAAGCCTTGTTGGATCCATCTGGATTTTGCTAAATCCGAAACAATAAAGTGGATCAATCAGACAAAATTGATTCCAGATTTAGTTAAAAATGAGTTAATTAAACCCAACCAAATATCAAAAGAAATCCGTTTTGATACAGGTATTTTAGTCGTATTAAAAGGTGTAAATTATACGCCAAATGAATTACCCGATCCGATTGTTACTTTCCGTTTTTACATTACCGATAATTTAATTGTTTCGACCCGACATCAACAAATCGATGCGATTTTCCAATTAAAAGATAATTTAGAAAAAGGGATAGGGCCGGTTGATGTTGCTGATTGGTTAATCCAAGTATCCGAACTCATAAGTGATCAAGTCAATTTATCCTTTGATAGTGTACATAACAAGATTGTTAAACTTGAAGATTTAGTATTAAATCAACGGATTCTTTCACATAAAGAAATTGGTCGAGTACGTAGACAGTTGATTATACTTCGTCGATTATTATCACCGCAGCGGGATATTTTTGTTAAAATCTCAACCGAAAGGATTTCTTGGATTGATGATAACGATCGCCAACGTCTACATGATATTTCAAATCAACAAAGCCATTATGTGTCTGACATTGACAGTTGTTTATTACGTTTAGCATCGATTATGGAACAGATTAATAGCTTCTTAGCCGAATCGACCAATAAACGAATCTATTTAATGTCACTGTTTACCATTATATTCACACCGATCACTTTTATAACGAGCTTACTGGGTGTCAATCTTGCTGGTATACCGTTTAGTGAGCATCCATGGTCTTTTGTTGGATTGATTTTAATTCTTATTGTTATTTCCATCGTTTCTGCCATTTGGCTGAAGTACAAAAAATGGTGGTAGAAGTATTGGATGATTTTTTAACATGAGTAAATAAAAACAATCTTATTTAACGTTACTGATGATCAAACTAGTAACGTCATTGTGAATGTTTTTAATCAAACTTAATTGTAAACTTATAGGCAAAAAACATTATTTATGCATTCATCTGTATTTTTTTACAACCGAGTTTAGTAGTGAACTAACTTGGCTATTTCTAGTTTGATGGGTTGATTAATCAGGATTGGTTTAACCCTGTAATAGTCTCAGATAATAACCATTTTGCTTATTTGTTTGTAAATAATGAACACTACCATCAATAGATTATTACGCTTGAATGTGCTAAAGACTTATGTAACAATTTTCAACTTCATTTAGCATTTGTGACACTGTCATCAGGATTAATAATTATAAAGGATAATATGATATTTTATAGTGCGTTAACTTATTTGGCATATCACTATAGTATTGAATTTGAACGGGCAAAAGTTATACCAAAAAGCCAAAAACAACTGGTTGCAATTTGCTTTTCAAAACTAATTTCAAATTGTCTGTATCGTCAAAATTTGGCTTACTTGAATGGTTATAATAAGTTTTCCATGAAGATAGATTATAGACTGAATAAATCCTGTTAAGCTTCTAAAGCTTGAATTTTATGATTAAGAATAATAATTATGCAATCTAATCAATCCTATCGTCTGTTTATTGCAGAAAAGCCTAGTCTAGCTAGGGCAATTGCCGATGTTTTGCCTAAACCGCATCAAAAAGGAACGGGTTTTATCAAAGCCGCTAATGGCGATATTGTGAGTTGGTGTATTGGACATCTTTTAGAACAAGCGACTCCAGAGGTGTATAATGAGCGCTTTAAAAAATGGGTGATTGATGATCTGCCCATTGTTCCAGAAAAATGGGTCTTGATGCCAAAAGGCAGTACAAAAAGCCAATTTGATATTTTGGTTGAGTTGATTAAATCTGCCGATCAGATTGTACATGCAGGCGATCCAGACAGGGAAGGGCAATTATTAGTTGATGAAGTTTTAAATTATTGTCAATTACCACCAGATAAACGCAAAGCAATTAAGCGTTGCTTGATTAGTGATTTAAATGCCAGCGCAGTTGAAAAATCACTTGAACAATTACGTTGCAATCAAGATTTTATTCCGCTCTCTACGTCAGCGCTAGCAAGAGCCCGTGCTGATTGGTTGTATGGTATTAATATGAGCCGTCTTTGTACATTGGTGGGGCAACGAGGTGGGTATCGAGGGGTATTATCCATTGGACGTGTACAAACGCCTATTCTTGGTTTAGTAGTAAGGCGTGATTTAGATATCGAAAAGTTTGTGCCAAAGCCGTTTTATGAAGTTTTTGCTATTCTTCAAACTCAGCATAATGAAACATTTAAGGCTAAGTGGCAACCTAGCGAAGCCTGTGCACCCTATCAAGATGAAGAAGGGCGAGTTTTAGTTAAAGCATTAGCCGAAAATGTTTGTAGAAGAATTAAAGATCAGACAGGTATTGTTGAAAAAGTCAGTAACAAAAAGAAAGAGGTTGCGCCACCAATGCCATTTAATTTATCCGCTCTTCAAATTGAGATGGCTAAAAAAAATGGCTTAAGTGCACAAGATGTACTGGATATTTGCCAGTCATTATATGAAAAGCATAAACTAATCACTTACCCGAGATCCGATTGTCGTTTTTTACCTGAAGAACATCTTACCCAAATAACCAGTGTAAAATCAGCCATTGAAAATAATTGCTCTGATTTGAAGTCTGCTATTGAAAATGCTGATTTTAGTTTGCGTACCAAAGCTTGGAACGATAAGAAAGTTGAAGCGCATCATGCCATAATTCCAACACAGCGCAAGGCAAGAATGGAAAATTTAAATGATAATGAAAAATTAGTTTATCAAGTGATTGCAACCCAATATTTAGCACAATTTTATCCCGTATATAAATACGCTGAACTCCAAATTGATGTCGATATCCAAGGCGGAAAATTTATTGCTAAAGCTACGCAAATGCTTGATGCAGGCTGGAAAGTGTTGTTTGGAACGAAGACTTTACAAACTGATCAAGCCGAAGCGGATTTAGAGAATAATGGATTGTTAACTAAATTAGTGAAAAAAGGGGAGGCAGTACAATGTATTGATGCTGAACTACTCAGCAAAGAAACTCAACCGCCTAAACCCTTTAATGATGCAACCTTACTTTCTGCAATGACGGGCATTGCAAGATTTGTTAAAGATCCGGAGATCAAAAAAATATTACGTGAAACTGATGGTTTAGGCACAGAAGCAACTCGAGCAGGTATAATAGAACTGTTATTTAAACGTCAATTTTTAACACGACAAGGCAAATCGATTCGTGCCACCCCTGTTGGACGTAAATTAATTTTATCTTTACCGGATATTATGTCTATTCCAGACATGACCGCGCATTGGGAACGGCAATTGGATGAGATTAGTAAAAAGGCATTTTCTTATCAACAATTTATGGGGCAGTTAAATCATTCCTTACTTGATCTTGTTGAAAAGCTTAAAAATACACGATTGAATATTCGTTCTTAATACCCATATAAAAGGATGACTTAGTCATTGTCTTACCTTGTCATCCTTATAATACTTATTAATAATGAAAAAGGTTACTTTTAAGACTATTAATCTTGTTGTTTTGTGTCTTGTTCATTCATTGCGTCATCACTTGTGACTTCATCAGAACTCAAAGGTGTAACTTGGTTACATTCTTCAATTATCATCGATAATTGAACGTTTGCTCGCTTTAGAAAATCACGATCTTTCAAAATTAACCAATATGTTTTAAGTCTTTTCAACGGGCTAATACTAAATAATCCCGCTATCACAGTGACTATAAGTATTGTGATTATTGCAATGACAATGTTTACTAAATCTGTCGATCTAAATAACGTTTTTAGATTTGAGATAATAATCAACATTCCCAATAGCAATGCTATACCCCCGAAAAGTACTTCTTTTATCAAAAAAAGGTTAATTGGGATGATTTTATTTTGTTTTATTTTAAAGTAATGTGTAAGTAAATTTAATTGTGGTAAAGCAATAATATTATGCATATCTGCATTGATTAACGATATCGCAATTCTTTCTTTATTGATGTTACCTGATTGATAAAAACAAACCTTTTCCCAAAGTAATTTCTTCTTAAGATTATTTATATAATCTTTTTGATATTTTGGCTGTGGTGTTTTTTCTAGAATATCGGCGTATTTAATAATATTGTCAAAATATTGTTTTTTTGTCCTTTTTCTGTAAACAAACCCGATAAATGAAAGTACAAAAATTATAATCAAATTTAATGCGTTATCATTCAATAATGTTGTTATGTCCATTTTTTATATTCCTAATTTTCCAATGAGATGATAATTGTAACTGATATTCGATAAAACATGTATTAATTCTAGACAAAATAGAACTTTGTTGGGGCTTTAAGTGCTTTTTTTAAGCATTTACAGGGGATATTTAGGATATTGGGTTGACATGTTTTGTTTAAAGGCGTATAAATTGCCCGCCTTTGAGCTTTTCTTACTTTTTTAACTATTAGGTGGTTAAAAATGAGGGCTGAGAAAAGTTGAAATACAAAGTGTTGAGTTCAATTTTACAGGAGAACTATGGACGCTCAATCGGGTCACCCCATATATGGGGAGATAAATTCAAAAACAAATCATTATCGGTTAATGAACCTGTCTAAATAATCATTTTTTCAGTTCACGGGCCGAAATTGATCGAACGGTAATGGTGAACGATATGCAATTTTTTTCACGCTATCACACAAATTCAAAACATCATTGCGCACACATTTTAATGTTGTGTTCATTACATATTTCAGAAAAGCATTTAGAACCACCGAGTTGTATCTAATTCTTAATTACTCTTTTTGCTAATTTAATTTTTTTAAGCTCAGCAATTGTTTTTTGAGCAAGCTCTGCTTTGCATTAAATCCTTAGCAAATTTACTCATTTAAGTTCTTGTTGTTATTAATTAACAATGAGTAGGCATATTTTTGTCTAAAATATTATGAATATAGGTACATAAAATGACCAAAAACACAACCAATGTTAACACAGAAGATCGTTTAGAAATAAAAGCGATTACTGAAGCTCAAAACAGCTTAGATAGTATTTTATCTAAATTTCAATCTAGCTTATCAGGCTTAACCCAAGAAAATGCAAAATCCAGATTAGAACAATATGGCAAAAACGAAGTAGCTAGAGAAAAAGTTCCATCAGTTTTAATACAATTATTGATGGCTTTTAATAACCCCTTCATTTTTGTTTTATTAATACTTGCTATCGTCAGCTTCTTTACTGATTTTTGGTTACCTTTACAAAAGGGAGAAGAGACAGATCTTACCAGTATTATCATTATTCTAACGATGGTTTCGTTGAGTGGTTTGCTTCGTTTCTGGCAAGAGTTTCGTTCAAACAAAGCAGCTGAAGCACTTAAATCCATGATTCGGACAACTGCAACTGTGTTAAGACGTCCACACAAAGATGTGAATCCTGAACATATTGAAATTCCGTTAAGCGAAATTGTCCCTGGTGATATCGTTTATTTATCTGCCGGCGATATGATTCCAGCGGATATTCGATTGATTGAGTCTCGAGATCTTTTTGTTAGCCAAGCCGTACTGACAGGCGAATCCATACCTGTTGAAAAATATGATACTTTAGGTGCGGTATCCCAAAAAACAACGGAAGAAGTTAATGTCTCGAACATAAATAAAGACAATATTTTAGACGTGAATAATGTCTGTTTTATGGGGACAAATGTTGTCAGTGGAACGGCTAAAGCAATTGTCGTTGCAACCGGAGCCGATACACATTTTGGTTCGTTGGCAAAATCGATCGTAGGTTCACGTGCAGAAACATCGTTTGATCGCGGTGTCAATAGTGTCAGTTGGTTACTGATTCGCTTTATGCTTATTATGGTGCCAATCGTTTTTGTTATTAATGGTATTTCGAAAGGGGATTGGGGTGATGCAGCCTTGTTTGCTTTAGCCGTTGCAGTAGGCTTAACACCTGAAATGTTACCTATGATTGTCAGCGCAAATCTTGCTAAAGGTGCGGTTGCGATGGCTAAACGTAAAGTGGTGGTTAAACGATTAAATGCCATTCAAAATTTTGGTGCTATGGACATCCTGTGTACTGATAAAACAGGCACATTGACCCAAGATAAAATCATATTAGAGCACCATCTTGATATTAACGGGCAAGTGGATCCCGCTGTGTTGGAATATGCATGGTTAAATAGTTATTATCAAAGCGGTATGAAGAATCTTATGGATAAAGCGATTATTCGTTTTACAGAAGAAAAAACCAGTGTCAAAAAAGTTGGAATTGGACTCTATAAAAAAATCGATGAGCTGCCATTTGATTTTGTGCGTCGTCGTTTATCTGTTGTTGTTCAAAATGGAGATGATAACCATTTAATGATTTGTAAAGGGGCGGTTGAAGAAATGCTGTCGATTTCAAGTTATATTTATGAAAATGGTGAGTATTTGCCACTAGATGAGCAACGAAAACAGGCATTAATTGAACTTGCCCATAATTATAATAAAGATGGTTTCAGAGTTTTAGCCGTTGGTTTAAAAAATATTCCTGCATCACAAACTAAAACACAATATAGTGTTCAAGATGAACAAGCGCTTGCAATACGCGGATTTTTAACCTTTTTAGATCCCCCTAAAGAGAGTGCTTATGAAGCTATTTCTGCGTTGAATGAGCATGGTGTCGGGGTAAAAGTACTCACTGGCGATAATGAAATTATCACGATTAAAGTCTGTCGAGAAGTCGGTTTGGAACCCGGTATTCCACTTCTGGGTACTGAAATTGAAAAAATGGATGATGATGAACTCAAAGAACAAATTGAGCAACGTACTATTTTTGCTAAATTAACACCTTTACAAAAATCACGAATCATCCGTTTATTACAAGAAAATGGTCATACAGTAGGCTTTTTAGGCGATGGTATTAATGATGCGCCAGCATTACGTGATGCTGATGTTGGGATTTCGGTTGATACAGCAACTGATATTGCAAAAGAATCCGCTGATATTATTTTACTTGAAAAGAGTTTAATGGTTTTAGAAGAGGGTGTAGTTTGTGGTCGAGAGACTTTTGGAAACATTATGAAATATCTCAATATGACTGCAAGCTCAAACTTTGGAAATATTTTTTCTGTCTTAGTTGCTAGTGCATTTTTACCCTTTTTGCCAATGCTTGCTATTCATCTGTTAATACAAAACCTATTATATGATATTTCCCAATTATCATTGCCATGGGATAAAATGGATGATGAGTTTTTACAAAAGCCACGCAAATGGGATGCGCAAAATATCAAAAGATTTATGATTTGGATTGGACCAACTTCATCTATTTTTGATATCACAACTTATGCATTAATGTGGTTTGTTTTCAGTGCAAATAGTATTGAAGCACAATCATTATTCCACTCTGGTTGGTTTATTGAAGGGTTACTTTCACAAACATTAGTGGTGCATATGCTAAGGACACAAAAAATTCCATTTATACAAAGTACAGCCGCTTTCCCGGTTATTGTGATGACCATACTTATTATGGCTATAGGAATTTATATTCCATTCTCACCAATAGGAAATTTAATTGGACTACAGCCTTTACCTTGGTCTTATTTTCCGTGGTTAATTGCAACACTATTGTCTTACTGTTTTGTTGCTCAGTTCATGAAGCGAATCTATGTGAAACGCTTTGGTCAATGGTTCTAAATTCCATTATTGAAAAGAAAAACGACAGGGATGTCGTTTATAAAATCGTCAAAATAATTGGTAATGTCTAAAATTTATGCTAAAGTAACCGCCAGCTAAAAATTATTGGAATTTAATAAAGAGTTCTCGCGTTAGAGAAAGCTAATAACTTTTTTTGAAAACCAAAATCTGGTGGTGTAATAATAACAACAAAAAGAGGAAATCTAATAATGAAAACTCCACACAAAAATATTATTGTATTAATTAAAAGCCGTAAGAAAAAAAGTACGCAAGCGGAAAAAAATTAATCACAAGTTCGAATTTTTTCAAATCAATTATAATTAAGTTAGTTAGATTATATAAATAAACCCCTTTTTGGGGTTTATTTTTATAAAAGGTCAAATTTAAGTAATTTTAATCACTTTAAATGTGCTAAATTACCCAATAATAGTGTTCAGCTAAAAGTCCTTAAATAAAAACATAAAATATTTATTCATTATTTTTTAAGATAGTGTGTATTTCATCTTTAAGTTTTAATTTCTGTTTTTTTAGATTTTCAATTGATTCTGATGTATCGACTTCAATCCCAGATTCAATATTTTTTATTTTCTGATCTAAAGCATTATGTTGATCAAACAGTTTTTGAAAACGTAAATCATTATTTTTCAATTTAGAAATTAATTCTCGATATTCTGGAAACATAGTCACTCCTTATGTTGGCTAACAAATGATTAAATAGAAGTTACTGCTATTTAAGCTTACAGTATTACTGATTGTTTTAATAGCAATTTTAATGAGGATTTAATATATGACTGAATCTATCGTGATTGCCAAAAGTAATGGTAAAGACCTATCTATTATAACCGCCTTAGCTAATCGTCATGGTTTAATTTCAGGGGCGACGGGCACTGGCAAAACAGTGACACTTCAAAAGATGGCGGAAAGCTTTTCTAATATAGGTGTGCCAGTATTTTTGGCCGATGTTAAAGGAGACCTTACCGGTTTAGGAGAAGAAGGGATTTTAACTGATAAACTTAAAGATAGGTTAATCAATATTGGTGTCACTAATTGGCAACCAAAATCATCGCCAATCGAATTATGGGATGTTTTTGGAGAAAAAGGAATTCCTGTTCGAAGTACGGTATCAGACATTGGTCCTATCTTACTAGCTCGTCTTCTCAATCTTAATGACATTCAATCAGATGTATTACAATTAGTTTTTAAAATATCGGATGACAATAATTTATCTTTACTTGATTTTAAAGATTTACGTGCCTTAGTGCAGTTTATTGGTGATAATGCAAAAAAATTTACTTCGGAATATGGCAATATATCGCTATCATCGATTGGCGCCATTCAACGTAGTTTGTTATCGCTTGATCAAGAAGGAGCTGAATATTTTTTAGGCGAACCAATGCTAGATATTCAGGATCTGATACAAACCAATTCTGATGGGCGCGGTATGATCAATATCTTGTCAGCTGATAGATTATATAATTCCCCAAAATTATATTCAGTTTTCCTTTTATGGTTATTATCAGAACTGTTTGAACATATGCCTGAAATTGGCGATCCAGATAAACCAAAATTAGTATTCTTTTTTGATGAAGCCCATTTATTGTTTAACGATATTTCACCTGCTTTACTTCAAAAGATTGAGCAGGTGGTAAGATTAATTCGTTCTAAAGGGGTTGGCATTTATTTTGTTACTCAAAATCCTACCGACATTCCAGACACTGTCTTGGGGCAACTTGGTAATCGTGTACAACATGCTCTAAGGGCATTCACCCCTAAGGATCAAAAAGCGGTAAAAGCAGCTGCCCAAACAATGAGAGCTAATCCTAATTTGGATACCGAAAAAGTGATTATGGAATTAGCTGTCGGTGAAGCGTTGATCTCTTTTTTAGATGAAAAAGGGCGCCCTAACATGGTAGAGCGAGGCTTTGTGATTGCACCAAATTCGAAAATAGGCCCAATTTCACCTGAAAAAATTCCAGAAATTATTCATCAATCGCCATATTACAGTAAATATGCTAATACCATTGATCGGCAATCTGCTTATGAACGAATAAAAGCGGGATTTACATTAAATGAGGGGAGTGAGACTCAATCATCAGATAATGAAAACTCGACAACATCCACAGAAAAATCAAGTAGCGGTAATTGGTTAAATATGTTAAGTTCTCTTTTTTTTGGGACTAAAGGACCACGAGGTGGGCAACAAGATGGTTTTGCCCAGAAAGTTGCAAAAAGTGCAACAAGACAAGTCGCTAATGAAATAGGTAGACGGATTACACGTGGTATTTTAGGGGGATTTAAAAAATAAATTAACCCTATCTTAGGATTAATCCGATATAGATATTAATTAAAGTAGAAGCAAAATAGGAGTGTTTGCAATGTTTAAATTATTTTTGGACTGGTATAAAAGACGATTCAGTGATCCTCATGTAGTCTCTTTGATTATGGTCATTGTTTGCCTTTTTTTTGTCCTTTATTTTTTTAATAAAATACTATTACCCGTTTTAATTGCCATTGTCCTGTCCTATTTGCTTGATACACCTGTTAATTACCTACACAAAAAAAGAATTCCAAGAACATTGGCAGTCATTATTGTATTGTTTGTTTTTCTGTTTTTTGTTTTAGCTGGATTTATGATACTTGTTCCTTTAGTTTGGAATCAAAGTATTAGCTTAATAACGAATATTCCGAAAATGTTAAATTTTGCCAATAACTTTCTCAGTTCACTGCCCGAACACTATCCGGAACTTATTGACGTAAAATTATTTGATTCTATGATTCAAGGAATAACCAGCAAAGTAGTACAAACGGGTAATTCTTTATTACAATTCTCTATCGTTTCACTTTTTGGGCTTGTTTCGGTTGCAATCAATGCTGTTCTTGTGCCGATTATGATGTTTTTCTTTTTGAAAGATAAAGCAAAAATATGGGGTTATTGTTCTCGCCTCCTTCCTAAAAATCGTGGTGTCTTAAATAAAGTTGCCGCAGAAATGGATACGCAAATTGCTAATTATATTGTAGGCAATGTCTTGCATATTCTTATTCTCGGGATTAGCGTGTATATTCCATTTTGGTTTTTTGGTTTAGATTATGGATTATTATTAGCCGTGATTGTTGGGCTATCGGTTCTAATTCCTTATATTGGCATAATTATTTCCAGTATTCCGGTTGTTCTTATTGCGCTGTTTCAATGGGGAATTAGTCCTGAATTTGGATATTTAATGCTCTTTTATGTATTGATTCAAGCTTTAGATGGTAACTTGTTAGTGCCTTGTCTGTTTTCTGAAAAATTGAATCTTCATCCTTTAGTGATAATTTTAGCGGTCATTGTTTTTGGTGGGTTATGGGGATTTTGGGGAATATTTTTTGCTATCCCTCTGGCTACTTTGGTCAAAGCCATTATAAATGCATGGCCTAATCCGGATGAAATAAATAGTCGTAATAAGGTAAAAGCAGATTAGGCTAATCTGCTTTTGCGAATTTTATTTTGGGTGGTTTTTGAGATAATCTAAAACCACTTCATGATGATTACTGGTTTTAAAATCATCAAAAACTTGTTCGATTTTTCCATCTGTATCAATTAAGAAACTGATACGGTGAATACCATCATAAGTTTTTCCCATAAACTCTTTTTCACCCCAAGTACCAAAAGCCTCACATAATTCGTGATTTTCATCAGAAAGCAAAGTAAAGTTTAAAAGCTCTTTTTCTGAAAATCTTGATAATTTTTCGGGCTTATCTGTACTAATACCAATGATTACAACATTATATTTTTTTAAATCCTCGGCACAGTCTCGTAAATTACAGGCTTGCACGGTGCACCCTGGTGTCATGGCTTTGGGATAGAAATAGATCAACATACGCTGACCTTTAAAGTCTTTAGAGCTTATTTGCTCTCCATCTTGGTCAGGCAACGAAAATTGAGGTGCTTTTTCACCTTTTTTAAGTGGATTAACCATAAATTAATTACCTATGTTAATAGTTTAATATTCTAATCGCTAAAGGTATCAAAACTTTGTGTCATCAATTTAACTTATCTTACTAAAAAAACGACTTGCTGCTTCAATCGTATGATTGATTTCTTTATCTGAGTGCATAAGTGACATGAAACCTGCTTCAAAAGCTGATGGTGCAAAGTAAACACCTTCAGTGAGCATATGATGATAGAATTTTTTGAATAATTCAATATCACAATTCATTACATCTTGATAACTGCTTACTTCGAAAGCATTTGTAAAGAAAAATCCGAACATAGCACCAGCTTGATTGACAACAAAAGGGATTTTATGCTGTCTGGCAGCCGATAAAAGCCCATTGGTTAGCGTTTTGGTTTTCTCCTCTAATTCTTGATAAATACCTACATCCATTAATTTGGTTAAGGTTGCATAACCTGCTGCCATAGCTACTGGATTACCCGAAAGCGTGCCTGCTTGATAAATTGGGCCTGTCGGAGCAAGTTGTTGCATAATATCGGCTCGACCACCAAAAGCGCCAACTGGCATCCCTCCACCAATAATTTTACCTAGACAAGTCAAATCGGGGACAATGTCATAATAATCTTGCGCTCCACCTAGTGCTACCCTAAAACCTGTCATCACTTCATCAATAATTAACAATGCCCCATATTCATCACAAAGCGCTCTTAATCCTTGTAAAAACGATTTTTTAGCAGGTATGCAATTCATGTTGCCGGCTACAGGCTCAATAATAATTGCTGCAATATCATTTGGGTATTGTTCGAATTGCTTTTTGACCGATTCAAGATTGTTATAATCACATACTAAAGTATGTTTTACAAAATCATTAGGAACACCAGGTGAAGTAGGGTGACCGAAAGTAAGCGCTCCCGATCCAGCTTTGACTAATAGATAATCTGCATGTCCATGATAACAGCCTTCAAATTTAATGATTTTATCTCGCCCCGTAAAGCCTCGAGCCACACGTATTGCGCTCATTGTTGCTTCGGTACCAGAGTTTACCATACGGAGCATTTCAATCGATGGCATAATCTCTGTGACTAAATTTGCAACTTTAGTTTCGATTTCGGTTGGCGCACCAAAACTGAGTCCATGATGAACAGCTTGAATAACTGCGTTAGCAACATCAGGATCATTGTGTCCAAGAATCATTGGCCCCCATGAACCTACATAATCGATATAAGCATTTTGATCAACGTCATATATATAAGCACCATTGGCACGTTCAATAAATAATGGCGTTCCACCAACACCATTGAAAGCCCGTACCGGTGAATTTACTCCACCAGGCAAAACAGATAAAGCTTGGTGAAAATATTTTTCGGATTTTAATGACTTTGTTAACATATTCTGTGTTCTCATTGAAGAAATATGGTGGTATTTATTCATAGTTTTAAAATTATTTCAAGCAACCTAACAAAAATTTAAATAATAGAATTTTTCATTTTGTAATTTCATTTTTGGACAGTATATAATAAGCAGATCTAGATAGTAGGAGAAGAAAATGAGCAATGCTTTACCAATTAACTTTACTGATGCTGCTGCAAATAAAGTAAAGACTCTAATTACTGAAGAGGAAAACCCAAATCTTAAGTTAAGAGTCTATATCACTGGCGGTGGATGTAGTGGGTTTCAGTATGGTTTTACATTTGACGAAAAAGTAAATGAAGATGATTTGGCGATCGAAAAAAATGGTGTCTCATTAGTTATCGATCCTATGAGTTTACAATACTTAGTTGGCGGAACAATAGATTACGTAGAAGGTCTACAAGGTTCACGCTTTGTTGTCGATAATCCTAATGCAACAACGACTTGTGGTTGTGGCTCTTCATTTAGTGTCTAATGACTAGACTACTTGTATTGAATTTTCTAATCAAATTTATAAAACATTGATTTAGAAAAGTGACAATGTCACATTTGACTGGTTATCTATTCAAATTTTATCTCATATCAACTGCCATATGGCAGTTTAGCCAAAGTTTATTAAGTTTTTATCCAGTAATTAAAGTAAATTTTGTAGGATAACTTAAAGCGAATGGTTATGGGCAGCGCTGTTTTCTTAGAAGAATTAAATGTAATCAATATCTAATTAGTGGTTAGAAATATCCGCAAACAGATAGACACCACCTTACAAATAGAACCGGAAGACGAAACCATTTAAATCACCGCCGCCCCCTTTTTACACAAAAGATGGCTGGAAAGACGCCACCGACCTCACCGAACAAGACCAAATACAAACCAAAATAAAAAAATGGTACCGCGTAAAAAGACAAAACCTTTTTTATAAGTCTATAATTTTGAAGTAGAAGAGTGGCACACCTACTTTGTTGGCAAACTCGCTTGGCTAGTGCATAATGCGCAGCCTTGTTTTTCTACAATGATAAGAGAATCCCAAACATGGTATCTCTTGGTGATAAGGTTTACCTCCATGTAGATAATATGAAGGGGTATCGGGGGATATTTTAAAATATGCATCTAAAAAGGTGTAAGTATAATTGATGATATTTCAGTATTATTCAAAAAGTGATTAATGATGAGCAAATATAACTTTCAGTTTAAAGAATACAATTGGATAAAGAAGAGTTTAAATTCAGAAGAAAACACACTCAACAATATCAAAGAAAACTATTTAGATAATAATCTTAACAAAGAAGAATTAGAGTTAATTAAAAATCCTAAAAAATGGGCTGAATATGCCTTTTCAAGCCACAATCATCAACAATATTATGTGACAATCTTAGCCGGAGAAACTCCTTTAGCTTGCATAAACAATTCATTTTATGGAATTGACATTAGCTTTTTAAAATATAATCACGAAGGAGAATTGGTAAAATATTTATGGATGGTATACAACAGATACAATATGGATTTATATTTTAAAACAAATAAATTAATAAATTGGGATGATAATAATTTATTTTTATCTCAAGTGGAGGTAACAAAAGAAGATATAAAAAATAAAATCCATAATAAAGCATTATTTAAGTATAGTAAAAAATTGCTAAAATGGACATCAGTTCTTAACAATAAACAAGATGGTACTTATAAACGAGAAGATAAAGAAACAAAAGTCAATTTGACTGGTAATTTTATTCGTTCACCTAAACATTATTTAGATTACGAATATTTATTAGATTATCAAAACATTTTAAAACCTGAATATTTAAATTTACCATAATATTTTATAGTGCATTCTTTTAGTTATTAAAAAAACCGAACGTAATGCGGAAAAATTTTCAAAGAAGTTTTAAAATGAACTAAAAAGAATTAAGAAAATCATTATGATAAAGGTTGAAAATTTAATAGGATTATCCATAACGCAGTTTTTCTGTAAAAAATTTGATTCCAATTCGACAGGTTATACTGAAATAGTCGTGCAAATATCAAACTATTATCTACAAATTACTGTGAATGATTATACTGATGAACTTATCGTTCATATTCCTTCCCTAATAGAAACTAACCAATATTTTATTCCAGATTGGTCAAATAATTTCACAAATAAATCCCTAATGCAACTTTGGGGCATTTAAAATGAAAAAGGATATTCTGATTTAGTCTGTCTAGGTATTGATGAAGTCATACCTAGTATCGTTTTTTCTTCTTTAGCTTCTGAAATAAAAGTCGGATTAGTCAATTATGGTTCAGTTTAATGACAGCAATTAAAGAACTGATAAATAATACAAAAACTGAATTTTATTTCCTCGATCAGCCAACTAAAGTGATTTTGGAGAAGAAAGATCATCACCTTTCAATAATAATATATAATGATAAGAAAAATTTTGAATTTCTTAATCCTTTTAGGACACCAGTGGTATGAATATAGAAGAATTAAAAGCGAAGTATGAAAAATACATTGGAACAGATGAGTTTATGGATCATGTTTTTGAATTAAAAAAAGATTTGTTAGCGTCAGATTCCAATGAATTTTTAGAATATCATTATTTATTAATGAACAATAAGAATTTGGATAGTGGTGAAAGAGACTTAATAAAATCTTTCTTTTACTCAGAAGTCGTTAATGAAAGAGATAAAACTAAAGTCGGTGAGTTTCTATTAAAAAAATTTGAACAAGAAAAAACACACCAAAAGCAAGCAGAATTGATTAAAATTTTAGGACATCTAAGATATTCTAAAGTCAAAAAACTCGCCATCCAAGAAATAAAATCGCCTGAATATGAGTTACGCTTTGCCAGTATCATTGTATTGGGCTGGATTGGTAATTCAAAAGACTTAGGGTATTTGAATGAACGTATGTTAAATGATCCGGAAGGAACATTACGTCAATGTGGCGCTGCTGCGATGAGGCAAATTTGGTTTCGTCATAAATCAACGAAATTAAAAATAACCCAATATATCAATAGTGCGATAAGAAATGAAACAAATCCCGATGCTTTAACCGGCATGATTATCACGATTCAAGATTTATATAGAAAGAAATTAGGAATTAAAGAAAGTCATTATGGCGATCTATCGGGAGATGTTACCAAAGCAAAAGAAAAATGTATTAAAGAGTTAGATAAAATTGAGTTAAAGATGAAATTATTTTTATATGACATTGAAACAGACGAAGAAATAGAACCCGAAGAATATACATTAGATGAAGCATTAGATGAATTTTATTACCTGTCGGAAGAGGAAGACTCTTTTTTAGGAATTATAGATGATGAAGATAGATGTATTCAGTTTCTATTTGTTTCCGACAATAAATGGTTGGTAGACATTCCGCGAGTTGCTGAAAATTATACCCTACAAAAATATGCAGATTATGATGAATGTGTAGATATGATTGAAAAAGTATATGAATTAAAAGAAATAGTCCAGTTTTCGGGAATGAAAAAAGTAGAATTAAGGAAAATCAATGATTAACCTTATATTAAATACATCATTATGAAATTTGATTTAATCATTGAAAAACCATTAACGAAACTAACTGACTTTAAGTTTGAGTTATATGATAAAGATTCCTTAACAGAGGCACTTTCTATCATTGAAGATGCTATTTATGAAACTCATAAAATAAAGTTTTATTTCAATTCACTAGGTGAAGCATGGAACGTTACTGTATTTGGTGATCTCTCTGTTTTTCTGGAACAATTAGATGATATATTAAAAGTCACAAAAGGTATTAAAAAACAACATATCTTAGATTTTTACGAAGTAGGAACAAATAGAAAATTACTTTTAATTCATGATAAAAAAATAGTTGAAATTAAAAACATTTCAACTACTGGTTGGACCCCTTCTATAACCGCTGAAACACAAGATAATTTAGATATTCAAATATTATTTTTTGTTAACAAATTGAAAAGTATTATAGAAATAATATGCCCAGAAGTGAATCAAATAGCTAAAATAAAAGAATGGTATAATTCATTTCAATAAAATGAAAATACAAAACATAAAATATATTGATGAACTCACTAATAAATATGCTTCCGGTACGGTTATTTAAAATACCGAACATAATGCGGGAAAAATTCTGGAGAAGTTTTAAAATGTGCTAAAAAGAATTAAGAAAATCATTATGATAAAAATCGAAAACTTAATAGGATTATCCATAACTCAGTTTTACTGTAAAAAATTTGATTCCAATACCACAGGTTATATTGAAATAGTAGTACAAATATCCAAATATTTTTTACAAATTACTGTGAATGATGATACCGATGAACTTATTGTTCATATTCCTTCCCTAATAGAAACTAACCAATATTTTATTCCAGATTGGGCAAATAATTTTACAAATAAATCCCTCATGCAACTTTGGGGCATTGAAAATGAAAAAGGATATTCTGATTTACTCTGTCTAGGTATTGATGAAGTAATACCTAGTATCGTATTTTCATCTTTAGCTTCTGAAATAAAAGTCGGATTAGTCAATTATGAAATTGAGAATTGTAAAATTAAATGAGACAAGTAGAAAATTGGCATACCTACTTTGTCGGCAAACTCGCTTACCCGGTAAAAACAGCAAAACCGGCAGGGAGGTATTTGAAAGGATGATGCAAGGATTAGAAAGGCAGGAAATCAGCGAATTAAAGAATTTTGGGATAAACATTCTAATAAGTGGAGAAATATAAAAGATGCGGATATGTCCCATATAGAAGATGCCGTAAGTTGGTGGAACAGAGAAGGACGAAAATTTGGCCCCAAAAGCAAAGAAGTACGCAAATGGATGTTAGACAGCAAAAATTACGAACTCGAATATTATAGAATTAACCGTAGCAGGGGAGGAATGTTAAACGAAACGTATAAACCTCCGCTAAAATAAAAACAGAAATAAAAATTATGGCAAGTATAGAATTACCGGAAGAACTACAAAGTAAAATTAATACATTAGTTTTAAAAGCAAGAGATAGCATACAAAAGAAACACTATTCAGAATTTATCAAATTCCAATATGAAAAGTGGGATCTATTACCTGAACCTAAAAGTCAATGGGAAGAAAGTTATAGAATAGCAAAAACAATGATTACATTTTTCATAAAATATAATATTAATTTTTCAGAAGCTAAAAAATGGTTAATGACGTTAAAAAAACTAGATGATATCCAAAAACAACATCCAGGTGAATTTTTTTTAATGAAAGGTAAAATTGAATATGAGGAAAAAAAATATGATGAAGCTTTTAAATCTTTTTCTATTGCTTTTACAAAATCAGAAGGTCATTGTTTTGGACAAGAAGATGGAATTTATCAAGAGTTTTATTTAGAATACAAGAAGTAGTAACAAATATACCTACAAACCTCCGCTAAAATAAAAAAGGGATAAAAATTATGGCAGTATTGGACAAAAAATTACAGGATGAAATTGAAACATTAACCGATTTGGCCTATGAAAAGTTTCTAAACAATGAAATTGAAGAATCTTTTATTTTATCAGAACAAGCATGGGACTTATATCCAGATCCCAAAGAAAATTGGAATGAGGCTTATAATACAGCTAGTTCAATTGTTGATGATTGTCTTAAAATTAAAGATTTTGAACGTGCAAAAAAATGGCTTAATAATATGATTATGGTTAATAACAACTTGCATCTTAATGATGAAGACTTAAATTTCTATCTTGGAAAGTATTTTTTTGAAATAGGTGATTATTTAAAAGCTAAAGAAGAATGGGATAATGCTGTATCTTTAGCAGGATATAGAGTTTTTGAAGGTGAAGACCCTAGATACATAGATTTTTACCGACATCCTGAAAAGTATATAAAAAATTAGACATATAAAGGATATAAACGATATGGAATTAACAGATGAATTATACATTCAAATTGTTTCTGAATTAGAAGAAGGAGACCTATACGCCGAAGCAGGAAAATTTAAAAAAGCGATTGAAAAATACGAATCTGCTTTAAATTTAGTTCCTCTCCAAAAAGAAGACTGGGAAATTAGTTTACATATTTACACGGCAATGGCAGATAGTTATTTCAATCTAGGCAATTTTCAACAAGCCAATAACAACTATGAACAAGCTTTAAAATGTCCTGACGGATTAAGAAACGGCTATGTATGGTTAGGGCTTGGAGAAACGTATTATGAATTAAATAATATAGATAAAGCTAAAGATGCATTGATGAGCGCTTATATGCTTGAAGGAAAAGAAATATTTGAAGACGAAGACAATAAATACTTTTCTCTAATACAAGATTATATTTGATAAATAATTTGTTTATTAAACTCTGGTAAATGGTAATTCTAAAAAATAAGAATAAAGACCCTAAACTAAATGTAGAAGATTATGGTTATCCATTTTCCAGAGAATATTGGGATTCTAATTGGCTCAGTATTAATATTGAAATTAAAGATTTCAAGACAATCTTTTTTTGATAATAAAGACAATTGTCTTTTAACAATAGAATTAGTTAAATTAAAAGAATGGTTAAGTTATTTGAAAAATATCAATTTTGATGAAGCTGATGAAATTCTTTTTATGGAACCCATCTTATCGATTAAATTTAAGAATAATCAGCTTGAAATAGTTTTAAGGTATAAATTAAACCCTAAATACATAGAGGATTTTGATTCGGAATATTCATTGTTCTTTAGCGTTAATCAAAAAGAAATACTGAATATCATTGCACAACTAGAACGCTATATTAAAAAATATCCGGAAAAACAAATATGAACTATTCAGAATTTAAAGAAAACCTAAAAAAATAACGAATTAAAATGTACCCGTATTTGTACCCGTAAAAAATTTAGATTGATAGAAAAGTGATTAAATGGATTAGGATAGTCGAAATCTACAACGCTTTATATAATATAAGTTTTACAGAGATATGGATAAAAGTGAAGAAAAATAAGAAAATTATAATGGTGCCCGGGGCGAGACTTGAACTCGCACGGCCAAAAAGGCCGAGGGATTTTAAATCCCTTGTGTCTACCGATTTCACCACCCGGGCTCGAAACTGATTACTAAAAAGTAAATGCGTTTTGAATGGAGAGCATTTTACCCATCTTAATTTTAACGTCAATAGAAAAATAAAAAAAATTGATTAATTGCACAATGTTTATCATTTTTTCGGTTAAGGATTGAAGAATTTTCTAATCTGGTTGAATTTATGAGCGATAAAAAAAGATGAACAATGTTAAGAAAATAAACAATAGCTTTCTAACAAACAAAGGAATGGCAAAATTAAAAAAAGAGTTTTTGAACTTTAATAATTGAAAGTGTCATCAATTATAAATATTTATTGAAACTATAGTTATTTTGAACCTATTCATCGAGTGATTTAACTATAAATAATCGAGAGTAAAGTATATACTTCTAAAAAATTTATATTATTCCAGCTTGTAAATTATCATTGTTCAACAAGGATCAATAAATATGATTATAGGTAATATTAACCATTTAAATTTAGTCCCTTATTTGCCCGCTAAAATAAAACAATCGATCGAATATATCAAAGATAATGTTAATCAAAATACGCCTATTGGACGTTATGAAATTGACGGTGATAAAATATTTTTTATGCTATCAGATAGTACAACACGTCACATTGATCAGGCTAACCCTGAATATCATCAAAAATATATTGATGTACAAATTGTTCTAGATGGTCCAGAAGGTATGGCGATTAATACCTTACCACCTTATACCAACATGCTCGATGATCAACTTACAACCAATGATATTGCATTTGTTGAAACGCCGAAGGAAGAAACATTACTCGTTTTGCATTCAAACGATTTTATTATCTTTTTTCCTAATGAGGTACATAAGCCTTTGTGTGCGTTGGTCAATGAAATCACCAACGTACGTAAAGTTGTAATTAAAATTGCCTTAGATTGTCTCTAAATTAGGATTAATGCTCTAAATTGATTTATTTGGAGCAGGCTAATATCAGATGACTACTTAAACCTCATCTAAACAGATAAATTTATGATATAGAGATAGCGCGTTAAATATTATGCTAACCACGGAAAATAAGCTTATATAGGCACATTTAGCTTAAATGTTTAGATACGATTATCTTATTATGAAATTTAGCATTGTGTATTGCATATTGATTTTATTTATTAAATTAGTTGTTCAAATATAGATTTTGCATTGCATATTAACTTATCAAATATCAATTAGTACTATATTTCATCACTCATTACTGGTATAATATACAGTTAATTTTTCATTTGAATTGTTCAAAAAACATACTTAAGAAGAGATCTATGTCAATTAAAGATATCGATATTCGAGGTGCGAGAACGCACAACTTAAAAAATATTAATGTCATTATTCCACGCGATAAACTTGTCGTTATTACCGGGCTTTCAGGTTCTGGTAAATCTTCATTAGCATTTGATACGCTTTATGCAGAAGGGCAACGGCGTTATGTCGAGTCGTTATCTGCTTACGCACGACAGTTTTTATCATTAATGGAAAAACCCGATGTTGATCACATTGAAGGATTATCACCAGCGATTTCAATTGAACAAAAATCTACATCGCATAATCCTCGTTCAACGGTCGGTACGATTACTGAAATTTATGATTACCTCAGGTTACTTTTTGCCCGAATAGGGGAACCTCGTTGTCCGAATCATAATTTACCGTTAGCAGCGCAAACAGTATCGCAAATGGTCGATAGCATTATGGCATTACCAGTTGAAAATCGGTATATGCTACTCGCACCGGTGGTGACTGAACGTAAAGGTGAATTTGTTAAGCTATTTGAACAACTTTCAGCAAGTGGCTATATACGGGTAAGGGTAGACGGTGATGTATATGATTTATCTGATCCTCCACAACTTGAATTACAAAAGAAACACACTATTGAAGTTGTCGTCGACCGTTTTCGTATTCGTGACGATCTAAAATTACGTCTGGCAGAATCAATTGAAACAGCATTATCCATTACCAATGGTATAGTTAAAGTAGCCAACTTGGATGATCCAAAAGCTGAAGAAAAAATATTTTCGGCTAATTTTGCCTGCCCTATCTGTGGTTACAGCATTTCTGAATTAGAACCTCGTTTATTTTCATTTAATAATCCAGCAGGTGCATGTCCAGAATGTGATGGTTTAGGTGTTCAACAGTACTTTGATCCTAAACGCATTGTACAAATGCCTGAAGTTTCATTAGCTGCGGGGGCAATAAAAGGATGGGATCGTCGTAATTTCTACTATTTTCAGATGTTAAAATCGTTAGCAGATCACTATAAATTTGATATTGATAAGCCTTACGAAAAATTACCTGAAAAAATAAAAGATATTTTATTAAATGGTTCAGGTAGTACCGAAATTACGTTTGTTTATACCAATGATCGTGGTGATGTTGTTAAACGTAAACATACTTTTGAAGGTATTATAAATAACTTAACGCGTCGCTACAAAGAAACCGAATCACAAACGATTCGTGAAGAGTTAGCTAAATACATCAGTAACCGCCCATGTCCTTGTTGTCATGGTTCAAGGTTATGTACAACCGCAAGACATGTATTTATTAACGATACAAATTTACCGACAATTAGTGATTTAAGTACTCAACAAGCAAAAGAATTTTTTGACAACTTAGTGTTAACAGGTCAACGCGCCCAAATTGCAGAAAAAATTCTGAAAGAAATTAATGACCGATTGCAGTTTTTAATTAATGTTGGACTTAATTATTTAACGTTATCACGTTCGGCAGAAACCTTATCCGGCGGTGAAGCGCAACGTATTCGCTTAGCCAGTCAAATCGGTGCCGGTTTAGTTGGTGTAATGTATGTACTTGATGAGCCTTCTATCGGTCTCCATCAGCGTGATAATACTCGCTTAATTGATACATTGACTCATTTACGTGATTTAGGTAATACCGTCATTGTGGTTGAACACGATGAAGAAGCGATTATGGCTGCCGATTACGTGATTGATATTGGTCCAGGGGCAGGGGTTCACGGGGGCGAAGTTGTGGCTCAAGGAACACCTAAACAAATTATGGAAAATAATGCATCGCTAACAGGAAAATATTTATCCGGTAAAGAAAAAATCGAAATCCCCGCAACACGTACTAAAGTTGATAAAAAACGGATGTTATCGCTTATTGGGGCAACGGGTAATAATCTTAAAGATGTCACATTAAATATTCCGGTCGGACTTTTCACCTGTATCACTGGGGTATCGGGATCGGGCAAATCCACTTTAATTAATGATACTTTATACCCACTCGCTCAAAATGAACTCAATGGCGCTGAAAAAAGTGATATTGCACCTTATAAATCCATTAAAGGTCTTAACTTTTTTGATAAAGTTATCGCGATAGATCAAAGCCCGATTGGACGAACGCCACGTTCAAATCCTGCTACTTATACCGGATTTTTTACATCGATTCGTGAGCTTTATGCAGGGGTACCTGAAGCACGAGCCAGAGGGTATAATCCGGGGCGATTTAGCTTTAATGTAAAAGGTGGACGTTGTGAGGCTTGTCAAGGCGATGGCTTAATTAAAGTTGAGATGCACTTTTTACCTGATATTTATGTGCCATGTGATCAATGTCATGGTGCACGCTATAATCGTGAAACGCTTGAGATTAAATACAAAGGTAAATCTATCAACGAAATTTTAAATATGACCGTTGAAGAAGGGCGTGAATTTTTTGATGCGGTTCCAATGATCTCTCGAAAATTACAAACCCTGATTGATGTTGGTTTGGCTTACATTACCATTGGTCAATCAGCAACGACATTATCGGGTGGGGAAGCTCAGCGAGTTAAATTAGCTAAAGAACTATCAAAACGTGACACCGGTAGTACGCTCTACATTTTAGATGAGCCAACAACTGGTTTGCACTTTGCCGATGTTAAACAATTACTTGCACAATTGCATACTTTACGTGACAAAGGTAATACTATTGTCGTCATTGAACATAATTTAGATGTCGTCAAAACCGCTGATTGGATCGTGGATCTTGGGCCAGAAGGGGGAAATGGTGGCGGTGAAATAATTGCCGAAGGTACACCAGAAGAGGTTGCAAAATCGAAAATATCTTATACAGGACAATATTTAAAACCTCTGTTAGAAAAACAAAAAAATAAGTAAAATAGTCTGAACATAACTTAAAGTATTTATCAAAGTTGGGCGTTTCAACCCAACTTTGTTTTTTTGTTAATGTGAATATTAGGCTTATAATGAACGGTATTGATTGATTGTGTTATAGCTTGTAATTTTATATTTTATTTGAAAGTTGTTATATCTAAGGAGGGGTAATTTGACTTTGCAAGTTTTAATAATGATTATGATTGCTTATTTTTGTGGTTCCCTTTCTGGTGCTTTGATTGTTAGTCGCATCATGAAACTTCCTAATCCTCTCCAACATGGATCGCATAATCCAGGCGCTACCAATATTTTGCGGTTAAATGGAAAACTACCAGCCATAATTGTATTATTATTCGACATGCTTAAAGGCTCCATTCCAGTCTATATTGCTTATCGATTAAATATCTCACCTTTCTTTTTAGGTATTATTGGTATTGCTGCTTGTCTTGGTCATATATTCCCTTGTTTTTTTCAATTTCATGGTGGTAAAGGAGTGGCGACTGCTTTGGGAATTATGATGCCGATAGGTCTTGATTTTTCAGGGTGCTTTATTCTTACATGGGTACTAGCTTTAATCATTACAGGATATTCATCTGTTGCTGCAATTGTTGGGTTTTTATTAGCACCATTTTATGTTTGGTTGTTTAAACCTGAGCTTACCTTACCTGTAACAATGCTTTCGTGTTTAATCATTATTCGTCATAGTAGTAATATTTTACGGTTATCTCGAGGTGAAGAACCGAAAAGTAAGTTTTTTAAAAAACACTAACCGTGTTCTATAAAACTTGTTTAACAATATCATTATTCAAAGAGTATCATCTTCCATTTCTAATTCAATCGCTTTAATCGCTCGTTCACACCGGTAAATACGGTTATCGAGAGTCGCAATTTTGACAGGGTCTATAGACTCAGCAGAAAGTTCAAATTCGTATTTCATCTCTTGTAATCGTCGTAAATAATCTAAGTGTCTCGAATGTTTTTCATAGAGGGTTTCTTGAAATGATAGTTTAGATTTCTCTTCTTTGCGAAGTTGATGCGTCGCTAATTCACGAGTCAGGGCGGTGATTTGATTAACTATCATTTCAGATAAATAAGTAATTTGTTCATCTTTTTGAGACATTACATTATTGACTAATGACTGATAAGTTTGTTTGATTTTTTCTAAATAAAATGTGTTATCAGCGGTAATTTTGGTGGTATTAAACAAATGTTCATCAAAATAGTGTTCATGATAATTTTGTCGTTCGGATATATTGACTTGTTGTTCAAGTATATCAATTTGTTTTTTTAATGATGCCAGCTGTTTCTGCATGAATATTGATCTTAATTGTGAGTTTCTGAATTATCATCTTGAGCGAAGTAGTTGCCAAAATGCTTTTTGGATAAATTTATCAGCTTCATAAAAGATTCAAAGGTTAATTTTTCGTTCGTTTCTTTATTTTCTACCAAAATCTTTTTTTCAATTAGTTTTGATTGAATATGATTATAGCTATCGACTAAATTGAGTGGTAATGGAGATTGTGAACGTTTACCTAACCAATAGATCCCCTGAATGGGTAAACTTAACGCAAACAAGATAGTGATAACTGTCACGGCTAATTGTGCTGGCATATAATATTGCCAAACAGCTAACGCAATAATTATTGGTGGTAAATACTTTTTCGCGGTTTTTATGTGGTTTATGATTTTTAATTCCGGAAATGAATACGAAAGCGCTTTATCTTTTGGACAAAGTTCCATATATCGTTGACCAGACTTAAATGCTTTAATTAAATTCATAAATTTGTGATTCCTCGACATTCACCTATTATTGTCTTAAAATAGTGCCATCCAAATTAGGGGCTTTCTTTATTTTATCTCAAAATGCAGAATATCAGAAGCCACCTTGTATATTCACATCGATTATTAAATCATGTGTAGAGTTACCAATTTTGATTGGTATATATCTTTTTATTCAATTTATAGGAATTACTATGTCGTCAAGTAACAATGTTCTTGTTCTAAATTGCGGAAGCTCATCTTTAAAATTTGCTATTATCAATCCTGAAAATGGCGATGAATTTTTATCTGGGTTAGCTGAATGTTTTAATCTTCCTGATGCACGTATTAAGTGGAAACTTGATGGAAGTAAAAACGAAGCATCTTTAGGCGCAGGAGCTGCACATAGCGAAGCAATTAAATTTATTGTTAATAGCATCTTCCCACAAAAACCAGAATTATTAGATAGTATTAAATCTATTGGGCATCGAATCGTTCACGGTGGCGAAAAATACACGCAATCAGTTGTAATTGATGATTCTGTTCTAAAAGGAATTGAAGAAGCATCAGCATTTGCACCATTACATAATCCAGCGCATTTAATCGGTATTCGTGAAGCATTTGCTGCATTTCCTCATTTAAAAAATAAAAATGTAGCTGTGTTTGATACGGCATTCCATACAACCATGCCAAAAGAAGCTTATTTATATGCAATTCCTAACGAATTATATACTAAACATGGTGTTCGCCGTTACGGTGCTCATGGTACAAGTCATTACTATGTTAGCCGTGAAGCTGCAAAATTATTAAATAAACCAGTTGATCAAACCAATGTGATCACTTGTCACTTAGGTAACGGTGCGTCAATCACAGCAGTTAAAAATGGTAAATGTGTTGAAACCTCAATGGGTCTAACTCCGTTAGAAGGTTTAGTGATGGGAACTCGTAGTGGCGATATCGACCCTGCAATTATGTTCTTCTTACACGACAATTTAAAAATGTCTGTTGCTGATATCAATAACTTGTTAAATAAAAAATCAGGTTTATTAGGTTTAACTGGTGTAAGTAGCGATTGCCGTTATGTGACAGATCACTATGATACTGATGAAAATGCGAAAAATGCCCTAGATGTATTTGTTCATCGTTTAGTCAAATACATTGGTGGATATGCAATGTTATTAGATGGTCGTTTAGACGCGATTATCTTTACAGGTGGTATCGGTGAAAATGCAGAAGAAGTTCGTCGTATGGCGCTTCAAAAATTATCAATTTTAGGATTTGAACTTGACCAAGAACGCAATTTAGCTGCACGTTTTGGTAAAGGCGGCACAATCACTAAAGATGGTTCAGCAATTGCAATGGTTATTCCTACAAATGAAGAACTCGTCATTGCTCAAGATGCTGCGCGTCTAACAGCTTAAAAGACAAATAAAACCGCCTTTATGGCGGTTTGTTTTTATATTTAATAAAGAATTAAGAGGAAATTGATTATGTCTCGTACTATTATGCTAATCCCAACCGGAACCAACGTCGGGTTAACAGGTGTGAGTCTTGGTGTTATTCGAGCAATGGAGCGTCAAGGAATTAACTTAAATGTATTCAAACCTGTTGCTCAACCAAGAGCAGGTGGGGATGCGCCCGATAACACCACCACTTTAGTGAGCAGCAACACATCTATACCAGCATTAAAACCACTAAAAATGAGCCATGTTGAAAATCTATTAGGTTTAAATCAACAAGATGTGTTAATGGAAGAAATTGTCGCGCTATATGCTGAAAATACCAAAGGGGCAGATGTTGTTTTAGTTGAAGGTATTGTGCCTACCAGTGATTATCCTTTTGCTAACGAACTAAATAATAATATTGCTAAAACATTAGGCGCTGAGATTATTTTTGTTGTTAATATGGGCAAAGATACCCCAGAACAATTAAAAGAACGAATCGAAATTGCTCGTTCTAATTTTGGTGGTATCAAAAATGAAAAAATTGTAGGTGTTATTGTCAATAAAGTGAATGCACCCGTTGAAGAACAAAGCCTTGCACGTCCAGATGTGGCAGAAATTTATCACACACCAAAATTTGATGATAAAAAAATCACAATCGACGATTTAAATGCGCACAGTCCTTTACCGGTACTTGGTTGCATTCCTTGGAACATGGATTTAAGTGCATGTCGTGCAATTGATATCGCCAAACATTTCGATGCAAAAATCATTAATGAAGGTGGGATCAAAAACCGTCGTATAAAACACATCTCATTCTGTTCTCGCAGTGTGCCAAATATCGTTAACCATCTACAACCAAATGCATTACTTGTCACATCAGCTGACCGTGTAGATGTTTTAGTTGCAATCAGTTTAGCTGCAATGAATGGTGTGGCAATTGGGGGGGTATTATTAACAGGTGGTTATGAAATAGATGAAAAAATCTATAAATTATGCCAACCTGCATTTGATACAGGCTTACCGGTATTTACGGTGAAAACCAATACATTCCAAACTTCAATCAGTTTACAACAGTTTAATTTAGAAATCCCTGTTGATGATAAAGAGCGTATGGAAAACACGCAAAACTTTGTTGCTGATCATATTGATAGCAATTGGATCAAATCGCTAAATCAAGTGGTTAATTCTGTTCGTCGCTTATCTCCTCCAGCATTCCGTTATCAATTAACTGAACTTGCACGTAATGCGAAAAAAGTGGTGGTATTACCAGAAGGTGATGAACCAAGAACAGTTAAAGCAGCTGCTATTTGTGCGGAGCGTGGCATTGCAAAATGTGTATTAATTGGTAATCCAGATGATGTACGTAAAGTTGCTGCTTCACAGGGAGTGACATTAGGTGAAGGTGTTGAAATTGTCGATCCTGAAAATATTCGTGAAAAATATGTTCCGCGTTTAGTTGAGTTACGTAAAAACAAAGGTATGACCGAAGTGATTGCGCGAGAACAATTGGCTGATAACGTTGTGCTTGGAACCATGATGCTTGAAGCAAACGAAGTTGACGGCTTAGTGTCTGGTGCAGTACATACTACAGCGAATACAATTCGTCCACCATTACAATTAATTAAAACAGCACCAGGTAGCTCTTTAGTCTCTTCAGTATTCTTTATGTTAATGCCTGACCAAGTATACATTTACGGTGACTGTGCAATTAATCCGGATCCGAATGCGCAAGAACTGGCTGAAATCGCAATTCAATCAGCTGATACTGCTATTGCCTTTGGTATTGAACCAAGAGTTGCAATGATCTCTTATTCAACCGGTAGTTCAGGTCAAGGTGCTGATGTTGAAAAAGTGAAAGAAGCAACCCGAATTGCTCAAGAAAAACGTCCAGATCTCATGATTGACGGGCCTTTGCAATATGATGCGGCTGTCATGCCTGATGTAGCTAAATCAAAAGCACCTAACTCTCAAGTTGCAGGTAAAGCAACTGTATTTATCTTCCCAGATCTTAATACAGGTAACACGACTTATAAAGCCGTACAACGTTCTGCTGATCTTGTTTCAATTGGCCCTATGCTTCAAGGTATGCGTAAACCTGTTAATGACTTGTCTCGTGGTGCATTAGTGGATGATATCGTTTATACCATTGCATTAACGGCGATCCAATCAGCACAAGAACAAAACGTCACTAAATAAGCGTTGTTTTAAGTTCTAACCACAAAAAGAGGTGATTATGTATTGCCTCTTTTCTTATCATTTAAGTGAAAAAGTTTTTATAGAAAAAGCACATCAAATCGTTTTATTACTATTCAAATAATCAATTTTAAGGGAATTGTGTGCTATTTATAAAAGTGTAGGTAGACAAAAGATAATTTGTCATCTTATGTAAACAGTAAAAATAAGCTCTATTTTAATCTATATAATAATTGGTTTTTTCAGACCAACTAATAAAATGCTTCCAACACCAAAGTGCTATTACTCTGCGCTTTTTATCCTTTTTAAACAATTTTTTTCTATAATCTGAACGTTGTTTGATAACAGGTGCTCTGTCAGTATGTAGTGAAGAGTTTAAAAGATTTTTATCACTACTTGATATAAGATATGGTAATGTTGCATATAATTTGATGTTTGCACATAGTCTAAATATTTTAAACATATCTGCTTCATAACGAATCGGTAGTAGAAAATTAATTAGTTTTTTTGCTGCATCATTAGTTATGATATAACCGTTAGCTCTAACAGCTTTGGTCACCTTAACAATTTCGAAATTATCCAATTCATAACTACGATTAACAAGATAATGAAAATCTGCCGTTAATAAAAAAATTCCTTTTTTAGTATTTTGGGTTTCAAAACTATGTAAAAAATTGGGCAATTTTTCATCTAATAATGCATCATCCTCAAGAATTAACGCATAGGCTAAGTTATCTTCAACAATTTTTTTATAGATATTGTAATGGCTAAGCGCACACCCAACTTCGCCTTTAGTTAAAAAACTATTAGAGAAATCATAGACATTATTCTCAATGAATTTATCTGACAGCTTATTTCCATCTATAGCCTCAAAAAATTCAAAATTTAAACGATATGTTTCGCACTGTTTTCTTATTTTATTGCGTTTTACCAAGTCACTAGCTAAATTAATGATAAAAACTTTCATTATTTTCTATCTTTTTACTTAAATTGTGCAAAGTATAGCATATTAAAAAAAATGTGTAATTTATAAAAATTAAAGAGATAACAGCATAAGATATTAAGGAATTACAACTTAACAGGTTTGAAAACAGTCTAATATCTTTTAGGATTTTAATGATCATGAGTTTTGCTATTAATCCAAAGTAAAAACCTTTAGTTAATTACATGAAAATAAGAACAAAAAATAAATTGATGAATTTTTATCTTTTATGTAATACAATTGTATGTAAATGTTAACAAAGGTAAAGCTATATGAAAAGTCTTGAGCAAGACTTGATTAGAGTTATCGCGCCGAGTTTATATCATGATACCTCATGGAATGAAGCTGAGGTATTAGGGGCTATGATCTGGTTATGGAATCGAAACCCTGAATACAAAAAAGCGGAATTAAACTCTGCTTTAACCGTTTTGTTACCTATTATCCAGTCTAAAAATTTTGCTCTATTTATTCACAATAACCAACCGTTAGGTTATTTAAATTGGGCTTATCTCAATCGAGAACAAGAGCAACTCTATTTAAACAAAAAAAAGCCTTATATCAATTTTGTTCAATGCAATCAGCCAATGGAATCTACACGCTTGTGGATATTATCTTTTTTTTGCCCATTTGGACTGCATGAAGTGTTGTTAACCAAATCGTTAGGAAAAAAAGTCCTCAAAAATAATCTTTGTTTTTTTGGCTATCATAAGTCAAAAACAGAAACAGTCGTTAAAAAAGTTCAATGCTAATCATTAATATGCAGTTTAAATCTGTTTTTTCTCTATAGTTTCAGATGGTTCTTAAATAAATCGTTGTCATTCTCGATAGTAATTTGTGGTCGTACTTATTTTTTATCGTTAATTTGAAGGAAATTAATATGAACCAAATTTATCAAACGAAATTTAATGTTATCACGGGTACTACTATAGTGTGTTCTGAATTAGTACGACGAGCAAGTAAAGCAATGATAACGGTATGCGTTTTAGTTACCTCTGCTTCTTCGTTTGCTTTAGACTGTACCGCCAGTGCCGATGGCTCTTACTTGGTCGGTCAAAATAGCCCAAGCTGTAATAATATTAATGCAGCGACCGTTAACCAATCGGGTAATGCCAGTTTTTATATTCTTACTCGAAGCCGATTACATGAACAACTCAATGTCGGTGATACAACGCTTACCGCCAATGTAAACGGTGATTACACTGGTCTGGCTAATCAATATACCTATGGCGTGTCGGGCGGCTCAATTAATGCAGGTAATTTAAATTTTACATTGAATAACAACGGTAACATGCTAGGTCTTGCCACTTATCACAATGTTAATCTGACTGCAAAAAATGTGGAATTAAATATCAATGATAACTATACGCGTGGTGGCAATTCAAGTGGTACGGTTGCCTCTTATGGTTTATTAGCTGGTTCGTCCGTTAATGCCGGTGAGAGAGATACGTATAATGGTAAATACAGTACAATCACAGTGGATAGTTTGAAAATTAATCAAACAGCAAAGGGGGGCAAAACCCAGCCAATTTTAAACAACGGTATTCGAGCAA
Organism: Gilliamella sp. G0441; assembly: GCF_050589305.1. NCBI lineage: Bacteria > Pseudomonadati > Pseudomonadota > Gammaproteobacteria > Orbales > Orbaceae > Gilliamella > Gilliamella sp. G0441. The sequence goes on along the minus strand of NZ_JBNRJF010000002.1, from coordinate 262,672 downwards.
TTCAAGGCGCCTATGATAATTCAGGCGATGGTTCAGCAGGACAAGTTATTATCAATGATAATTTAGATATGACATTAACGGGAAATCGCTCAATCGGTATTTATGTTTCGGGCAATCCAACCAATCATGGGGTTGCAGAAAATAAAGGACGAAACGGTCAGTTAACCCCAAAAGTAATTTTGAAAGGAGAGAAAAACACTATCATCATTAATAAAGGTAATGATAGCTCAAGGTTAAACTGGGATAGTGTGGGGATTAAACTGGGTAAAACCCGTAATACAGGTGAGGGGCCAGGTATTTTAGAATCACATGGGGAGTTGACTATTGATACCACTAACGCTTTAAATGGTAGTGGTATCAAAATGGTTAGGAATTCTTCATTAACAGCAAATTTTGATAATAGTAAAACGATCATTAAAACCAATGGTTATGCATTGGAAATTGGTACCCATGATGATGCGACTTCAAGTGGACAATTTGAACAAGCTGCATCACACAATATGAGTATCAGTTTAAATAATGCAATATTTACCACAACAGGAACAAGTGCTGATCCCGTAATTGAAGGTTCTGTTGCACGCAAAGATTTAATTTTTGTTGATCAAGGTCAACAAAATGTTAATTTTACAATTATGGGTGATGAAACCGATCTCCATGCTCATCAAGACGGCTATATTCTCAACGTCAGCGGTAATTACACTGCACCTAATTATCAATTTTTTTCTAATACGTATGATGCTAACGGTGTTGAACAAGGACATGATGACTATGAAGTTTCCTCTGTCAGCTTTTATGCTTATGGTAAAGGAAGAATGACCGGGTTAATTTCCAAAGGGCAAGTAAAAGCGGAGGAGGGTCAAGTTCTTGATGCAAATACAGAACCAGGAGTTTGGTTAGATTTAGCTTATGACTTTCGTTGGAATTTGCAAAAAAAAGGTAATGATAATATATCAAAATTAAATACGATTCTAATTGAATCTGGTGGAACAATCAATGCAGCTTATAATGATGATGGTGGTAATGATTTTATCATACAAGCTGATGTTTATAGCAATTCAGGCATTATTAATTTAGATAATTCCTCTCATCAAAAATATAATGATATATTAACTATCGAGGGTAACTATACCGGATCTAATGATGCTCAAATAAGATTAAACACATCGTGGAATAATGCCAGCGATACTTATGCGATGAATTCACAATCTGATGTGTTAAAAATCACAGGTACTGCATCTGGTTGGACTAAAGTGATACCGATAGATGCGAATGGCACAGAAAACGTGATTGATGGTAATATAAGCCAAATTGACGCAGTGATAAATACTGTTCCCGTGATTTATGTAGGACAAAGTAAAAGTGAACTTAATTTTCATGGTGAAGCGCACACAAACGGCGCGACTGAAATTCAACTAGCAAAACGTCAAACAGCTGATGGTGACGAATATTTCTGGACTATGCAAGCAGGTATAACACCACCACCACCGCCACCACCGCCGCCGCCGCCACCACCGCCGCCGCCACCACCACCGCCACCGCCAGAACCGCCGACGCCAGAACCGCCGACGCCAGAACCGCCGACGCCAGAACCACCGACGCCAGAACCACCGACGCCGCCAGAACCGCCGACGCCAATTAAACCTAAACCCATTTTTGCCAGTCCGGTAGCAGGCTATGTTGCTATGGCGAGAGTCAATCAGGAACAAGGATTGTTAAGTATTGGTTCTTTACATGAACGTCGGGGAGAATACACCAATTTTGATTTAGCAAATTGTAATACTTGTGACGAGTTTTTAAGTGAAACTTGGGGAAGGATTTTAGGCAAACATATAAAACAAGATGGCAAAGATCGATTAAATTTAGAGAGCGATATATATGGATTCCAATTCGGTCATGATTTGCTGAATAATGTAAGTGATGATGGAAGCCATAATTATACAGGTATCTACTTAACCTATAGCAAAGCGTATACCGACTTTTCCGATAAATATCGAGCTGTACATGGGATAATTGACCATAATAAACGAACAGGAAAAGGCAAATCAGAATCATTGAGCTTGGGATTAACCAATACTTATTTTTCAGTAGAGAATAACTATTTAGATTTAGTTGGACAGTTTTCCTATTTACGTAATAAATATGAAGCTCGTAATGGTAATAATCCACATACTCAAAATGGGTGGGCATTTGCCATTTCGGCGGAAGCTGGGCACACCTTTAAAATAAATCAGAATGATCTTGATAAAGACTATTGGATAGTTGAGCCTCAAGTTCAATTAGTGTACCAATATGTTGATTTAGATAGTTTTAAAGATAAATATCGTCGTGTTGATCAAAATAATCAGGATCTATTACGGGGTAGAATCGGTATTCGTTTGGGTAATAATAACCGAGCAACAGTTGAGCAGCATACCACATTCTATGCAATTGGTAATATTCTGCATGACTTTATCAAGCCAAGCCAAGTTACCATAGGTAGAGATAAACTGCGTGAAAATTATGCTCGTACATGGGGAGAATTGGGCGTTGGGTTAAAAACGCCTTTATTTGAAAAGACTTATCTTTATGGCGATGCTCGCTACGAACACGATTTTGGAAATACCAAACGGCAAGGTTATCGAGGAAATATCGGTATTGAACATAAATGGTAAGTGTAAATTAATAATGTAAATTATGATTTAGTTTCAAATTGTTATCAATGTTACACTCATCTTATACGTAATGGCTTGTTTAGCATTACGTATATTTTTTATCTAACATAATAGTCAGTTACATAATAAAAAATATTGATTTTTTTAGACTTATTAATCAACTAAGTTTGCAGCAAGATAACTCAATAATCATAATGAATAGCTTAAAAAAGCAAATACTTAAATTTTTAACTCAAGCTATTCTTCAATCAGTTTGGTTTTTTAAGAGTGTTAAAAGCATCGTCATAAAGTGCTTTTTATCCTCTTTTAATATTGAAAAAAATTCATGATCCATTTGTTCAACTAAAGGAACGGTTTCATTTGCCTTATCAAGCCCTTTTTGCGTTAATACAATTGATTTTGCACGACTATCTTTGATTGAACAAGTGCGTTTAATGTAATCTTTTTTTTCTAAATTCTCTAATATTTGAGAAATAGTCATGACATCAATATTCGTTTTATGGGATAGAATAACTTGTGTTATCTCATCAGGATATTGAGATAAATAAGCTAGGGTCGCTAGCACAATAAATTGGGGATGTGTGATAGACTGTTTTTTTAAACAATTTTTTATATTTGTATGCCAGGACGAATAAGTTTTCATAAAAAGAAAACCAACAGATTCTGAATCAGATTGGAATTGCGTCAAAAACTTATTGTCCTTTGCCATAACTTACCCTTCAACTAAACTATTTAATTTGTATGTTTTATCAATAATATCATCCGAAATCTGTTTAATAAAATTATAAGATGCATGAGTATCCATTTTCGGATCCGGTTTTAATGAAATTTCTGACTTCAATGCATATTGATTATGCGATAATTCAATAATTTGATGTGAAAAATAGAGTAAACCTATGTCAGGCATATCAAATTGTTCGGTAAATTCTTGTTCATTAATTATTTTAGATAACGTCACGTCCATTTCTGGCATATTTTGTAATTTAAAAATACCTTTAGAACCAGTTTTTAACTCGCCAGTGATACGAAAATCTTCAAGATCGGTTTCCCATAATTTTCTGAAATTAAGATCTGTATAGTATGGCCATATTTTAGAAGGTTTAGCCTTTGTTGGTAGTACAAAAGAAATTGAAATAGTATTCATCGTTTTTTCCTCTTTTTGATAAGTTGGCTTATTATAAGTATACTTATTAAATAAGTAAAGAAATTTTATTTATTAAAAAAATTTATATTCATTATTAAAATCAGTTGGTTAATTCAAAAAGAAAATAATTAAGATCTGACTAATTCATATAAGGATTGCCGTTTTATCAACATAATAAAATGCCGTATCAGGATATGTTGAAACTTGCAAAGTTAAAATATTTACAATTGTTTTTTTATTTAACCCGTTCAATTTAGTCGGTAAATGATACAATACCACCTTGATTTTGTAATAGACCATAGTTTAGGAACAAATTTGATGAAAAATGACATCCACCAGCAACGTATTTTAATTCTTGATTTTGGTTCACAAGTTACCCAATTAATTGCACGTCGGATTCGTGAAATTGGTGTTTATTGTGAGCTTTGGCCGTGGGATGTATCGGAAGAAAAAATTAAACAATTCAATCCTAAAGGGATTATTTTATCGGGTGGGCCAGAAAGTACGACAGCACAAAATAGCCCAAGAGCCCCCGAATATGTTTTTAACGCAGGTGTACCTGTTTTAGGTATCTGTTATGGTATGCAAACTATGGCAATTCAAGTTGGTCAAGGTGGACAAGTCACCGGTTCAAATCAACGTGAGTTTGGTTATGCTAAAGTCGACATTATCGGACGCTCAAAATTAACTGACGGCATTTTAGATAGTACTAACAACGATGGTATAGATCAACTTGATGTCTGGATGAGTCATGGTGATAAAGTCACAACTTTACCGGATAGTTTTACGGTCATTGGTCGAACAGAAACCTGCCCATTTGCCATCATGGCTAATGATGAAAAGCAATTTTATGGCGTTCAGTTTCACCCCGAAGTCACTCATACAATAAAAGGGTTTGAGTTGCTCCAACGGTTTGTAATCGATATTTGTCATTGTGAAAAGCTATGGACACCATCTTCTATTATTACCGATGCAATTACCCGAATAAAAGAAAAAGTCGGCAAAGATAAAGTATTACTAGGGTTATCGGGTGGCGTTGACTCTTCTGTTACGGCATTATTACTCCATCAAGCCATTGGTGATCAGCTGACCTGTGTTTTTGTCGATCATGGTTTATTACGTTTGAACGAAGCGCAACAAGTTATGGACATGTTCGGCAATAAATTTGGGTTAAATATTATAGCCGTGAATGCCGAAGACCGCTTTTTAGCAGCCCTAAAAGGGGAGGCCGATCCCGAAGCTAAACGCAAGATTATAGGGCGTGAATTTGTTGCTGTGTTTGATGAAGAAGCGGCAAAACTCAAAGATGTGAAATGGTTAGCACAAGGTACTATTTATCCTGATGTGATCGAATCTGCGGCAGCTGATACCGGTAAAGCACATGTGATTAAATCGCATCATAATGTCGGTGGTTTGCCAGAAGAGATGAAAATGGGGTTAGTGGAACCACTACGAGAACTTTTTAAAGATGAAGTACGTAAAGTTGGGTTAGAGTTAGGTTTACCATATGACATGTTATATCGTCATCCATTCCCTGGACCGGGTTTAGGCGTTCGAGTACTTGGCGAAGTGAAAAAAGAGTATTGTGACTTACTCCGTCAAGCTGATGCGATCTTTATCGAAGAATTGTATAAAGCCGACCTATACCACAAAGTCAGCCAAGCTTTCACCGTATTTTTACCGGTACGTTCAGTCGGTGTAATGGGGGATGGGCGTAAATACGACTGGGTTGTCTCGTTACGTGCAGTTGAGACTATAGACTTTATGACTGCTCACTGGGCACATCTGCCATATGACTTCTTAGGACGAGTATCAAATCGGATCATTAATGAAGTAAACGGAATATCTCGCGTTGTTTATGACATCAGCGGTAAACCGCCAGCGACGATTGAGTGGGAATAAAGCCCGATACTTTTATTCACATCTTTTAAAATTTATAAAAGCCAGTGATATCTATTTTGTCACTGGCTTTTTTTGTCCGCAAAAATGCGTCTTGTTTTAGTGAAATAATTAATTTTTACCGTTTAGTATTAGGGTAAAAAATTAAATAGCATTTAGGCAAGTATCTAAGTGTTAGCAGAAACCAAATTGTAGCGAATAAATAGGAAAAATAAAGTTTATCAAAACCTATATTGTATTCATTATCTTTTAGCGTTGAAAAGTCAGGTTTAGTAACATTAGGTTTGATTTAAAAAAATAAACGGCATATCACTAGAATATTTGGTGAGTACCATTTATTTCTTTAGTTGAGATGAGGAAGTAGCTCGATAACTGATAAGTAATGTTTGCCTAAACCTGCTCTTTATGGAAAGCAATGCATAATAAATCAGGAAAGTTTTGTCTATAAGTTGAAGTGATTTTCCCCCAACTCCTTTCATTATAAAAGCAGAAAAAGGGGGGATTGGTTTAGCTAAGATTGAGCTTTTTAACCTCTATTTTAGAGAGTATGATAAAAAAGTAAGCTAAAGTTATGCTATTTAAGATAGTTATTAGAATCCCATAAATGAATCTAAATTTACCCAAAATTTTACTTTTAACGATTAATGATATTGAGTAAATTGTTTTCCTGATTCATCATTTACTAAAAATAGTGTCGTATCACTGGCTAACACCGCTTGATGCAAACGTATTTTATCTTGTTCATTAAGATGCTTAATGCAAGCAACAACATAGCTACAATTTTTATTTTGTAAGGCTTTTTCAATAGTTGCTATTAGGTTTTCATTTTTGATATTGGTAATATGGATCACTTTTTGCTTATCTAAACCTGCAAAGTTAATCCAAGATCGTTTTAACATCGGTCTATCAGATAACCAAAGTTGCCATTTTTTTGCTTTATTAAATGATCGTAATAGCGGGCGTTGTTGTTGTATGACTTGTTGAAAAGGAGATTCAAACTCAAACGCCATCATTTGTTGTGTTGATTGTTCAATAAGCATAACGCCCTCTTAACTGTATTAATATACAGTGTATATTAATACAGTATTTTTAGGTTGTAAATATAATTTGTGGTAATTAATTATAACTAGCATTATGATTACGATCGAAAATATTGAAAAGTCAATATTCCTAAAAAAGTCATCAACACAGAACCAACAACATGAATACCTATTGTGGCTAGTCCCCAGGCTATTCGTCCTTCTTGCAATAGATTAACAATTTCAGCGGAAAAACTAGAGAAAGTTGACAATCCCCCACAAAAGCCAGTGACAATTAGTAAACGCCATTCAGGAGGAAGATTTGAATGATTAAAAAAAGCGATGGCAAAACCAATAATATAGCCAGCAATTAAATTAGATAATAGTGTCCCTAATGGAATAGTAAAGGCAATCACATTGCATTTAAGCGATAAAAACCATCGAAGTAAACCACCCGCTACAGAACCGAATGAAATGGCTAAAATAAGTTTTAGCATCAACAATCCTTAATAAAATGTGAGAAATAATCATTACTCAGTTAGAGAGAATGTCATTATAGAATGACTTAATGAATATTGGCTAGTTCTTGTCAAACAAAATCTAAAAACGCTACTTAAACAACTGAATTTCAATAGGATATTAAAAAAATAGAGTCGTTAGGGTATATCCAATAGTCATTAACATATGTTATTCAAACCTATCTTAACCGATTAAATTGATTTGTTAAGGAATGAATGATAATCATAGAAATTTATTATTAGATTACGATAGAATGGAGATCTCAAAAGATTCAAACGGAAATAATATGTTTACGGGTATTGTACAAGGTGTTGGTCAAATAATTGATATTAACGATCAAGATAAATTACGAACTTATAAAGTTAAACTTCCAAGTCAGCTAACGCAAAATATTGAAATTGGTGCGTCAATTGCGAATGATGGATGTTGTTTAACGGTAACCGGTTTTGCAGATGATTGGGTCTCATTTGATATCATGCAAGAAACGCTAGCTTTAACCACATTAGGCGATAAAAAACTGAATGATTATGTCAATATAGAACGTAGTGCAAAATATGGTGATGAAGTCGGTGGACATATCATGTCTGGACACATCTCTTGTTCAGCAATGATTGTTGATATTCAAAAAACGGCAACCAATTGCCAGATGCAACTCACACTACCCAAGCAGTTTATAAAGTATGTTTTATATAAAGGTTTTATCGGCATTGATGGCGCAAGTTTAACCGTGGGCGAAGTAGATGAAAATAGTTTTAAAATTCACCTTATTCCTGAAACATTAGCGATAACAACGTTTAAACATAAAAAAGTTGGTGATAAAGTCAATATTGAAATTGATTCACAGACTCAAGCGATAGTTGATACGGTTGAGCGAGTATTAGCAACTAAGTTTAAATGAGGTTGAAATAGAACATTGTGATGTAAACTGTCGATTAGTCAATAAGTTGGTTATTTATTTTATTCATTTAAAACATAAGGAGTAAACATGCGTCATTCTACTAAATTGAAACCCTTGTTTTACGGAGTATTATTGTTATTTACTAGTTACAGTTATGCATCTGAAATGCAGATATCCAGTCCTGACCTAAATAAAAATGGTTTTACAGATCAATTTATTTACAATCAATTTGGTTGTCAGGGTAAGAACCTTTCGCCAAGCATTGTATGGAATAATGTACCTAAAGAAGCAAAAAGTTTAGCATTCACCATGTATGATCCTGATGCGCCAACCGGATCAGGATGGTGGCATTGGACGGTTGTCAATATTCCGGTTGATACAACAGAGTTAAAGCAATCAGCAGGTAATCATATTGATTTATTGCCTAAGGGAAGTCAGCAAGTTCGTAATGATTTTGGTACGGCAAATTATGGCGGACCTTGCCCACCAGAAAACTCTAATCACCGTTATCAATTTACACTCTATGCACTTGATATAGACAATATCAATGTTGATGATAAAACAACCCCGGCTTTAGTTGGTTTTATCATCAATTCGCATCAAATTGCTAAAGCTTCCATTACCTTTAATTACGGTCGTTGATGAGAAAGTTATTAATCAACATAAAGCCTTATATTGGTTGAAAAATATAAAAGAAAAGGTTGATAATAGTAAAATCAACTAATCAAAAGAAAGTATACAAAATCAACATTATTTGGTTTTGTATACTAACTAAAAAAAAATTTTATTTGTCTTGCAGGAATCTAGCAATATTAGCAATATCATTAGGCGTGGTTTGACAACAACCACCAATTAATTTAGCGCCAGATTCGATCCAGTTTGTTAACTGATTAGCAAAGGTACAATTATGTTGCGAGTTAGGGTGCCATTGCTTGGTCAAAGGATCATATACTTCGCCAGAATTTGGGTAAACGATTAATGGTTTTGATGTGAGTTTATTTAACACATTTAGTGACGATGTCACTTTTTCTAATGCAATGCAATTGATGCCTACACTGGCAATTTGCTCAATATTATTTAAATATTCGACAACTAAAGATAAGGGTGTTCCATCACTGAGATGCTGATCATCTTTCAGTGTAAATGAAAACCAGCAACTTATTTTAGGAAATTGTTTAATCACTTTTGTTAATGCTTTTATTTCAGTAAAAGAAGGCAGGGTTTCACAAGCGAGTAAATCCACATTGGCATCGATAAGTGCTTTTATGCGGACATAATGAAACTCCATAAAGGCTTCTTCACTCAGTTGATAGTTGCCCGTATATTCGGAACCGTCAGCTAAATAGGCGCCATAAGGCCCAACAGACCCCGCTATGAGTAAAGGTCTAGGTTGGACTAATTCGCTTAAATACTGTTGCTTAGCTTGTTGTGCAAGTTCAACACTTTTTTGTATTAACGCAATAGAATCATTGAGATTAATCCCTTTTTTGGAAAATCCTAAGGGTGTTGCTTGATAGCTTGCTGTAATGGCACAGTCTGCGCCAGCTTTAAAATAGTCATAATGAACTTGCTGAATCAATTCAGGCTGCTCAAATAATACTTTTGCTGACCATAAACTATCATTTAAATCACATCCACGACGTTGTAACTCGCTGGCAAGTGCACCGTCAACAATGATAAAGTTTTTTTGGTTTAATAAATTCTTAAAAGGATTGTTATTAATCATTTTGAGTTACTCGAGTTTGATACTTATGCGTAAAATGGTAAGCAATAAAACAAACAATGACAAAAGGGATGCCACAATATAGCGCTATTCGTTGCTCAGGATCAAAAGCCAATCCAATACAGGCAATCACGCACAAAATCGTGCCTAGAATCGGGACTAAAGGGTAGTAGGGCGCTTTATATTTTAAATTAATGATTTGTTCTTGAGAAAGCTTTTGTCTAAAAAAGTAATGTGATACACAAATACTTAACCAAACAGCAACCACGGCAAAACCTGAAATAGCCGTTAATGCAACAAAGACTGTATCAGGTGCAATCACACTGGAGAACAGCGCCAGTAATCCACCTAACATACTCACTGTTATTGCGGTGGTTGGAATCCCTTTAGCGGTTAATCTTGAAAAACATTTTGGCAAGGTACCTTGATTTGATAACGACCATAACATTCGACCCGATGCATAAAGTCCTGAATTCGCCGCAGATAAAATGGCAGTTAAAATCACAAAATTAAAGATATCGGCAGCATATGGGATACCAATATTTTCAAAAACCATCACAAAAGGACTCTTAATGACGCCTGCTTGTTCCATGGGCAATAAAGCCGCCAGTACAAAAATAGTGCCAACAAAAAAGATGATTAACCGTAAAATGGTTGTTTTTATGGCTAAAGGAATACTTTTTTCAGGCTGCTTAGTTTCACCCGCGGCAATACCGATTAGTTCAGTACCAGAAAAGGCAAAATTAACCGATACCATTGTCATGATGATAGGTGTCAATCCATGTGGAAACCAACCATTATCTGTAATATTGTGTAGAAATGGGGCTGGCATATCGTTTTTCATCGGTATAAAACCAAAAATAGCTGCGCTGCCCGCAATAATAAAAACAATAATCGTGATGACTTTGATTATTGAAAACCAAAATTCACTTTCCGCAAAAAATTGTGCAGTCACAATATTCAAAACAAATATAACTGCACAAAAAATTAAACACCAAACCCAAACAGAAATACTCGGAAACCAATACTGCATACACATACCCGCAGCGGTTAGACTTGAACCCAAAGCAACTGTCCAGGTTAGCCAATATAACCAAGCAACGGTATAGCCAGTAGCGGGGCTAATGAAACGGGAAGCATAGGTATGAAAAGCACCGGTTTCGGGCATAGCAACCGCAAGTTCGCCAAGGCACAACATGACTAAAAAAACGACCAAAGCACCAATTAAATAGGCAATAATCGCTCCCACGGCTCCAGCGGTTGCAATAATATAACCGGTATTAAAAAATAATCCTGTGCCAATAACGCCACCTAACGATAACATAATTAAATGCCGAGTTTGCATAGTACGTTTAAATTGATTCTCAGGTGATTTAGGTAGATGATTGTTCATAACATGATATGTCCGCTAACGTATTAAAAAATTATTTATTGTCTCAATTCACATCAAAAATGAGTGAAAAAATATTTTTCACTATAAATTTTACCATTCACTTCTGCTTGATGTGTATCACTTGAATAGTTGGCATCTGAATATATCCCTTCCATTCCATTTTTTTCAAAAGTGAAAAGAATTGATTTATCTAACCACGATTTTATATCATTTCCTAATACTATTTTATCAATTTGTTCTTGTGTAACAATGTTTTGTTGATAATTTTCAAATTGAGCTGCAATATAATTTATAACGTCAAATGGCATATCAAGTTTAAGTTTGAAAAGATGAAAATTATCGTCACTAGATAATCCACGAAAACTCTCATTACTATCATAATCAATTAATAAATCAGCATTAATATCGCCGACATTAGTATGCCAATTAAATTTATAGGACATGCTCCTATTAAGTTTATCAGGATTAACATAATGAGGATCGCTCGATTCGAATCCATATCCAAATTTGCCTAATACAAACGACAGCATACTGATTCCATCCATATTTATAAATTCATTATTCGATGAGATTGAACCAAGGTTTTGGTTTCCATACGTTAATGAACCTATCTTAATGTCTATTGAATCATAATAATCCTCATCAGTTTGATTTATAGATTGATTTATTAATATTTGGTTTAATATAGCGGTTGCGTTGTCATTGAAAATATTCTGGGATATAACTTTATTAATGGCTAAATTGTTTTGTAATATTCCATTTTTGAAATCACCATTTCTGAAAGCTTTCACATCCTGAAAATTTAGCTCTTTTTTATATGTCATTTCATTTTTATCATTTCTGTCAACAAGATCATAATTTTCTTCTGAATAATAAAGATTTTTCAATTCCAATACATAATTTAAAGAGTTATGACTGCTTTCGGGCTCAGTTTTGATAGAAACTTGATCAAGTTTTAAGGATAGGTTTCTGAATTCCGATGTTAATTCTAATTTGTCCCAATGTGAATTTATGCTGACAGTTGAAAAATCTTTAGAAACGTTGAAAAAGCATTCACCTTCAGATAGGTAGAAATTATTTTCGCCAAACACATGATTGACCAGATTTATATTAATAGGGTTATTTTTCAAATAAATATTGAACTCTTTTTGAAAACTTAAACTGGCATGACCAGTGATGAATGATTGGTTATTCGACCATTTCCAAAGCTCGGGAAATGCTTTTTCAGTCATTTGATAATCTATCGTTGCGACTTGAGGCGTGAAATCACCTTTTGCGATATTGACGAAAGGAAAAGGGCCGTGATAAATCGTAATATCATCACTAAAGAGGATATTTTTATCATTATCAAGCTCCGTTTGATAATCTAATGATTCGGTGATAGTCAGGTGTAATTTCGTTGAAAATAGACCTTTATCATAATGACTTTTGGTTATATTGATCTTACTCATATCATTGCTGCTATTAATGTTTTCACTAATTAATGACAGGGTATTATCAATTTCTTTTTCAATTTTATTGCCAATGTACCAAGTTGAACCTAAATATCCTATGCTTAAAACTGTCACTATTCCTATCGTAAATTTAATTTTTTTCATTGTTTTCTCGCTTTAATTGCAATAATAACTGTTTATTATTGCATCGTTTATATTAATCTTGAACACAGAATAATAGTAGTTAATTCTAATGGATATGGTTGATATAACCTAATGATTTATTATAGCCTAAAGTATGAATAATTGAGGAATGATAAGTTGAAAAGAAGTTATTACAAAAAAGTATTTGCAATAACTTACAAGAAAAGAAATAGATTAGGTTTGCCCAAATTATTTAAATTAAACTAGTTACTATCAACAAAAATCTTACTGCTAATATCACTTTGCTGAATCTAAAATTGTAACCAATTTATTGGCTACATGTTAGTCACTGACTCATTAAGGCAGACGTTTGTTAAGATTGTTAAAAAAATCATGTTTACTTATTTCCTTTCCATTAATTAAGACCTCTTCACGGTTTTGGTCATAATCAATATCAGTATAAAACCCTTTATCGTTATCATTATTACTGAAAACTAAAAAAGGATTTTTTCGAAGAAAAATTATTTCCATTAATGTCAAATTTCGATATGTTTTCTTAAATTCTTCAGGAGAGATATTTTCATCACTATAATACTGAAATTGAGTTAGCAGGCGAGCTAATACTTTAAACGGTACATCAAATTTTAATTTAAACGTTTTAAGTTGGTTAAAATCGGTATTTAACGTTAATTTTTTATTATCTAGCAACTCAATATAAGCTTTAGCTTGTATGTCGCCTTCATCATTATGCCAATTAAAATTATCTAATGAAAATTTAAAATCAACGGGGGAATTAGTCGCTGATTCCTCTTTTTCAGAAGATGAAAAGATGGGATAGCCCATAAATGTCTTCTCTATTCCTTCATAATTTAGTGATAAAACTCCCGCTCCTAAATTTTGTTTACCCATACTTAACGAGCCAATATTAGTATTTATCAATCCGTTTATGCTATTTTGTGAATTTAAATAATTGTCCTGAGTGATTGATAAATTATCTATTTCAACCGCAGGTAGTTTAATGAAAGGTAAATTTGTTGAGTTGATTTTTATTTTATCAATACTTGTTTTGCTATTAGCAGGTAAAATATCTTTATTGTTTAAAGTATAGTTTCCATTGTTTTCAAAATTTTGGATTTCCAAACCAGAGATGTAATATTCAAGGATGTTAGCTTGTATCTTTTCAGCTGATATTTTATAATTTACCCCAGAACCATCTGGAGTAGGGGCTGTTGAAATATTGAAAGAATCTAATGAAATATAGTTATTATTATTTAGCATATAATTTAATTTATCAAATTTTGCTGTCGAAACAAAAGTTTGTTTTGGATTCGCTTCAACAATAAAATCTCCTTCTGAAATATCCAGTTTTCCTTCTAATGCATCTAACTCTGATTTTGTTGCGCTAATGGCTTTATTCATTAATTTTACCGTTAGATAATTTCCATAACTAAGACCACCATGCGCTGTAATAAAAGGTTTGTTACCGGATAATTTCCAAAGTATAGGAGATGTTTGTTCTTCCATCTCGTATTCGAACCAAGCCATTTTAGGTGTGAAAGACCCTTTAGCAAGTGCTGCAATCGGAAAAGGCCCATGATAAATGCTGATATTATCATCAAATATTTTTTGATGATGTTCCTTAGCATTGTTTGGATCAATGAAGGTAAGTGTCACTGTCAGATGAGATGTCGTCGAAAATAAACTTCTTTCATAATGATTTTTCGATATTTCGATACTAAATAAATGTTGATTGTCATTAATTTTTTGTGTTGTTTCTTGCAATAAATGATCGAAATTTTTTTCAATAACATTTCCTGTATACCAAGATGCACTAATATATCCTAAACTTAATAATGTAACTATTCCTAGTGCTAACCTACTTTTCTTCATTCATCATCCCTTATTTCGCTATTTAATATATTTGCGATGGTTATCATAATGTAACCGTCTATTTAATAATTAAAATTGTGACATATTATTTGTCAAATCGTATGGTTAATTATTGTAATAGAATATGTAAGGATAATCGAACAAATTTAAATGAATGATCTGAATATGCCTATTTTATTGTTACTCAAACAAAATAGGCATGTAATAAGCGTATCTGATTAGTTTAAATATTGTAATCCCCTAAAGAAATTCTCTTTATTGATATGTTTTCCGTTAAGAATAACTTCTTCTCGATCTTTCGCATATTCTAACTGTAAAGATAAATTTTTATCTTCATCCCCCTTGATATCGATATAAGGATTATTACCTAGAACCATTTTTGCCATCATGACAAGATTATTGTACTCATTGGCCATCTTTTCTGCGCTTACATCATCAAGATCTTGGTTCGTGCTGTCTAGTTGGGCATTAAGACGAGCTAGTACTTTAAAAGGGATATTTAAGTCAATACTTAAATTTTTTAATTTCTCGATATCGAATTCTTCTGAGAAATTAATATCATTTTGTGCAATTATGTTTGTTTTAGCGTTAATGCTTCCTTCAGCATTTTTCCATCTAAAATAATCTAAGGATACTTTTATATCTTCATTGGAAGGGGGATTTGAAATGTATTTATCTTTAGGATCTAATGCATAGCCTATTTTCTGAGCATCAATGCCGGAATAAGCAAGTGCTAATTCTCCAGAACCTAAATTTTGTTTACCATAATAAACTGATTCAATATCCGATCTTATTGATGCATTGATAGTATTATTTTCATTTAGTCTATAATCTTGATCGAATGACATATTATTTATTTCAACTGAATGTTGCTTTGATGGAGTAATGCTAAATTTTTCCATTTTGGTGTTGACTCTAATATTTTTAAATTTATAAATTCCTTTTAAATCAATATCGATATCATAAAAACCATTTATGTTTAAATTATTTATTTTGGCTTGAGCATCCATATCGTTATTTACATCGATATCAATATTATCAACTCCAGCATTTAATTTCACCTGATTGACTGAATCATTTTGGCTTAGTTCATAAATTGCATTAATATTATTCAATACTACATTTGTTTTATCTTCTGAATGATATTCTAATTTATCAACTGTTAATGTAAAAATTGGTAACGTTTGGATTTCATCTTTCTTTATCGTAAACATCAAACTACCTTTTGAAATATCTAACGTATGTTTAATGTTGCTTTTATTATCAAGAATCTTTATAGGTTTTGACTCAAACTTACTGGTAATAAGACCATCATAATTAATACTGATATAACCACTATAAAAAGGTTGGTTTCCAGCAAGTTCCCATAGTTTTGGCGATGTTTGTTGTTTCATTTCATTTTCAATCCAAACCATTTGTGGGGAAAATGTGCCTTTTAATAAGGCCGCCAATGGGAATGGACCATGGTGAATGGTGATTTCTTCATTCGTTAAAATATCAATTTTTTCATCAGGATTATTTTTAGGGATAAGCTCGATGTTTAAATTCAATTTAGTGGAAAAAATGTTTTTTTGATAATTATTTTTTTTAATTACAATATCAAAATCTTTTTGTTTACGACTCAACTGCTCATTAAATTGCTCAATAGATGTATCAACATTTTCTTCAATAACATTACCTGTATGCCATGATAGTCCAGTATATCCAATTCCTAACAATGCAATAATGCCAATAGCGAGTTTACTTTTCTTCATCGATTTTCTCTTTTAATTCATTATATTTAAGTTATTGTTTCTAATTCAAAAACAAGTTTTATTAATATTATTCAGAACCTAATTTTCATTAGGGGGGTTAAGTTTAATCGATTTTTATGGGATAAGCGACAATTTATGTAGGTGAAAAAGGTTTATCTATTGACATGTTAATGATGGTTAATTTTTAACTAATACATGGTGTGAGTATATTTATGCTAAATACTAAATACTAAAACGGCACTATTGATAATTTTCAATTAACAAATTTACAGCATTTTATCTGATAAATCCTATTTCCAAGTTATACTAAAACAGGTTGACTAATTAGGTTGCAATTAATCACCAAATTCTTATTATAAAACTTGAGACAAATAGCATTTAATAAGAATTTGGTTAATTATTGATTTTCGATCACTCTTTTCTATCTTGGTGCGCTGCAAAATCTGATAACAAACTTTTAATGTATTCAATGCGCTCGGTATGTTGTAAACCGGATTTTTGTAGTTTTAAACGGTTAGATCCCTCAAGACGGTAATTTTTTGGTTCTTTTTGAATTATTTCGATCAAATAATCTATTGATATTGTATTTTTGCTACCAAATTCGATGAATCCACCTTTTTCACCAAATTCAATCTTAATAATGCCTAACTCTTTGGCACAATAGCGAATTTTGGTTGTTTCTAATAAAAATAGGACTGCATCCGGTAATTGTCCAAAGCGATCACGCATTTCAACTTGTATATCGGTCAGTTCATCTAAATGATCAATGCTGGCAATTCGTTTATATAGTGACAAACGAGTGTTAACATCAGGAATAAAATCATCTGGAATTAATGTAGGTAAGCGTAATTCAACTTCCGTTTGCTGACTGGTCAGTAATGATTCAAGAGTTGGTTCTTTTCCTTCTTTCAACGATTTTACTGCATCTTCAAGTAGTTCAATATAAAGGTTAAATCCGATAGTTTCGATTTGCCCACTTTGATCGCTGCCTAACAATTCACCCGCACCTCGAATCTCAAGATCGTGCGTAGCTAAAGCAAAACCAGCACCTAAATCTTCCAAAGAGGCAATCGCATCAAGACGTTTTTTTGCATCTTTACTTAATAATTTAGGGTGTGGTGTTAATAAATAAGCATACGCTTGGTGATATGAACGACCGACCCGACCACGCAACTGATGCAATTGCGCTAAACCAAATTTATCTGCACGCTCGATAATAATCGTATTAGCGTTAGGAATATCAATGCCGGTTTCAACAATGGTGGTACAAACCAAAATATTAAAACGTTGATGATGAAAATCATTCATCACTCGCTCTAAATCCCGTTCATGCATTTGACCATGACCAACAGCAATACGAGCTTCTGGCACCAATTCGGCTAACTTTTCACTTACGGTATTTATATCAGAGACATCATTATGCAAATAATAAATTTGCCCACCACGCAAAATTTCACGTAATATTGCTTCTCGAATGACTAAATCATCGTATTCCCTGACAAAGGTTTTTACTGCTAATCGACGAGCAGGTGGGGTAGCAATGATTGAAAGATCACGCATGCCACTCATCGCCATATTCAATGTTCGAGGAATAGGGGTAGCAGTTAGAGTCAAAATATCGATATTGGCTCGCATTGCTTTGATACGTTCTTTTTGACGAACACCAAAGCGATGCTCTTCGTCAACGATTAATAGCCCGAGATCTTTCCATTTCACATCTTCTTGCAACAATTTATGCGTGCCAATAATGATATCAATTTTACCCTCACTAAGCGCCTGAATAATGGATTGTTGTTGTTTCGCTGTTTTGAAACGTGACAAGCATTCAATTCTTATTGGCCAATTGGCAAATCGGTCACAAAAACTTTCATAATGTTGTTGAGCAAGTAAAGTTGTTGGCACCAAAACTGCGGCTTGTTTTTGATTAATAACGGCTAAAAAGGCAGCTCGAATTGCAACCTCAGTTTTACCAAAACCAACGTCACCACAAACTAACCTATCCATAGCATAAGGCGAACACATATCACCAATAACAGCGCCAATAGCATTTTGCTGATCTTCTGTTTCTTGGTAAGGAAATGCTTGGCAAAACAACTCATATTGATCCCGATCTTGCTTAAATTCATAGCCCGGTTTCGTTTCACGTTCAGCATAAATATCCAATAGTTCAGCGGCGACATCACGCACTTTTTCGGCTGCTTTTTGTCTGGCTTTACTCCAAGCATCGGTTCCTAACTTATTTAACGGAGCATTTTCTTCATCGCCTCCTGAGTAACGACTGATTAAATTAAGTGATGAAACAGGCACATAAAGCTTTGTATCGTTGGCATAGAGCAAAATAAGATATTCAGCTGTAATTCCCCCTGTTTCTAAAGTCGTTAATCCCGCATATCTTCCTACGCCATGTTCTAAATGTACTACGGGTTTACCGGGTGTAAGCTCTGCTAAGCTACGAATTAAACTGTCGGTATTAATGGCTTGTTTACTCTCTTTTTTACGACGGATGACGCGTCGCCCAAAGAGTTCATTTTCAGTAATAAAAGCATAATGATGATGTTGATCAATAAAACCTTGTTCGCTGGCACCAATCATAACGCAAAAGCGATTATCCACATTATTTAGTTCATCCAATTGGTGAATTTGAGTAGGATGTATACGAATCCGACCTAGAATTTCCTGTAGTGCTTCTTTGCGACCTTCTGATTCGACCGAAAAGATGATTTTCCCATTAAATTGCTCAGTAAATAGGTTAAATTGTCGATAAGGATCTTTTTGTTGGATCTCAATTGCGATATCCGGTAAAGCAACAAATGGTAAATTGATACTTTTTGTTGATTCTTTGATTGATGAACTAGATAGGATCATCCGTGGATAATGCTTAAATTCGGTAAAAATTTCATCTGTTTTAGACCAAATGACTGAGGGAGCAAGAAGCGGTCGCATTGGATCAACTTTACGACTTTCAAATCGCTGATTAATATCTTGCCAATATTTGTTAGCAAATTGCTCAATATCAATTGTATTGATGATAAGTGTATTATCTAAAAAATAAGAAAAAAGCATTGTTAACGGTTCGTTAAAAAACAGTGCTTGCCAATATTCTATACCGGTCGGTAAAATATGCTTACTTACTTGCTGATAAATACTTTCGGGTTCTAATCTTACTTCAAATTTTTCACGCCATTGACTGCGAAATAGTTCGATTGCTGCTCTATCAAATGGAAATTCGTGAGCAGGTAAAAGTTCAATTTTTGTGATTTCTTCAAGTGTTCGTTGGCTGTCTACATCAAACGTTCGGATGCTATCAATTTCATCATCAAAAAAATCAATACGATAAGGTCTATTGCTACCCATCGGAAAAATATCAAAAAGTGCGCCACGAGTTGCATATTCACCGTGCTCCATAACTTGGCTTACAGAACGATAACCCGCATTTTCCAATTGCATTCTTAAATGTTCACGGCTAATTTGTAAACCCTTTTCCATGATAAAAACATGCCCGCCTAAATAACTTTTTGGGCAAACTTTTTGCATCAAAGTATTAATCGGTAAAATCAGAGCGCCTTTCTTTAAATGCGAAAGATGATACAGACAAGAAAGGCGTTCAGATACAATATCTTGATGAGGTGAAAAACTATCATAAGGCAAGGTTTCCCAATCAGGAAATGTAAAAGCCGTAAAATCGCTAAATTGCTTTAACTCTTCATAAATACGAGTAGTTTGTTGCATATCATCTGTGATAATGACAACTAATCCATTATATGCAGCAATAGCTTGTGCACATACTTGTGAAAGCGATGATCCTACAAGTTGACCAAACTGTTTTATTTCACCTGATTTTTGTGGAATAAGATCTGAAATATTAAGTATTTTCGACATGATAAGTTTTATTGATTTCGCAGCAAAATTATTGTTAGATTATAACGTAATTACTTGGTTGTTTTCTATAACTGTTTAATCCTGTATGATAAGCATCTTGCATTTAACTAGCAAAACTTTATTAAAAGTTTTAGGTATATAAATAATTTATGTCAAAAATATTTCGTCCATTAGCCTTTTATATCGGTCTTCGTTATGTTTACGGTCAAAAAACTGATGGTTTTGGTCGCTTTGTTTCATGGTTATCTATGATTGGTATTTTGCTGGGATCATTAGGTTTAATTTTAGTTTTATCGGTAATGAATGGCCTTGAAGATCAGATGCAAAATAGTATTTTGAAATTTTTACCACAAGCGCAAATTACGACTTCTCAAGGAAGGGTTAATGTTAATAACACGCCGAGTACGCCATTTGAAAAACTTAAAGGCGTTGTTCATGTCACAGAATTAGTTACCAGTGATGTTGTTTTACAAAGTGAGCACAGTATCACCGTCAGTACCTTAATGGGCATTAAACCTAACGAAGGTGATCCTATCACTGATTTTATTTACAGCGGTTCGATTTCTGATTTACAAGCTGGAAAGTATAATGTCATTTTAGGGCAAACATTAGCCAATCAACTTGGTGTTAGTGTGGGGGATAAAATCCGTTTAATGGTTACTGATGCAAGTCAGGTCACACCGGTTGGGCGTATACCTTCTCAACGTCTTTTTAATGTTGCAGGTTTGTTTTCAGTCAATCATGATATCAATCAAGCGCTAATTTATGTTAATCAATATGATGCAAAAAATTTGTTACGGTATCCGGCCGATACAATTACCAGCTGGCGATTATTTTTAGAAAAACCGCTAAAAATTGCTGAAGTAACAAATACCCCTTTACCCGAAGGGTTACAATTTAAAGATTGGCGAGTAAAACGAGGTGAATTATTTCAAGCGATCAAAATGGAGAAAAATGTAATGGGGCTTCTAATTAGTCTCATTGTAATAGTTGCTGCTTTTAACATTATCACTTCCTTAAGTTTACTGGTAATGGAAAAACAGGGCGAAGTGGCTATTTTAAAAACACAAGGTCTTTCTCGGTTTCAAATTATGTCGATTTTTATGATTCAAGGGGCTACATCTGGTGTAATTGGAACTATATTAGGTAGCGTTTTTGGTCTTCTTCTTGCTTATTACTTGAATGAAATTATGCAAGCGTTAGGTCTGTCATTTGCAGGGATAAAACTACCATCATTGATAGAACCAACGCAAATTGTGTTTATTATTATTGGATTACTTATGTTATCACTATTATCAACTTTATATCCTGCATATCGTGCAGCCAAAATTCAACCAGCCGAGGCTTTACGTTATGAATGATTTGCAACCACTTCTTTCAGCAAAAAATCTTTATAAGACTTATAATGAAGGCAAAATGGTGACAGAGGTTTTAAAAGACGTTTCATTTGATATTTATCCTCAATCATTATTAGCCATTATTGGTAGTTCCGGCTCAGGGAAAAGCACACTTTTACATCTGCTTGGCGGGTTAGATAAACCAACATCTGGCGAGATTACTTTTCAATCACAGCATTTAAGTCAACTTACTGAAAAAGAAAAAGCTCGATTACGCAATCAAAAAATTGGTTTTGTTTATCAGTTTCATCATTTATTACCCGACTTTACCGCACTCGAAAATATTGTTATGCCATTGTTGATAGGGGGGGTATCGCCTAATGAGGCTAAAAAACGCGCAATGGCAATGTTGGAATCGGTTAATTTGGTTAACCGTGCTAATCATCGACCATCTGAACTATCTGGTGGTGAGCGTCAACGTGTAGCAATTGGGCGAGCTTTAATTAACAATCCTGCACTAGTGATGGCTGATGAGCCGACAGGTAATTTAGATAAATCAACTGCAGATTCTATTTTTGATCTGCTAATAAAATTAAATCGAGAACAAGGTACAGCATTTTTAGTTGTAACACATGATTTAAATCTAGCTAAAAAGTTAGATAAACAACTCGTTATGAGCGATGGAAAACTTTCCGAGAGTAAATTAACAGACAACCTATTTTAGCGGATAAGCATTATGAATTTATCTTTAATGACGGCAATACGATTTCGTAAAGGACGCCGCAAGAGTGGTATGGTTTCTTTAATATCGATTATCTCAACGCTAAGTATTGCGATTGGTATCGCTGCACTTATCATAGGTTTAAGTGCGATGAATGGCTTTGAGAAAGAATTGAACAATCGTGTATTATCAGTAGTGCCACACGCTCAACTATATTCACAATATGGTAATTTGGATGATTGGAAACATATTCAAAAGGAGTTGAAAGGTGCCAAAAATATTGTTTCATCAGCTCCGTTTGTCAGTTTTACTGGGCTTATTGAAAATGGAAGCAAACTAGCTGCTGTTGAAGTTCAAGGCGTTGATCCTGAACAGGAGAAAGCAATCAGTACCTTGCCTAATTTTGTACTGAATAACAAATGGCAAGCTTTTAAAGCAGATAACCAACAAGTTATTATTGGTTCAGGTTTAGCCAATACTTTATCTGTAAAAGAAGGCGGATGGGTATCATTACTGATTCCTGTTTCAAGTAATCCCAATCAACTAAAACCCCCTAAACGAGTGCGATTACAGGTAATTGGTATTTTGGATTTGAATGGTAGCTTAAGTAATAATGTGGCTTTAGTACCATTATCAGATGCGCAAAAATTATTAAACATAGGTGACAGTGTCACGGGGTTAATGGTTAATGTTGAACACGTTTATCAAGCCAGCCAAATTATAGGTCGAGCTGTTTTAAATCTTGATGAAGATATCTCATTCACCAGTTGGGAAAACTCTTATGGTTTTATGTATCGCGATATCCAAATGATAAGGCAAATAATGTATTTAGCTATGATAGTCGTTATTGGAGTAGCATGTTTTAATATTGTGTCGACATTAGTTATTGCTGTAAAAGATAAACAACGTGATATTGCAATATTAAAAACGCTAGGCGCAACAAATGGCTTAATAAGAAATATTTTTATTTGGTATGGGGTCATATCAGGATTAGTGGGAAGTTTACTTGGCGTAATCCTGGGAGTATTGTCAGCCTGGCAACTTTCAAACATTATGAAATGTGTTGAATCCCTTTTGGGTCATAAGTTTTTAAACAGTAATATCTATTTTGTGGATTTTCTTCCTTCCCAAATTTATTTTTTTGATGTCGTAATTGTTTTTGTTACTGCAATGTTACTAAGTTTAATTGCTAGTTATTATCCGGCAAGAAGGGCATGTAAAATAGAACCGGCCAAAATATTAAATAGTTTTTGATTGGTGTTTTTGTCCTTTAAATCAAGGCGCTGGGTTTCATAATACTATCAGCGCCTAACAGTTTTTAGTTATATATTTGTTGAATTATCTCTGGCAGTTTAAAATGTTCATACACCAGATAAATACACCCTGTAGTAGCAATAAACACTATACTAATAAGAAAAGATGTTAATTTTGTAGAATAGTAGAACCATTTTATCAATAATGATATCAGAGCCCCTAGAATAAATCCTGCAAGTGCACCACCTAAGTGAGCCATGTTATTTATTGATGGCAGTAAACCTAACCCAGCGGTAAGAATTAAGCTTACTATGATTGCTCTAACTGGCATCTCTTTCAAACTTTCTCGATTAACCAGACTGTAAGCTAGTAAAGCAGAAATAATGCCTAAAATTGCGCCTGATGCTCCACAACTAATTACATTGTTATTAATGGTTGCGATATCACTGGTTAAACTACTGATTATGCCAGATAAGATATAAATTCCAAGAAAAGCAAACCAAGGTATTTGTCTTTCTAAAATGTTACCAACACTGAATAGAGCAAGCATATTCATTGCCAGATGAGTAATACTTACATGCATAAAAAGGCAGGTAAACATTCGCCAATATTGACCGGAAAAGGTTAATTGTGAGACATCTGCTCCCCACCGAATAAAAAAAATGCCGTTCAATGAATCGACAAAACTCAAGGGGTAAGATAAACGAGATATTGCAAACCATACAATATTAATAATGATTAATAAACTTGTAACTTTGGTTTGACGTCCTAAATAAATTAGATTTTTTAAAATGGTCATTTAAACTTGTATCCTCTAAATAAATTGAAAAACTTATTTGTTATGTACAACGTTTAGATAAGTGATTTCCCTAAAATGATTAAATCACGCTTAATACCATCAAGTTCGGCAACTTTTGGAAAAAATCCCCATTGTTGATACTGCATTTTATTAAAAAGACCAATACTAGGAATATTATGTCCAAATACATAACTTAATATTACGTTGATACCGATTTTGCGGGCATATTCTTCAATTTGAGCAAGCATATATTGCCCAATTTTTTTTCCTCGAAAATGTTCATGTATATATAAACTTACTTCAACCGTGCCAGAATAAGCGGGGCGCCCATAAAACGAAGATAAACTAATCCAACCACAAGACTGATTTTGATATTTAATTAACCAAAGAGGTCGGTTATTCGAATTATGTTGATGAAACCATGCCAATTTACTTTCTAAAGAAACAGGGGAAGTATCCGCAGTAACCATCCGACTGGCAATAGTGGAATTATAGACATCAACAATGAAAGGTAAATCATCTAAATTTGCATCGCAATAAGTGATCATAAATATTATGTGTCAATGGATAAGGGAAGGTATTGTAATGAGATTAAGTACAACAGACAACAAATTAATTATCACAATAGAATCAATTGTCATTTGGGTGAACTTAAAAAAGAATAACGAAACAATACGGGAAAACAGCGGAGATAAGGTACTTTTTTTACGCAGGGATAACCGTTTTTTGAATGATCAAAAAAAATTAATATATTGATCAAACTCCAAACTATTTTTTTACTATCACTTCTGTCAGCGTGTTAATAGTTATAACGTTCAGTATAGAGCTAATAAAACAGAGGAGCAATGGTGAGATCAACCTTCAGTAGTTCGTTAAAATCAACCGTCAAAAATTAATATGTTACGTTGTTATGAAAAATTGCTCGGTACATAGGAAAAGTTGCCAAGAAGTGTACCGCTAAAAAAACTAAGCAAACATAATTAACTATATGATAAATATGAAATTATATTTATAGAGCGTATTAAAATTAATCGCTTAAAAAAGCAACAAAAAATCGGTAGAATTTTACATCTAACTATTTTAATTAATAAACAATAGGTTATAATTAGAGTGTTCCCTGTATACACAGGGATAAACCGCGTCTTGATCCGACAAAAGATGATGGTCGTGCGTGTTCCCTGTATACACAGGGATAAACCGCGGATCGTATTTGTAATCCGAATGACCTGCCGGTGTTCCCTGTATACACAGGGATAAACCGGGTATCACTAATCACCCACATACCAACCAAGTGTGTTCCCTGTATACACAGGGATAAACCGGACTTTTAAGCAACAGTGGTTGCAGGCGTTTAGTGTTCCCTGTATACACAGGGATAAACCGGATGGCGGGCTATAACAGCCCCGCCGATTTTTGTGTTCCCTGTATACACAGGGATAAACCGAGCGGTTTTTACATCAAAAATTCTCGCCTCATGTGTTCCCTGTATACACAGGGATAAACCGGGGGGCTTTATTTATTTATTGTGCAATTTAACCGTGTTCCCTGTATACACAGGGATAAACCGGGGGGCTTTATTTATTTATTGTGCAATTTAACCGTGTTCCCTGTATACACAGGGATAAACCGAGCGAAAAAAATCAGGTAAAAATGGGTCAATTGTGTTCCCTGTATACACAGGGATAAACCAGGGGACGTATCCATTTTTTTCGGAGATAACCCGTGTTCCCTGTATACACAGGGATAAACCGTTCGGGGCGAATCGACGGCGTTGTCTCATTAGCGTGTTCCCTGTATACACAGGGATAAACCGCGCCCTTTATATATCAATAAATAAGCCCCTCATGTGTTCCCTGTATACACAGGGATAAACCGGGGATCGGTATATTGTTGATTCTATTTTTGATGTGTTCCCTGTATACACAGGGATAAACCGATACGGGTTCGCACCTTTAAATTCAACGAGGTGTGTTCCCTGTATACACAGGGATAAACCGTGCCGTCCACAGATATAACGATACTGCCTCGGGTGTTCCCTGTATACACAGGGATAAACCGCGGAGGAGGCGGCTTTTCAACAGTATTTACGAGTGTTCCCTGTATACACAGGGATAAGCCGATCAATGGTTCAAAGATCCTGACCCTGTTCAAGATAGTATAAATAAAAAAGAAAACTAAATTAAGGAGAAATCAAAAATGAGTATTAAAGCTATTCTTTTTTCGATTATATATATAAGTATTGCGGGGGGGGGGGTGATATGGTATTTAATTTTTAATAAAAAATATCCTTTATCTTTTAAAAAACAGGGAGATAATTGGATTAAAGATCAAGCAAAAGATTCTACGTTTGATGTAACTAATCCTAATGCTATTTTTTCACAAGGATATATGCAAGGGCTATGTTCGCCAGAACCTGATATAGAAAATCCACCTAGTACAACAAATATATTAGATCATTAGAAATAAAAATAAATGAGTTTTAACAATAAACACTTAACTCAAGGTGGGCAAGTCATTTTTTATATGATAAGCATGTTCTTGCAAATAAATAAAATCATATTTAGTGTTTCCTATATACACAGGGATAATCCAGCATAATAAATGAAAAACACATTCTATATTGCTTTATTTCTTGCTTGCTCAGAGTATAGAGTTATCGGTAGTGCTCAGTAATAACTTAAGAATTTCGTAGCAACCATTTTTTAATAAAAAAACTTTAGCAATATTAGAAAAAGAGTGACAGTTATGACTAGGTAAACATCCAACGCAAATTAATAGGATTTATACTGGTATTATCACTCTACCACGAGTAATATCACTGATGCTTTTTTGTAGTAAAAGCAATTTATCTTGCGTAATGGCAATATTGACGTTTACCCCAATGGCATCAAAATCTTGATTTTCAATTAGTGCATCCAGTTCTTTTAAGCGATTTTCAATAATTGGCCATTCATTATAATAGCAGTGAAATTGCAAAGGTATTCGGGCAATAAGTTCAATCAATTCTGCTTGTTGTAGACAATGACTTGCTGACCCACCATAGGCTCGTATCAAGCCTCCTGTGCCAAGTTTGATTCCGCCAAAATAACGAGTTACCACCACCACTACTTGATCACAATCTTGTCCTTCAATCGCTGATAGAATCGGACGCCCTGCGGTGCTGGTTGGTTCGCCATCATCATTAAATCGATACTGTTGACCAATTTTCCATGCCCAACAATTATGGGTTGCGTTAGGATCGCTAATTTGATCGATAAAATCCGTTGCTTGCTGGGCATTAATAACGGGCACCGCATTGACAATAAAGCGGCTTTTTTTAATTTCTTCTGTCAGTTCGGTCGGATTTGCTAATGTATATGGCATACTAATTCTGGTAAAATCATTTTATTGCCGTTAATAATACTCAGCAGAAAGAAAATGTCTATTAATTTAGAACAATTGAAACTAACCCAGCAGCAATTAGCTGAACAAGTAAACCTAACCGATGATTTTAATTCATCAATCACTTTAATTGGTGGTACCGACGTAGGCTTTGAAGATGAAGGTAATACCACCCGTGCTGCTATTGTGGTTTTAACGTATCCGGATTTTCATGTGATTGAATATCATGTTGCGCGATTGAAAACCGAGTTTCCTTATATCCCTGGTTATTTATCTTTTCGTGAGTATCCTGCTTTACTTTCTGCTTGGGAGCAGGTCGAACATAAACCTGATTTATTGTTGGTTGATGGTCAAGGCGTTGCGCATCCAAGGCGATTAGGTATTGCCAGTCATCTTGGTTTACTATTGGATATGCCAACCATTGGTGTCGCTAAAAAACGCCTTTGCGGTCATTATAATCCATTACCTAAAGTCGCCGGTCAAGTGACGCCACTCACCGATAAGCAGCAACAGATTGGTTGGGTATTACAAAGCAAAAATAATTGTAATCCGTTATTTATTTCATCGGGTCATCGTATCAGCCAAGATAGTGCGTTGAAATGGGTCAATTTATGTTTACGTGGTTATCGTTTGCCTGAACCTACACGCTGGGCGGATGCGGTGGCATCGAATAAACCGTTATTTAAAAAATTTATCCATGAAAAATAAATCACAATCGTTAAAAAAAGGGGGCTTTACGTTTAAACGCTTTTTTGTTGCGCATGACAAAAGTCCGATGAAAATCACCACTGATAGTTGTTTACTTGGGGCATGGGCTCCGATCTTGTCTTCAACTCATAAGGTGCTTGATATCGGTTGTGGTTGTGGCGTGATTGCGTTAATGCTTGCACAACGCCTTGAACATCAAGCTTGTCAGATTGATGCTATCGATATTGATTTACAAGCCGTTAACCAATGTCAACAAAATAGCCAACAAGCAGGCTTTACATCCATATCAACAATACAAGGGGATGTGAATCATTTTAATAGGGATGATGCCAATAGCTATGATTTGATTGTGACTAATCCGCCTTATTTTGAGTCGGCCGTGGATTGTCGAACGAACCAAAGGCAATTAGCCCGTTATACAGAAAGTTTAAACTACACACAGCTTATTGATTCAGTCAAACGATTATTAAAGCCAGACGGTCTGTTCTGTTTGGTGCTGCCTTATCATTTAGCAGATCAATTTAGGCAATTATGCGAATCAAATCATCTATTTTTACAACAGTTGTTGCAGGTGAAGTACACGGCAGATAAACAATTTTCTTTATCATTAATGGCGTTTGCTCCAAAGCCTAATGCGAATGTCATTGAACAACAACTGTGTATGCGTTGTGATGATGGGCAGTATTCGCCTGCTTTTAGAGCGCTATTAGCAGATTTTTATTTGTTCCAAAAATAGCGCCAAGGGTTAGTTAATCCAGTATGACATAAAAATGCATAACGGCAATAATGGCTAATATTATGATTGCGATTGCATAGATTTTGTCATGAACATAACTGAAGGCAGATAGGGATCGCTGCTTGCGTGCGTATAAATAAAATAGGAGTCCTATCGCATACAGTATCATTGATAATAATAGGTAAGACATCCCGCCAGCATAAATTAACCATACCCCATAAATCGATCCCGCAGCCCCAATAAAAATTAGGTAAGCTTTGCGAGATTTTATGGCTAATTTAAAGACGAATAGTGCTGATAATAAATAGGGTATCAGTACCATTGAAGTCGATAATTGGATTAAAGTGTTATAACCCGAATGGTAGAAATGTGCAAGCACAATCAATAGGCTGATCAAGCTTGATGTTAAGTATAATGCATTGGCAGGCGTGCCATTTTTATTTAATTTGCCAAAACAGCGTGCAACGGTATGATTATTGCCTTGTCCGGTTAAAAATAGCATTTCAGCGGCAAGCATTAACCAGGATAATAATCCACCACTAACCGAAACAATCAGCCCAATATTAATTAACGTTGCTCCCCAACTGCCAACTACATGCTCAATGACTAAAGCCATTGAAGGATTTTTCATTGCAGCCAGTTCTTGTTGAGGAACAATACCCAGCGACAAAACAGACACACAGATGAGCAATAAACTGGTAATCGCAAAACCAAAAAAAGTTGCCCGGCTTATGCTTAAAATGTTTTTGGCTCGTGAAGCATAAACAGTTGCGCTTTCGATACCTAAGTAAACCCAAACGGTATAAAGCATAGTATGCTTTATTTGATCCACGATTGAGCCAAGTTGTGGCGTTCCCCAAAAGTCAATTTTGAATGTTGAAACCTTGAAAGCAAGAATAATGCAGACAATAAACAGACCAATCGGAATAATTTTTGCTAATGTGACTAAGCAATTTAATAAGAAAGCATGATAAATCCCTTTTAGAACAAGGGCATTAACCAGCCATAAAAAGATGAGTCCGGCGATGACTGCTGGCAAGGTGGTGCCATTACCAAAATAACTAAAACAATCAAATGATCCTAATGCGCTAAATAAGATAACTAAATAACTGGCACACGACATCCATGCAGATATCCAGTATCCCCAAGCTGCGTTGAATCCTATATAATCACCAAAGCCTTCACGGACATAACCATATAAACCATCATTAATCTTATAAAAACGAATCGAAAGATACTGAAATATCCGTGTCAGCATTAACATGCCAAAAAGCGTTATGATCCACGCAATTAAAATAGCGCCGGCACCAGACGCTTCAGCCATGTTTTGCGGTAAACTAAAAATACCACTTCCAACAATACTGCCAACCACAAGTAAGGTTAAAGGGAGTATGCCTAGTTTTGTACGGGTAGGTGTATTCATAATTTTGTCTTATTTTATGTTTTATTCGGCTTTGGCAGCGTTTAATTAAAATCGTAATGACATGCAGCTAACACCACCATCGACTTTGCGATATTCTGATGTATCCACCTCAATGACTTGATAACCTAAAGCTTCGATCTTAGCTTTAGTGATTGGGTAACCAGCAGGCATGATGACCCGATCATTAACCCAAATACAGTTAGCGGCATAGCTTTCTTGTTCAGGAATTTCAATAATGTTCAGATGTTGAAATTCGGGTTTGGTAATAAATTCGCCGGCTGCTAATAAATTGTTGTTTTCCAGATAAGCCAATCCTGTTTTTAGGTGTAGAACTTTTTCAAGCGTGACCACCGAACCGGTTAAGCCATATTTTTGTAATATAGCAATCATTTGATTAGCACCTTCTTGATTAGTACGTGCCGATAATCCGATATAATAGTGATCTTCCACCATCATAATATCACCGGCTTCAACCGTGCCCGGAGCCGTAATCTTTTCGACTTTATTTGGGTAAAATCGTTCAATGGTATCGATGATGATTTCAGTCTCGTTACGTCTACTTTCTGCCCCTGGTCTGGTGATAATGGCACAGTGTGGCGTACACAGTGCAACATCTTCAACAAAGACCGAGTCAGGAAAGCGTTCATCGGCGGGTAATAGGGTGATATCAACATCACATTGCTGTAAGGCTCGGATATAGTTATTGTGTTGGTCTAAGGCTTTTTGATAATCAGGCTTGCCTAAATTTGCTGAAGTTAATCCATGAATCAGGGATTTGGCAGGCGTTCTGGCAATGATATGGCTAAATTTTTTCATGTTTGATTTATTTCCTATTTAATAATTATGCGGTATTTTTGAATAATAATTCACATTAAAATGTAAATCAAGCATTAAGTTGATTTTTTATTCACTTTTTAATGAGCGACTTTTTTAGGCGTGTGGTTGATTTAAATTGAATATTATTGCGTAGCGTCAGTTGTGGTAGTTGGCGATCAGTATTGAATAAAAATGAAGTTGATATACAACATGGACAAAAAGTGAAGGGAGGAGTTAGCTCGTAGCATGAGTAGGGCGACAACATCGCCCCAGTAGACTAAGATTATT
The DNA here is from genome assembly GCF_050589305.1 of Gilliamella sp. G0441. Lineage (NCBI taxonomy): Bacteria > Pseudomonadati > Pseudomonadota > Gammaproteobacteria > Orbales > Orbaceae > Gilliamella > Gilliamella sp. G0441. The sequence goes on along the minus strand of NZ_JBNRJF010000002.1, from coordinate 230,863 downwards.
CACCAGCAAAATCAACGAGGGTAAAACAGTTGATACCCAGATCGGTTAATTTTGTTTTACCATGCAGATCAGGTAAATTAATAACAAATGCGGCATCTTCTGCTATACCACCTGCTTTTTGAATTAATTTAGCGGTTGCAGCAACCGTTCCACCTGTTGCAAGTAAATCATCAATAATCAGTACTCGTTCATTTGGTTTAATTGCATCTGAATGGATTTCAAGTGTATCGGTTCCGTATTCAAGTTGATACTCTTCTTTAAATACGTGACGTGGTAACTTATTGGGTTTTCGAACTGGCACAAAACCAACGCCTAACGCTAATGCAATTGGTGCTGCAAAAATAAAACCACGCGCTTCAGTACCGACAACTTTATCGATTTTTTTATCTCGATAGTGATCGATTAACAATTCGACCGAAGTTCTAAATGCGACAGGATCTTCAAGCAGACTGGTAATATCACGAAATAAAATTCCTTGCTTAGGATAGTCTGGAATGGTGATAATGCTGTTTTTGATAAGCGCAAGTTTTTCTTGTAACTGAGTCATATTAAATGTTCTCTAAATATTCTCTTTTTAAGAATGGCTAATTTTGTATTATATACCTTCGTTCTTTGTGCTTGCAATAAACAAACCGTAACAATGCAGTAAAATCGGTCGATTGTTCATCATTTGATTGATATATATTGCAAGTGGGGATGAGATGATCTGTTTTTTATAAAAGAAAATTTTATTGGCGTTTTCCTGTTCTAAAATGGTATTTTTTACAACTTTTTACAATTAAATACAACTATCTGACAGTTTGAATGATCAAATCAATATAATGACATAAACTTTTTATATAAGGAAAAACAATGAAATTAATTAAAACAGTCCTATTAGCAGGGCTTTCAATATTAAGTTTATGCAGTCATGCACAAGTCAATAAGCAAATTGAAATTCGCTCGGAACTTGCATCGCCAATTGTTATGCAAAATACCCAAGAGAAAAATTATTTAAAAATTTCGTTAACCGGCCATGAATTTGATTCTGCAAAACGGGTTCCCATTAATTTGGCAATAGTAATTGATCGCTCAGGCTCGATGTCAGGTGATCGTATTGTTAAAGCAAAAGAGGCGGCTATCTTTGCCATTAACATGCTTAATGAGAATGACACTTTATCTGTCGTTGCTTATGATAATGATGCAAAGGTAATTATTCCTTCTACCAAAGTTAACAATAAACAAAAATTGATTAATTTAATAAAAGAAAATATTGTTGCAGGTGGTGGCACAGCGTTATTTGCCGGATTAAGTAAAGGTATCTATCAAGTTGAAAAACAGTTGTCTAAAGATAATGTGAATCGCATTATTTTATTATCGGACGGGCAGGCGAATATTGGTCCGACATCCGTTCAAGAACTTTCTGAACTTGCCATTATTGCCGCCAAAAAGAATATTTCTGTCAGTACTTTTGGTATCGGTGAGGATTATAATGAATTATTGATGTCATCAATTGCCAGTTATAGTGATGGTAATCATGTATTTGTTAATGATTCTTTAGATCTTGAAAATGTATTTGTTCGTGAGTTCAAGGATGTAATGTCGACGGTTGCCCAACATGTTAAGATCAATATCTATTTAAAAGATGGGGTAAAACCGGTTCGTTTATTAGGTAGAGACGGCATAATCAAAGGTAATCAAGTAACGGTAACAATGAATCAAATTTATTCTAATCAAGAAAAGTATATTTTGTTAGAGGTCGAGCAACCACAAGGTAAAGTAGGCGAAGAAAAAACATTAGCGGAAATTGATTTAGTGTATGATGATTTGTTAGATAAGAAAACTCAAAAAGAAAGACAATCAGTAAAACTTGCTTATACCGATAATCTGGAAGCCGTAAAAAAAGCCTTGCGCCAAGATGTCGTTACTGAGATTGAAATACAAGAAGTGAATGAAAATAGCGTTAAAGCATTAGAATTCTATAATAAAGGCGATCGAAAAGCTGCGCAGAAAATTCTAGAGGATAACAGTAAAAGACTTGAAGCAGTTGCAAATATGTATCCAGAATATGCGGATAGAGTGCTAGATGATATAAAATGGAATGAAAAAATGGCAGCAGATGCAGTTAATGAAAGAGGGAATAGCAAAGCTTATCGTAAAGGAATGACCGAAAAGCAACAAAATACTAAACTGGGTGTAATTAAAAAATAAGGAAAGTATGAAAAAATTAGCAGCGATTCTCTCTTGTATAATATTTGTAATGGCACTTAGCTATCTTGGTTGGCGTAGTATTGAACATGAAGTTTTAATGCGTCAACATCAGCAAAGATCGTTAGCACAAAGCCGATTGGAGAATATAAAATCATCGATTGAATCGCTGTTAAATCAGCGTTCCGTTTATTTGATTAGCTTAATTCAACTTTTGGAAAAGGGCGCCGGTACGTTTGATAATCTGTTACAATCGCAATCAGATATTAAAAATGCTTTCGAAATTCGCCATAATAACATTGTTTATATCAGTAATAGTAACGATCTGCAATGGGTTAAATTTGTTGAGTCGATTAAGTATGATAATGCAATTTTAATCCCCCCCAATTCGTCGAATGAATTATCTCTGCCAACCTCGGGTTGGTATCAGTCTTATGATCATCTGATTTTTTGGTCTAAAAAGGGTAATATTATCAAGGGATTTGAGCTATCAACGATTAAATTTGCGTTAGATATTATTCGGTTATTTGAAGATCAATCTATCGATGATAATTTCAGTCTCTATGAGGGTTCAAAACAAATCTATGTTCATGGTCACTCTACAATCAATGACATTAATGTGATGCTTGACTATCCACTACAGAATTGGCAATTAACTTATTATTATTCATCACCAAACTTTGTTACCTTTTATTGGTTAGGTGGTGGAATATTATTTTTGTTTATTGTGTTAGTTATTGGTATCGTTTGTTATGTTTATCGAGAATATACACGAGCGATTCGTTTAGCTAAACAACAAGTTAGCTTTGTTGGTCAAGTTTCACATGAGTTTAAAACGCCATTAACTAATATCACACTTTATTCAGAAATGTTAAAAGAACAGTTAACCGATGAACCTTTCCCTGTACCTGAATATTTGGATGTGATCACCAGTGAAAGTCAGCGATTAACTCGCTTAGTGCAAAATGTACTTAATTTAAGTAAGCCAGCTAAACAGAATTTTAAAGCCGTTAATTTAACGTTGCTCATTGAGCGAGTTTATCAAACTTTCAATCCCGTTCTTAAAACAAAATCTTTACAACTAAATTTGATTTTAAATTCGAATAAAAATCACACTATTTTTACCGATGAAGATAGTGTGATGCAAATCATAAGTAATTTTTTAAGCAATGCAGAAAAATACGCTGTAGATGGCAAAAAAGTTGATTTATCACTGACGACCCAAAATAATCAGACTATTATCACCGTGCGGGATTATGGTCGTGGTATTCCTAAGCATCTACTAAAGAAAATATTTAAACCCTTTTATCGGATAAATTCATCCATTACCGAAGGCGTTTCGGGAACAGGAATTGGGCTTACTATTGCCAACCAATTAGCGCAGCAATTGCAGGGTACTATCAAGGTAACCAATGAAAATCCGGGTACTGCGTTTTCATTAATTTTAACGGAGCATGTGCATGAAGATTTTAATCGCTGAGGATGATCATAACATTCGTAAAGGAATGTCGGATCTTTTACAACAAGAAGGTTATACCATTCTTCAAGCTGAAAATGGGAAAACTGCGCTTAAATTGTTTAAACATGATAAACCTGATTTTATCATTTTAGATATTATGATGCCCGAAATGGATGGGTATTGTGTTTGTCGTGAGATTCGAAAATTAGATGATGATATACCGATTCTTTTTTTATCGGCTAAAGATGAAGAAATCGATCGCGTTATAGGTTTAGAGCTTGGCGCTGATGACTATATGAGTAAGCCTTTTGGCATTCATGAACTACGAGCAAGAATCAAAGCCATCGCTAAACGCTATTTAAAATCAAAACATGCTAACCAAATAAACGATGAATTTTTTTATTTTGGTGATTTAACCATTTATCCAATCGAGTTATGTGCAAAACGTAATCAACAAGTAATTGAGCTTTCACTTCGAGAAATCAAAATTATATCGTGCCTGTATCAACATCAAAATCAAGTTGTGACAAGGGACATGCTTTTTGATTATGTATGGGGATATGATTATTCACCAAATAGTCGAACACTTGATCAGCATATCTCTAAATTACGTAAACAAATTGAACTCGATCCATTGAATCCTGTTTTAATTAAAACCATTCATGGCGTCGGTTATCGACATTAAAATCGGGTGATTTATTAAATCGTTTTGCCTGAATTGAAATTTAAAAGCGATGTAATTGTTGTTTTATCAAAGCTTGAAAAGAGGTATTATTAACGCTAAATGTATTTATTGTGATAACTAAACGAATTTATGCAAATTAGCCCATTATTAGAATCACTCATGGAAGCATTACGTTGCTTACCTGGCGTTGGTCCCAAATCTGCACAACGGATGGCTTTCCATTTATTACAGCGTAATCGACAAGGCGGTATTAAATTGGCTCATGTACTTCATGAAGCGATGATTAATATCGGTCATTGCCAAGAGTGCCGAACTTTTACGGAACAATCCATTTGTACCATTTGTGCCAATGCTCGTCGTCAAAGTAGCGGTCAACTCTGTGTTGTTGAAACCCCAGCAGATATTGTTGCTATTGAACAAACAGGTCAATACAGCGGTCGTTATTTTGTATTGTTAGGTCATCTTTCTCCTTTAGATGGTATTGGTCCAAGTGATATTGGTCTTGATCTATTAAAGCACAAACTATCTTCAGAAACGATCAGTGAGGTTATTTTAGCGACGAACCCAACAGTTGAAGGGGATGCAACCGCCAACTATATTGCTCAAATGTGTGCAGAGTTTGATGTAACGGCAACCCGTATCGCTCATGGCGTGCCAGTTGGTGGAGAACTTGAAATGGTAGACGGTACAACGTTATCGCACTCGTTTGTTGGTCGTCAAAAAATTGAATGGTAAATCGGTTGTAGATAAAGCATTAGTGTTTGCTAATTAGTTACCAAATCATTCGTTAAATTAGCCAAAATCGAATGATGTAAAAGGGTGTAAGAATCGTTATTTGAAGATAGAAAGAGGAATAAAATGAAGTATAAAGCCGTTGCCTTTGATATGGATGGTACTTTACTTGCCAGTAATCGTCTAATTTTACCTGAGACAGTTTCGATGATTGAAAAAATCAGTGCCAAAGGTGTTAAAGTTATTTTAGTTTCTGGTCGTCACCATTCTGTTATTTATCCGTATTATTATCAACTTAAATTATCAACACCTGCTATTTGTTGTAATGGATCTTACCTGTATGATTTTGAAAAACAGCAATCATTTGCTGGTAAACCCATGACAAAAGAGCAAGCAAAAACATTGCTTAATTTGGTCAATCAATATGGTATTCATACGCTTATTTACACTGACCAAATGATGACTTATGAAGTGCTCGATGATCATTTAGAAGGTTTTTTTAAATGGGTAAATTCGTTGCCTTCATTTTTACAACCTGAGATTAAAAAAGTAGATAGCTTTGATAAGGTAATTGACGAAGCAGGAGCGGTTTACAAATTTGCCACAAGTAGTCATGATCTGCCTGCATTACGACAATTTTCGGATGCTGTTGAAGCACTTAATCAATTTTCGTGCGAATGGTCTTGGTCGAATCGCGCTGATGTCGCCGTGAAGGGCAATACTAAAGGAAATGGATTAATGCATTGGGCTAAACACGAAAATATCGATCTTAGTGAAATAGTCGCATTTGGTGATAGCTATAATGATATTTCAATGTTGACGTTGGCGGGGATGGGTATTGCGATGGGCAACGCAGATGATGAAGTGAAAGCCAAAGCCGACCATGTTATTGGTGACAATAACAGTACCAGTATTGCGAGTGAACTTGAAAAACTGTTTTTATAGTATTTGTTAAATAATGTTCGAAATTCTTTATCAAGATGATGCTTTAATTGCGATTAACAAGCCATCCGGTTGGCTTGTGCATCGCAGTTGGTTAGATAAACATGAAACAACGGTCGTCATGCAAACTTTGCGAGATCAGATTGGGCAACATGTGTTTCCTATTCATCGCTTGGATCGTCCTACATCTGGGGTATTATTGTTTGCTTTATCTAGTGAAACCGCTCGCTTAATGTCACAACAGTTTGCAACTAAACAGATTGAAAAAACGTATCATGCGATTGTTCGGGGTTATGTTGAAGGTGAGGCGATAATTGATTATCCATTAGTTGAAGAGCTGGATAAAATTGCCGATAAGTTCTCGACACCGAATAAACCCGCACAAGATGCAATTACTTTTTATCGGAGCATCAGTAAGATTGAAGTACCGATTAAAGTTGGTAAATTTGATACAGCAAGATTTAGTTTTGTGGAATTAACCCCCCAAACCGGTCGAAAACATCAATTACGCCGCCACATGAAACATATATTTCATCCTATTTTAGGTGATAGTAAACATGGCGATCTTCATCAAAATCGAGCTTTTACTGCTTATTTTGGTATTAAAAGACTGATGTTACATGCAAGTTCACTAAATATTATTCACCCTCTAAATCATTCACCAATAACCATAAAAGCTGAGTTGGATCACAATTGGCAAAGTATTTTGGAAAATTTTAATTAAACGCTTAAATTTCTTTATTAAATATAAATTAGTTATTATTATTTATAATGCTTTAATTGATAATTTAAAGTAGAGTAAATTACAACGTTTATTGATCAATTTAAATAGGAAAACTAATAATGAAAATAGCCTCTAAGATAATTGGATTGTTTTTATTTGCATTCGTGCTTATCGCTTGTTCAACAGCTGAAAGTACACCAGAAAAATTAGCGGAAACATATGTAAAGGCTATGTTTGATGGTGATGCAGATAAAGTTTATAAATTACTATACATTCAAAAGAATGATGACAATTCAGAAACAAAAACCTTTATTAAAGGTAAACTCTCCCAGATGATAGCGAAGACAGCAGAACAAGCAAAAAAACATGGCGGTTTTGATAAAACTGAAATATTAAATGTCAATTACCGAAACGAAGCGAAAGATGCTGCTATAGTTATCACATCTATCATTTTTAAAGATGGTACAAAAAAGGAAGAAAGAATAAAGGTTATTAAAATTGATGACAAATGGTTACTTAATTTTTAATTAAATCTTTTCAAAATTAAAATGTCATTTTAGTTTTGATAAAACAGTTTCAATTTAATAACTTTCAATATAGAGTTCTTCAAACAAAGGGTAAGAAAAGTTACCCTTATTTTAAATAAAATATTTTTATTTAAACCAAATAATAAGCGGATCATTCTAAAAAAGCTACTTTAAAAAAAAATGATTAAATAGTATTATTTTCATGCCTTTTCTTAATTTATAAATATAGGGAAAAGCCAATTAACTATAATCAAAAAAGGGTAAAGAAAAAATGAAATTAGCATTAAAATATTTAAGTATTTTTTTATTAGCTATTATTGTTACAGCATGTTCTTCCGATAATAAACCTGAATTGGTCGCTCAAGAATTTGTAAAAGCTGGTTATGATGGCGATTTAGATAAACTTTTAAAGTTACTGTACATCGATGAAAAACAAAAATTCGATGAAATTGACACTAAAGAGTTAATGAAAAGCAAATTTAAAGAGGTTATTAAAGAAGCTCAAGCTATTTCTAAATTACATGGTGGTCTAGATAAAATTGAAAATTCATCAGTAAATTATAAAAGTAATAAAACTGAAGCAGATGTTGAATCAGTTATTCTTTTTAAAGACGGATTTAAAGCTGATTCTAAATTATCTTTAATTAAGATCAATGATGACTGGCTTATCAATTTTTACTAAGTATTTAGAAAGTTCTCATCAGCTAAAAAGGGTAAATGTAACAATAATACCCTTTTTAATTAACACATTAGTTAAATTTAAATATGCTATCTAGTCGCTATCTTTTTATTGTTCTTTTTTTGGGGATTTCATCTGTTTTTGCCAATCCGCCCAGCAATGTTTTTGATAAAACTTTCGACTATCGTTCGAAAATAAGAGTGGGAGATTGGATTTTTAGAAAAGGGGTGAATATTGATAGTATGATCATTAATCAATTAGGGGGCGGAGAATTTTCCCATATTGGTATGGTCATTTCGGTTGAGGATGAAATTAAAATAATTCATGCGACAACAGATGATGATGGAAATAACATAAATCAAGTTATTATATCAACGCTAGCAGAATTTATAACGCCAGAACTTGCACAAAAATATGCAATAGCAAGACCTAATTTTATTTCAGATACACAATTTGAGCAAATTATTGCTGAACTAGTTAGCAAACAAGGCGCACCATTTATTTTAGCGCCTCGTGATAAAGAACATTTATACTGTACGACTTTCCTTTATGACGCTATTATTAAATTTCAACCTAATTTTAAAGTCGAATGGAAATATGCAAATTTCCCATTACTTAACGGTGTTTATCTTTTTCCAAGCGCATTTGCTAATCACGAAAATATTTCGTGGATCTACCGATATCCAGAAGAAAATCAATAAAAAAGTACTTGTTTAATCTTTGTATTAAATAGGAACTTATATATTATGTCTTCAAATTTTAAATCATGCTCAATGATTAACCTAACTGAATTGTCAATTCATGTCTATTTTGTGTCAGGATAAGTGCGAAAAATGACTAATTATGTTATAAGATAAATGATTGCTGTAATTATAATCTAATTGATCTTGACGTATAAACATGCCAATGCTAATATTTGCCACCTATTCAGTTAGACCTCAACGGCGCGTTGGCAGAGTGGCCATGCTGCGGATTGCAAATCCGTCTACCTCAGTTCGATTCTGGGACGCGCCTCCATTAAATTCCTAAAAAACCCATATCCCTTTCAAACTTAATCTTACGTTATTTTATTAAATTTTATTTTAAACTAATTGCTATATTGTTTAAAAAAGAGTACAAATAATAGTCAATTATAGGTATTCTTTAGTTGACTAACTATGAGCTACTTTAATTATCATGCAAAAGCAAAAAAATTAATCAAAGATGGTTTTCTTCTTGGCTATGAGTTTGTAGATAATTGGAATGGAATTAAACCCGCTTTGGTGTTGTATTTTGTGAACGAGAAGCCTATGCCAATCAGAGAGTATCGCTGGGAAGAGTATTTCCCCCTTATTGATAAAGAAATCTAAAACGGTTAGTGGTTAGCTAGATAGCTATCCATTCACTGTTAAATGATTGGTAACATAATAATTACATTTGGTTGGAAAATTTAATAATTGCGTATTTAAATAATCAGCTATGAATTTAATCGTATTTTTAATGAAATTCCCTTTTAAATTCTATCAAGTTAGGATTTGTTAAGTTCATCTTTAAATAAATTTGCCAAGCTCTAGCCTAAAGCGTAAAATGCCCACCTATTTTTGCTTAACCTATTACTGCTGAGTAATACTGACTTGAAATCAGAGGCATTTTTTAATGACAAATTTATACCCAAAACCTGAGTTACTTTCGCCTGCCGGTTCTCTTAAAAATATGCGTTATGCGTTTGCTTATGGTGCAGATGCTGTTTATGCCGGTCAACCTCGTTATAGTTTGCGTGTTCGCAATAATGAATTTAATCATGAAAACTTAGCTATCGGGATTAACGAAGCCCACGCACAGGGTAAAAAGTTTTATGTGGTTGTGAATATTGCACCACATAATTCAAAACTCAAAACGTTTATTCGTGATCTTGAACCCATTGTTAATATGAAACCCGATGCCTTTATTATGTCTGATCCGGGTTTAATTATGCTTGTTCGTGAGCATTTTCCAGAAATGGAGATTCACTTATCGGTGCAATCCAATGCTGTGAACTGGGCAACGGTCAAATTTTGGCACAAAATGGGATTAACACGTGTTGTGTTATCTCGAGAGCTGTCTCTTGATGAGATTGCCGAAATACGTGAAAAAGTTCCTGAGATGGAATTAGAAGTGTTTATCCATGGTGCACTTTGTATGGCGTATTCTGGGCGTTGTCTGTTATCTGGTTATATTAATAAACGTGATTCTAACCAAGGTACATGTACTAACGCATGCCGTTGGGAATACAAAGTTGCCGAAGGAAAAGAAGATGAAGTAGGACAGATCGTTCATAAATGTGAACCCATACCGGTACAACAAGTTGAACCTACACTTGGTATAGGTCAAACAACAAATAAACTATTTATGTTAGAAGAATCAGGTCGACCGGGTGAATATATGCAAGCATTCGAAGATGAGCATGGAACTTATATCATGAATTCTAAGGATTTAAGAGCGGTAGAACTAGTAGAAGATTTGACTAAAATAGGTGTCCACTCGTTGAAAATTGAGGGGCGTACCAAGTCATTTTATTACTGTGCAAGAACGGCACAAGTGTATCGTCAAGCGATAGATGCTGCAAGTGAAGGTAAGCCATTTGATCCTCGTTTGTTGGCTGAACTCGATTCTTTAGCGCATCGCGGTTATACCGAAGGCTTTTTGCGTCGTCATAAGCATGAAGATATGCAAAATTATGTTCACAGTCATTCTGTATCCGACAGACAACAGTTTGTGGGGGAATTTAGTGGTGAACGTCTAAATGGTTTAGCAGAAATTATTGTTAAGAATAAGTTCTCAGTGGGTGATAGTGTTGAGATGATGACACCAAAAGGTAACATGACTTTTACTATTGAACGTATGGAGAATAAAAAAGGGCAACCAGTACCTGCGGGATTAGGTGATGGGCATATTGTTTATATCCCTATCCCAGAAGAAATCGACTTAAATTATGCACTATTAATGCGTAATTTTGACTAAATATTGAAGTATCAACTGTCAGGTGTTACTGAACAGTTGATACAGATTTATTGACGAATTAAATCATCCCCAATACCTATCCACTTATAGGTTGTTAATGCTTCAAGTCCCATAGGGCCTCTGGCATGTAATTTTTGAGTACTTACTGCTACTTCAGCGCCTAAGCCAAATTGTCCACCGTCGGTAAAACGTGTCGAGGCGTTGACATAAACCGCAGCTGCATCGACTTGATTAACAAATTGTTCAGCATTAGTTAAGTTACGGGTTAAGATTGATTCTGAATGACCACTTCCATATTCTCGTATATGTTCTATTGCATTTTCGAGGGAATCGACGATAACAACATTAAGGTCTTTTGATAGCCATTCTTGACGTAACTCTTCATCTTTTATCGGAAATACATGAGCTTTATTTGAGTTTAACATTTCAATTGTGCGCTTATCTGCATGTAAGGTAACCTCATTATCTGTCATTATTTGACTGAATATCGGCATGAACATTGGCGCAATTTTATGATGAACTAATAATGTTTCCAGCGTATTACAAGTACTAGGCCGCTGTGTTTTGGCATTAATAATAATGGCTAAAGCTTTATCAAAATCAGCACTTTCATCAACAAAAATATGACAAACACCAATTCCACCTGTAATGACAGGGATAGTAGATTGCTCACGGCATAACTGATGGAGTGCCACGCCACCTCTTGGAATAATCATATCAATGTACTTATCGAGTTTAAGTAATTCGTGAATATATTTTCGTTCAGGATTGTCAATATATTGTATGGCAGTTTGTGGTAATCCAACTTGTGATAAAGCTTGTTGAATAACGGAAATAATCGCCATATTAGTCTTGAGCGTTTCTTTGCCTCCTCTGAGTATCGCCGCATTGCCTGTTTTTAAGCAAAGCGAAGCGATATCTATGGTTACATTTGGACGAGCTTCATATATTACACCAATTACACCTAATGGCACTCTGTGACGTTGTAACTTTAAACCACTGTCTAACGTTGACCCATCAATAATTTCACCTATAGGATCCTTCAATGTGATAACTTTACGAACATCATTGGCAATCGATGATAATCGTTCAGGGGTTAGCAGTAGTCGATCAACGATGGCATCACTTAAGCCTTGTTCTTTTGCTAATTTTATATCGTGTGCATTAGCTGTTAGAATCAGGGTACTTTGTGCTTCTAATAAATCGGCAATGACCGTAAGTACTTTATTTTTTGTAGCAGTAGGGCATTGTGCTAATTGGTATGCAGCTTGTTTTGCTGATTTTCCGATTTTATTTAACATTCATTAGACCTTTAAAGATTACTTTTTAAACTTTGCTTTATAAGCTCAATTTTTTGCAAAAACAATTGTTTTTCATCGTCTAACATCATATCAAGATCAACTGAGTAAAGTTGAGCTTGATTATTAACAAAATGATGAATGATTATTTCATTGCGATTTATATTATCAACATCAATAATATTTTTAAATAAGATACAACTCATTTTGTTTTTATTTGAACTATTAATAAAAATATAAACTATAAAAAACAGGGTAAAGAGTAATAAATCGATTAATCTAAACCTATTATCATTAATTGTTATAAATGTATCACCTAAAATAATATATTTTTCCGTCCAGCGTAATAGTAAATAAATTATCATTAAAATAATGATATAACCAAATTGTAGGGATATTTTTATAAATGGTGCAACCAAAAAGAAAATGACATATAACGCAATCAAAATTATGATAAAAGTTTTAATATATCGACGTCGGTAGAATATTATATCTTTTCCATCTTTTTGCCAATTTTCACGATAACTATCGATTTGAATACTCATTTGATATAACCTTATTTGATTATTTTTATAGAAAATTAAACTAAAAATAATGCTAACAATATACTCTATTTATACAATTTTTTTGAGAGTCAATGAAAAAAGGAAAGATAACTAAATATTCTGATATAGTGATTGGAATATAATTAATTTTTCCAGCAAAGAATGGTTGTTCTTTACTGGAAAGCATTTATTTTATACTTCTTTATCTTTGAAAATGGTATGTAAAGTCTCTAAAAACTCTTGTCTGTCATCTTTTTTTAGCACTTGTAAAGATATTTTCAAAGTTGATTCTTCACCAGTTATTTTATTACAATAATCTATAAACACTTTTTTGGGGTCATATCTAACTGATTTTACTTCATCAAAAAGCACACTTGTTTTTCCTCTTGCAATTCCTGGTTGATGAGAAATGAAGTCTTTATCTATAATGACATATTCCATAAAATATTGTACAATCAGTAAAGTTAAAACTATTATGAATATAACAGTATTAAACCATAGCTCTGGGGCAATGCTTAGTAAAAAAAACATAGCAATTAAGATAAATATAATGCGGAATATAACTAAGTTTCGTGCATAAAAGTATTTTATATTTTGATCTTTGGTTTCCATTTAGTATCCTCCTTTTCTAATAATATCCTTATTAATCCTAAATATTGCGTCGTTCATCTAAAGATTTGTCAACCCCTTGATCAGCAATCTTTTTACCACCGAATACACCTATTAATCCTAAAGGAATGAAAAAAATACTGCCAATAATGATTAAAGTACCACTTAATTTTTTATTGCTTCCGGTTAGAAATATCCCGATTGTGCTGATTGTTGCAAATATTAATGCTACAGGTGTAAAAGTCCTATATAAATCATTAAACTCCCCATTTAATGCAATTATTAATGTTCCTAACCAATTCACTATTAATCCTGCTATAGCTAATCCCATAATTTTATTTCCTTATTGTAATTATCTGATAATCATATCATTCCGATTTACGGTGACTGATCCATATTTATAGCGAATAATCTGGCAAATTTTTTGTGAGTGTTGCCCTGCATTCTGTCTTAATATATCGCAGCTATAAAAGCTCACAAAACGAGCAACATTTTCTATTAATTTATTATAATTATCAATAAGTTTCAAAAAATTCTTCTCTATATTGATAATACATCTAAGTGATAGTGCACGGTTATCGGGCTTGTTTTCTTAACTTTTTCGATTTTAGAGGTGGTAATCAATTTCAATACAAAATTTTATAGTCTTTTAATATAATCTATCTTCTTTATCACTAAATATGCAGTGTAAGATATTCAAAAAGTCAGTTTTAGTTTTATTTATTAAATTAATTATAGAGAGGCTAAATGTGAAATATTTTATATGTTTAATTTAATAATCATATCATTTCGATGAACGGCAACTGAACCATATTCATAGCCAATAATTTGGCTAATTTCCAATGAGTGATGTCCTGCGATCTGTTGTAGTGCATCGCTATTATAACGACTGACTCCTCGGGCAATGGATTTGCCTGATTTATCGCATATATCAACCACTTCACCACGTGAAAAGGTTTGTGCAACTTTTGTAATTCCTTTTGGTAAAAGCGAACTACCATTATTTAAAATTGCATTCACTGCACCGTCATCTAATATAAGTTTGCCTGCTATCGGTGCACCAAATATCCAATGTTTGCGATGTTCTAATGGTGTTTTTTGAGCAAGAAAACGGGTGCCAACCGATTTATTATTCATGATATCGATAATTACATTGGGTCTGTTTCCTGCCGCTATCACAACTTCGATACCGGCACTTCCTGCGACTTCGGCAGCTTGTATTTTTGTGCACATTCCACCGGTACCTAACCCTGAAACACTATCGCCTGCGATACTACGCAAATGATCGTCGATCTGTTCGATTTCTGAAATTAATTTAGCGTTTTTATCTGATCTAGGATCGGCAGTATATAAACCTTCAATATCAGTTAATAAAATAAGTTTATCGGCTTCTGCTAAAATAGCCGCAAGTGCAGATAAATTATCATTATCGCCAACTTTAATTTCTGCTGTTGCTACCGCATCATTTTCATTGATAACGGGTACAATTTGGTTATCCAGCATCGCTTTTAACACATCTTGAGCATTTAAGAATCTTTCACGATCTTCTAAATCTGCACGTGTTAATAGCATTTGACCAATGTAAATTTTATAAATTGAAAACAGTTGTTCCCAAAGTTGGATGAGTTTACTTTGACCAACAGAAGCAAGTAATTGTTTTGATGCAACCGTATTAGGTAGGTTAGGGTAGTTTAAATACTCTCGTCCGGCAGCAATCGCACCTGACGTTACAATAATAACTTTATGACCTTCTTGATGTAAGATTGCACATTGTCGTATTAATTCTACTATCCGTGCACGATCTAGCTGTTTTGTCCCACTTGTTAATACGCTTGTACCCAATTTAACCACGACAACTTGCTGTTTTATGTTAGTCATAACAATACTCATTTTATACTGGTATTACAAAATAGACTTCATCCATGTTACTGATTGTGTTAATGCTTGATGTAAACTTTTTTGTAATGGTGTTTTTGGAATAGTGATAATTTTATTTTGCTTGGCTGAATGAATAAGTTTTGCTTCAGTTAAGGTACTAAGCACATCATTTTCGAAAATAATATTCATCACAGGAACTGGGCAAGCTCGAGTTAAAAGACCCTGATTTTTTAGTGAGAAATAATTTAATTCGGCGGCTAATTGTTGGTTGGATATTAGCGGTAATCCCAAACGGCTAGCTAGCATATCTTTGTAGCTATTAGGTAGATTCTTTTGTAGTTCTTTATCAGTGAAAATTTGATGAACAAAAGGTGTAAAATTAAATAATCCTTTTATTTTATTTGGCATCAAATAGGTTAATCGTGTTGCAATATGCGAACCAAAACGAAAACCTGCCACAATTAAACGATTATTATCCACCCAAGGCACGGTAGAAAGTTGCTCAATAATGGCTTGATGAATCTGACTACTATTTTGAGTTAAAGTGAAGTTACGACTGTATCCAACACTGGGTAAATCCACAGTTAACATCGCAATGCCTTGCGGTGCTAAATATTCACTAAAATATCGATAAAAATCAATTTGCAAATTACCAAGTGCATTACAGATCACAACGACAGGGCAAGTACCTTCAGTTTTAGGTAAATGAAGTAGCGTTTTGACATTCCGATCATCAACTTTGAATTCAAGTTCTTTAATCTTATAAGGGGAATAATTGAGTCCTTTTGTATAAGCTTGATATGCACATGTTTGGGCATACATCGCTAACTCGTCATTTTTAAAATGAGGATAGCTTGCAATACTTGCATATTCGCTTGCAATCAAATAAAAAGTATTTAGGTTTTTTTTATCGTCTTCGCTTAAATTGGTGGGATCGATAGCATCGGCTTTTGCTGACCATTCAGCAGCTTGATTCAAAAATTCGTAAATCCAATTACCAGGTTGATAACCAATAACTGAATCTAACCATTTATCATTGGTGTGTTTTTTAGTTGAAGCAGCAATTCGTGATAAAACTGCTTCAACTTCAAGCTTTGGCAAACCACGCCAAAACCACAAAATGGGATTGATAATTCTATACCATCTTGAATCTAGGTCGCCGTCTAACGGACTAATACTACTACCGTCACTGTAATCAATACGATTAATAAGCCCCGAAGTTTCTGGATAATCATATTGCTGTTTAAATATTTGTTCTGATAGATTTTTAGTCGCTGACATAACAGCCAATTATCCCTTATGGTAGATTAATTATTCATGATCACTAATTGGTTTAACAAACATGACACCGGTATCCCAAGGCTGTTCAATCCAAGTATCTTGTTCAATATCTACAACATAATCATCAACAAGAGGTTTACCAGCCGGTTTTGCAAAAATAGTGACAAATCGTGCTTTAGGATACATATCACGAATGGTGTGAGCGGTGTTACCGGTATCAACTAAATCATCAACAACAATAAAACCTTCACCATCACCGTTAGCTTGTTTAAGAATCAGTTTTTCACGCTGATGATCATGATCATAGCTTGAAATACAGACAGTATCAACATAACGAATGCTTAATTCTCGAGCAAGAATCGCAGCTGGTACTAAACCACCACGGCTTACTGCAATAATGCCTTTCCATTGATTTGCGGGTAATAAACGTTTTGAAAGTTGACGTCCATAGGCTTGTAACATTTCCCAGGTAACGTTGAATTTTTCTTTTTCAGCGATGATTTCAGCTTTATGCTGTTTTTTAGCTTTAATTTCTTCTTCAGTTAAATTTTGTTCTATTGACATGAGTAACTCGCAATTTTAATCGAATGTGTAAATATAATAAATTAATATTAATGGACTAAAAATAGATGTAAAATTGCACCTTATTATAGAGCGATTACACAAAAAAAACCACTCATTAATTAATTACTCACTTAATATTGAGGATATATTATGCTTTCCACATTAGAGCCAAAATTTACTTGGCAGATTTTTAATGATATTTGTAAAATTCCACATCCTTCACATCATGAACAAATGATAACTAAATATATTGTTGATTTTGCCAATTCTCATCATATTGCTTATCAAATCGATAAAGCAGGGAATATTTTGCTAACAAAACCAGCAACCAAAGGTTTGGAACATTGTCCTTCAATTGCATTACAAGCCCATATGGATATGGTTCCTCAAAAAAATGAAGGCACAGTACACGATTTTTTGACTGATCCTATTCAAGCTTATGTTGACGGTGAATGGGTCAAAGCTAAAGGAACAACTTTAGGAGCTGATAATGGTGTTGGGCTGGCTTCGGCATTAGCTGTTTTAATAGATCCCACTGTTGAGCATGGGCCGTTAGAAGTGCTTGTTACCACATCAGAAGAGACCGGTATGCATGGCGCATTTGGTCTTCAACCTAATTGGCTTAAAAGTAAATATTTAATTAATACCGATTCTGAAGATGAAGGTGAAATATTTACAGGATGCGCTGGAGGCGTTGATTTTACCACAACGTTCGCGATTACTTATGCTGTTATGCCTGAAAAACATGATTGTTATATGCGTATCTCATTAAAAGGTTTAAAAGGTGGGCATTCTGGGTGTGATATTCATCTTGGGCGAGGTAATGCCATTAAACTTATGGCAAGGTTTTTGGCTGAGTATGCTCAGGATTTTTCATTTCGATTGGCGGATATACAAGGTGGATCATTACGAAATGCAATCCCAAGAGAAGCATTTGCGGAAATTTCATTGAATAAACAAGATTTACCTAAGCTTGAGTCAATCATTCAGCAATACAAATCGACCTTAAAAAACGAATTAGGTAGCGTTGAACCAAATATTGAAATAAATTTGAGTGATGTTGATGAAACTAAAGTTAGACGTGTGTTAACAACCGAGCATCAAAACAAAATCATCAATTGGTTGAACTCAGCACCAAATGGTGTGGTGAGAATGAGTAATCAAATACATGGCGTCGTTGAAACATCTTTAAATTTAGGCATTGTGAATATCAAAGAGAATCAACTCTATGTAAATTTTTTAATCCGTTCACAAGTAGATTCTGCTAAAGATGCGGTTGTTTCGACCTTAATTTCATTGAGTCAATTAGTCAATGCAAATTATGAAATTAGTGGCGGTTATTCTGGTTGGGAACCGAAATTAGATTCTAGTTTGTTGCAACTTGCAAAAGACAAATATCATGAACTTTTTTCGCAAAAAGCAAAAATTATGGTAATACATGCTGGGCTAGAATGTGGTCTATTTAAGCAATCTTATCCTGATATGGATATGATTTCGATTGGGCCAACAATTGTATCTCCTCATTCTCCTGATGAAAAAGTGAATATTCAAAGCGTTCATCGTTATTGGGATCTACTTATTGCAATTTTAAAATCAGCAACACTTTTAAAATAGTATCAATTTAAAAAACCTGCGGATCGTCGTCGGCAGGTTTTTAACTGTCTTAAACATTACTTTAAATCGATAAATGAAATTAAATTCATAAAAAGTGAATAAAAATTCATTTTAGGGCTTGTGTCGGTTTAATAAATAACCTACTATATGTTCATTATTTAATAATAAATTATAGGAATGGTATGTTAAAAGCGGTTATTGTTGGAGCGAGTGGTTATGCAGGTGCAAAATTAGCCTATTACTTGACTAAACACCCACATGTTGAACTTGTTGCTTTAACGGTTTCAGAAAATAGTCAAGATGGGGGAAAGCTTATCTCAGACTATAATCTTCATCCTCAATTAAAAGGGGTGGTTGATTTACCTTTGATTGCAACCTCAGATTATTCTTTTTTAATTAATGATATCGATTTGGTATTTTTGGCAACTGAGCATGCTGTTAGTCATGCTATCGCCCCTTATTTTTTAGAGCACGACTGTACGGTTTTTGATTTGTCGGGTGCTTTTCGTGTTAATTCTTCCTCATTTTATCAAGATTTTTATGGTTTTACTCATCAACATCAACAATGGTTAGACCAAGCAATTTATGGTTTAGCCGAATGGAATTTTAAGGCAATTAAACAAGCAAAATTAATTGCCGTTCCCGGTTGTTATCCAACGGCCAGTTTGTTACCTTTAAAGCCATTAATTGAAGAAGATTTAATAGATAAATCGCAATTACCTGTCATCAATGCGGTAAGTGGAGTAAGTGGTGCAGGGCGTAAACCTTCACATAATAATTTATTTTGTGAAGTCAGCTTACATGCCTATGGATTGTTTACTCATCGTCATCAACCTGAAATTGCAACGCATCTAGGTCAAGAGGTCATTTTTACTCCTCATTTAGGATGTTTTAAACAAGGTATTCACGCAACGATAACCTGCCTTGTAAAAGCCAATGTGTCTTCTAATGATATTCTTTCAGCTTTAAATAAGTATTACAGCGATAAGCCTTTAGTTAGAGTTTATCAAAAAGATTGGCCAGCTTTAAAAGCTGTCGTTGGATTACCTTATTGTGATATAGGATTTGTTTTAAAAGGACGACATTTAATTTTAATTTCAGTGGAAGATAACTTATTAAAAGGTGCAGCAGCACAAGCTGTGCAGTGTATGAATATTCGATTTGGTTTTGATGAAACAACGGCGTTACTTTAAAAATTGGGATATTTATCGATAAATTAAGATGAATAGCGGTTAACGATAATCTAAGTTAATAGGGAATTGAAATGAAACCATTAATTATTAAGCTTGGCGGCGTACTACTCGATAATAAAGATGCACTCAATAAATTGTTTTTAGTTATTCGTGATTATAAACAGAATTTTAACCGTCCTTTAATTATTGTACACGGTGGGGGCAGTGTCGTTGATTCCTTAATGGATAGGTTATCGATCCCCGTTGTTCGTCGTAATGGATTAAGGGTCACACCGGCAGATCAAATTGATGTGATTGTTGGTAGTCTTGCTGGAAGCGCAAATACCACTTTACTCTCTGAAGCTAAAAAACAGCATATACCAAGTATAGGGCTCTGTTTAGCGGACGGTGATAGCGTCAAAGTTAAGCAGATTTCGGAAGAGCTTGGGTATGTTGGAGAAGCTCAGGTAGGGGATCCAACTTTAGTGAATCTTCTAATAAAAAACGGTTATTTGCCGATCGTAAGTTCAATTGGTATAACAGATGAAGGCCAAATGATGAATGTCAACGCAGACCATGCAGCAGTGGCGTTAGCTAAAACATTAGATGCCGATTTAATTTTGCTTTCTGATGTGATTGGCGTTTTAGATGAAAATAAACAGCGCATTGAATCATTAACTCAATCACAAGCTGATCAACTTATCGCTAATGGGGTGATTACTGACGGCATGATAGTTAAAGTTAATTCTGCATTTGAAGCTGCTAAAGCGTTAGGAAGGGGAATTGATATAGCAAGTTGGAAAGAACCGGATAAACTGATTGAATTATTTAATGGAAAATACGGTATTACGGGTACAAGAATTATTGCTTAAATAGCGATCAAATATTATATTACATCGGTTATCATTATAACTGTTTTGAGAAAAAAGTGATGTAGGTTTCAAGATTTTTTAACTTATTCGTCGATCGTCGTTCATTAAGAAAGGGTATAACATGAAAAAAAGTAGCACAAAAAAGGTCGTTTTAGCTTATTCAGGTGGTTTAGATACATCCGCTATCATTCCTTGGTTAAAAGAAAATTATGGTGGATGTGAAGTTTATGCGTTAGTGGCTAATGTCGGTCAAGATCCAAAAGAATTGAAAGATGTAGAAAAGAAAGCCAAAGCTTCTGGCGCTGTAGCATGTAAAGTGGTCGATTTACGAGAAGAATTTGTTAAAGATTATGTTTACCCAGTCTTAAAAACCGGTGCTTTATACGAAGGAACTTATTATCTTGGTACATCAATGGCACGTCCAATTATTGCTAAAGCACAAGTCGAATATGCGTTAGAAGTTGGCGCCGATACGCTTTGCCATGGTGCGACAGGTAAAGGTAATGATCAAGTCCGTTTTGAAACAACTTATACTGCGCTTGCTCCCCAATTAAAAGTGATAGCACCTTGGCGTGAGTGGGATTTACGCTCACGTGAAGCCTTAATTGACTATTTAAAAGTAAGAAAAATACCAACAACCGCAACGGTCGAAAAAATTTACAGTCGTGACGAAAATGCTTGGCACATCTCAACCGAAGGTGGCGTTCTTGAAAGTACTTGGAATCAAGCAAACGCAGATTGTTGGGCTTGGACGGTTTCTCCTGAAGATGCACCAAATAAACCTGAACTTGTGACTATTGGTATTGAAAAAGGTGAGGTAGTTTCTGTTAATGGTAAAAAACTTTCGCCTTACAACTGTGTTGCCACATTGAATAAAATTGGTGCTAAACATGGAGTAGGTCGGGTCGATATTATTGAAAATCGTTTAGTAGGAATCAAATCACGTGGTTGTTATGAAACGCCTGGTGGTACCATTATGATGACCGCTTTGCGAGGGCTTGAGCAGTTGATTTTAGATCGTGATAGTTTCAAATGGCGTGAGCAGTTAGGTCTTGAAATGGCTTATGTTGTTTATGATGGTCGTTGGTTTGCCCCTTATCGTCGCTCTATTCAAGCAGCAGCCGATGTATTAGCTGAAGATATGACAGGTGAAGTTGTGGTGAAGCTTTATAAAGGCAGTGCTACCGCAGTGCAGAAAAAATCACCGAATAGCTTATATAACGAAGAGTTTGCTACATTCGGAGAAGATGAGGTTTATGATCACAGCCATGCTGGTGGTTTTATTCGATTATTTTCTTTATCTTCACGCATTCGAGCATTGAATGAAGAAAAGAAAAAACGGCCAGCTAAAAAAGCTAAAGCTGCTACAAAAACATCTGATTCACCAAAAAAGGTAAAAACGGAGAGTAAAGCTAAAGCAGCAACCAAAGAAGTAACTAAATCTAAAACAACAAAAAAATCGGAAAAGTAATTTTTTGATATTGATCTAGATAAGTGAGATAAAAGATATATATAGGCTATGTCCTGTATATATCTCTTTTATAGTCTGTTAGCTATTTTATACAAAATAAGAACAATAAATTCAGATTGTTTAGCAATTAAAATTGATTAATAAATATTTGAGGTAGGTATGGCATTATGGGGTGGGCGTTTTAGCCAAGCAGCAGATCAAAGTTTTAAACATTTTAATGATTCTTTGCGCTTTGATTATCGTCTTGCTGAGCAAGATATTATTGGATCTATAGCTTGGTCTAAAGCATTGGTCACGGTTAGTGTCTTATCCTATGATGAGCAAAAAAAACTCGAAAAAGCCTTAAATGAATTATTAGTCAGTGTTCAACACAATCCTCATCAAATTTTAGAAAGTGATGCTGAAGATATTCACAGTTGGGTCGAACAAAAATTAATTGAAAAAGTGGGCGATCTTGGTAAAAAATTACACACAGGACGAAGTCGTAATGACCAATCTACTACCGATTTAAAATTATGGTGCAAATCTGAAATTCAACAGTTGATTTCAGCCATTAATCACTTAAGACAATCTTTAGTTAATACGGCTGAAAAGCATCAAGAGACTGTGATGCCAGGTTACACCCATTTACAACGAGCACAACCCATTACATTTGCGCATTGGTGCCTTGCTTATTATGAGATGTTAACGCGTGATGTAAGCCGTTTACAAGATACGTTAACACGTTTGGATGTGAGTCCATTAGGTAGTGGGGCACTAGCCGGTACCGCTTATCCAATGGATCGGGAGGAGCTTGCAAGCTGGTTAGGGTTTGCTCAAGCAACAAATAACAGTTTAGACGCTGTTTCTGACCGTGACCATATTCTGGAATTATTAAATAACGCTTCAATTGGTATGGTACATCTATCACGTTTTGCAGAAGATTTGATTATTTTTAATAGCGGTGAAGCTAATTTTGTTGAATTGTCTGATCGTGTTACATCGGGTTCTTCATTGATGCCTCAAAAGAAAAATCCGGATGCTTTAGAGTTAATTCGAGGAAAAGTCGGACGAGTTGTGGGGGCTTTAACTGGTGCAATGGTCACTTTTAAAGGATTACCGCTAGCTTATAACAAAGATCTACAAGAAGATAAAGAACATCTGTTTGATGCTCTAGATACATGGCTTGAATGCTTAGATATGGCCGCTTTAGTATTGGAAGATATTAAAATTAATAATGATAGATGTCGAGAAGCCGCCAAACAAGGCTATTCAAATGCGACTGAACTGGCAGATTATTTAGTTGCTAAAGGTATACCATTTCGTGAAGCCCATCATATTGTGGGTGAGGCCGTGGTCGGTGCTATCGCTAAACAAAAAGCTTTAGAAGAACTCTCATTAGAAGAACTAAAAGCGTTTAGTTCGGTAATCGACAATGATGTTTACCCAATTTTGTCTTTAGCATCGTGTCTTGCCAAACGTTGTGCAAAAGGGGGCGTATCACCAGACCAAGTAAAAATGGCGATTGAAAATGCTAAACGACAATTAGCAATTTAATTGCTCATCCCACCTGTTGAGCCAGTATTTTGCTGGCTTTTTATATTATCACTGTTTTTATTACTCAATAATCTTATCAAATATACAAAACAAATTTGACGGCGATTATTCAAAAAATCTTGATAAAAATCTGATTGTATATCTTGCCAGACAGTGTAAAAATGTATGTCTATTTTTTGAAGGATTAAAGTGAATTGCAATGAGTAAGAGTTATAACTTTAGTGCAGGTCCGGCTAAAATACCTGCTGATGTTTTACAACAAGCACAGGCTGAATTATTAAATTGGCAAAATACGGGCGCTTCGGTGATGGAATTAAGTCATCGAGGCAAAGAGTTTGATCAATGTGCGATTGAAGCAACTAATGATTTGCGTGATATTTTAAAAGTACCCAATAATTATAAAATATTATTTTGTCAGGGTGGGGCTCGCGCACAATTTGCAGCTGTTCCTTTAAACATTTTAGGGAATAAAACCAGTGCTGATTACATCAATAGTGGATATTGGAGTGAATGTGCAGCTAAAGAAGCAAAAAAATATTGCAATGTTATCGAACAAAATATTGTTATTAAACAGGCAGGAATTACATCAGTTAAACCTATGTCTGATTGGTATTTAAATAGTGATTCGGCATATGTCCATTATTGCCCAAATGAAACCATTGATGGTATCGAAATATTTGAAGAACCTAATTTTGACGATAAAATTGTAGTGGCTGATTTTTCTTCTTGTATTCTATCTCAACCTATTGATGTTAGCCGTTATGGTATCATTTATGCAGGTGCCCAAAAAAATATAGGTCCTTCAGGTATTACCATTGTTATTGTCCGAGAAGATCTTCTTGGTCATGCTAAATCTATTCTGCCTTCCGTTTTAGACTATAAAGTGTTGAACGATTACGATTCTATGTTTAATACTCCGCCAACCTTTGCTTGGTATATGTCAGGTCTAGTTTTTAAATGGATTAAAAAACTTGGCGGATTAGAAGCGATGGCAAAACGCAATCATGCTAAAGCGCAAAAACTTTATCAATTTATTGATCAGTCAGACTTTTATCGAAACACTGTGGCAAAAAATAATCGATCCATCATGAATGTAACGTTTTTATCACCCAATGAAGAGTTAGATAAAAAGTTTGTTAGTGAAGCAACGCAAGCCAATATTATTGGTATAAAAGGGCATCGTATTGCCGGTGGAATGCGAGCATCAATTTATAATGCGATGGATATTGAAGGTGTGAATTACTTAATTGAGTTTATGAAACAATTTGAAGCTCAAAATGGATAATTAAAATTTATTTTGTGAATAAAAAAGGGGAGTACTTCCCCTTTTAATCAATCTTAATTACAACGATAAACATCACCAACCATAACCGCATCAGTTGGAGCAACATCAGAGATATATTGTAATGATGCATCTTGAGCATCATATATCACATTTCCCCCCATAGCGGCAGCTTTGTTCATCAAATCAGATGCAGCATCACGTATCAGTTCGCTATGTGTTTTTGTACCAGAAAAAAATGTTCCACGACGTCCTTCTGCTTTACCTAACAGTTGGCAATTAGCCGTTGGTTTAGTATCAACAAACTGAACTTGACGCCCAGCTTGGGTAAGCTCATATTGAGAATTACTACATGCATTTAAAAATAACGCTGTAGACACTGTTAAACTAACTAATAATAATTTTTTGCAAGACATAATATTTCCTCAGCCATTAGAACAACAGAACATTAATTATAACCTAAAACATTGTAACAGGTTAATGGGTTTAAAAATATCAGTTATTAAAATCCAAAGTATCCAATAGATTAAAGATTAAGAAATAAGCAAACCGACTTAATTTATGCATTTAACTATAGCAAAATCGATTTAAGTCTATTATAATCGCAACCCTACTAACTTAGTAGCACATCACTAAAGGCCCCTTAGCTCAGTTGGTCAGAGCAGTCGACTCATAATCGATTGGTCACTGGTTCAAGTCCAGTAGGGGCCACCATTACAAGCAAGTATAACCAAAAGCATATTATAAAAATAAGTAAATTTTATTCAGTAGCGGTAAAATGGCGCTTAGTTTTTTATTTTTGCATGATTTGCACCATTCATCAACGTAGTTATGTGTCCGTTTGGCTTCTCAATCCAACTTTTCGGATTGTGTCTATAAGTCTGAATATAAATTAAAGTCGAATTATTAGCCGACTTTGGACTTAAATAGATTGCGTGGCTCATTACTTATTCCTCTTTAATATTTAACTAAGGATTAAAGGTTTTTGCTCCCTCAAAAGTTGAAGCCACCATATCGATAAAAGTTGTAGAGCGGTCGTACCTGCTTGTGATTTGCTTTTTACGGATAGGAAACTTGCCTACACTAATGTTTTTTTTTTACTGTGCGAGGATTTATGCCTGATACACGGGCAAATTCATCAACAGTGACATAAGGCGCTAAAATAGCTATTGATATTCTTGGCGTCTTAGTGCATTATTCCTAGTTAATTGTTTATATGTGTTTTTATGTGAAATCTTTAATCTGAAATTGAATTAATTTAATCTAAAAAAATGTCAATTATTTTTTCTTATTTGAGATTAAATTTATGTAGGTTAATTTTGATCTTGGCGGAGCCGTCGTAATAGCTCGAATAATTAAGGCCTATGGATTTCGTACAAAGCTACAACTTAAACTTTTATAGAAACTGGTAACATATTGTTGGGGGAGTGATTGTGGATAAAAAAAATAAATCTAAGAAAACAACTTGTGATAGTGTATCAAGTTCTATATTACCAGAAAATAATGATGTTCAAAAAGATGGTGTTTTATTTAAGGAAATAGGTTTTTTTGCTGTTATTTTAACTGCTTTACTATATATGAGTGCATATGTATGTGAGGCAATAACGGCAATTTATTTTGGATTTGATATTGATTTAATATCATTACCTATATCTACTATTATAAAAAATAACATAATATCTTTATTTATAATAATTTCATCATTATTGCCAATTATATTTGATTATTTATGTAGTAAAAAAAAGCCCAGTAAACTAATCAATTTTAAATATAATTGTTTAGTTACAGCTTTTGCTGTACAAATTGTTGGAGTCACATGTTTCTTTCTCTACAAAATTAAAGGGATTGAATCTTGGGGGGGGATTTTTACTACTATAATTATTGCTATTTTTATACTTCTTTTTATTTTAGTTTTATTTAAAGCAAGTAATTCAAAGGCGTTTATGCAATTATTTTGTTATCTTTCTATATTATTTCTTTTATATTTTTTTTTAGTTGGATTTATATTTTTTACTTTTAATTTAAAAGAAAATAAATCTCATCAATCTTTTGAATATTATAAACAAAATTATATTTTATTGAGAAAGTATGATGATAATATAGTCGCAAAAAAGATTATTTCAAAAGAGTCAAATGGTCAAAAGGAAAACTGTTTTGACAGTGAAATTTTATTTTTACCTGTCAATATTCTTGAGAAAGGGATAATTTTTACAACTATAAATGTTGAGGGTAATTGTAAACAATTAAGAGTTGAAAAATGACATTACATAAGAAAAACGACAAGTCGCTATTCAAAAAATGTCTTTAAGAAAATCGTAAGATTTGTAATACCTTCGCAATCAAAGTTTTAACCTTGGTTTATTAGAATTAATTTGAGAAAAAATAGGCTATGGTGGAAAGATTGATAAACACCATTTATTGGGTATGGTATTCATTCATTTGTCAGGCTGGTATAGAAATATCTTATTGTCAACCAACGAAAGTTTTACGTCATACTTTCGTTAGCTATTTTATGATGAATTCAAGTAACATTGTTGCATTTATAAAAATACTCGACCACATCTATAACAAAATCATCATGCTATATGCTTATTATATATACTTTGTAATATTGAAGCAGTTAAGTTGAATACATTTAGAGAAATTATGAATAATGAAAAGTAATTTTATTTTTACTCCTGAAAAATTTGATAGTTATCCAATACATACTAATGCATGTGTTGGTAACAATGGTAACTCGGATATATTTGAATATGCTAAAGGATTTGCATCTGCAGCTAATATTTTGATAAAAATTTCCACTACTCAGGATAGTAGCTTTGGAAACTTGTTTCATCCTGATTATGCAGTTTATCCTATTTGTTTTAATATGAGACATTCTATTGAATTATTTTTAAAAAGTTATATTAAATTTACAATTCATTTGGCTGAATTAAAAAAAATAAAAATAAATCATTCAGCAGCAATGATGAAAGCTCATGATATTAATAATTTATGGGATTACTTGACTAATAATTATAAAATTTTAGATAAAAGGTTAATTAATAAGGCTAACGTTATAGCTCCTTATATTGAGTGTTTTGGAAATATTGATGCTACAGGTCAAACATTTCGATACCCTTATGATATTGAAAATAAAAAACACCTTATATCTCAGTCAGTTATAAATATAATGCATTTAGGTAGACATTTTAATGAATTAGAGCAGTTATTAGAATCATTTTATAATTATCATCATTCAATTATTTTTGAGTATGAAATGGGAAGTTTTACAAGAAATTTATCTAGAGATGATTTGTTAGCCATTGCTAAAATGTTACCCCATATTAATGAATGGAAAAATAATAGTTTTAAAAAGCTAAAAAATGAAATAATAGCTATATTTAACATAAGCTCAAATGAACTTACTAATGCAATCAATATTATAAAAAATCATTATGAATTTGGATATTTCATTGGAAAAGTTCCATTACTATCTGATTTTAATGAAGAAGAATTTTACTTTTTTATGGATAAATGGTACCAATTACATGATTTATCCTATATTTATAACAAATCAGATGATCTAATTATCGATTCAAATAATATTGATTCCAGTATAGATGAAAATAATAAAAGAAGCTTTAAAAAGAGAGTAATTAGAGGAACAAATAAATCTTATGAAATAGCTAAAACAACAGATGAGTTAATAAACTACATTGAAGCAAAAACAGTAATAAATATAAATACGCTTTATTATTTTTCACGAGAATGTGTTTTTTCTGAAGAATATAGCTTAACTTATCCTTATTATGAAAGAGATTGCAAACAAGATATAAAACAGGCTATAAGACATATTTTGAATAAAACCATATTATTACCAGAGATTATAATTAGCTTATTACGATTAAATCAAAACCAAATTGCTCTAACTTTAATTGATAAATATAAGCTTAAAAATTACATAAAAGAGCAATTAGAGCAAAGGGATATCAACATTTCAATTAGTTTTGACTAATTTTTATGACATTAAGAATATTTTTTAGATAATGAAATGTGACAATATAGTTTAAATGTAAATTATCAGTTTTCAAATTTTAATTTTGTATGTTCAATTAGTTACTGGTTCATGTTTAGTTAAGTTGACTATTAAATTATAAAATTTTTTACTTTATACTTATGTTAAATCAGAAAAAATGAACATGATCATTTCGGTACCTCCTTATTTTTTTATTAAGACACAGTTTTTTATTAAGCAAAACCGATAATTTGTCCTGATTAATTGACACCATACATTTTTGGTGTATAATTAACCTAAACTAAGATAATTTTATTTAAAGCCCCGCTATAAATAGTGGGGCTTTTTTATTTCTCGAAAACATTAATGGGTTACTAAAATAATAATTTCCCGTTTTTTAGTTGATAGAAATGAAATTGATAGTTTATAAAATATTTCAGATTTATTTTTTATATGATCAATGCCAAATTATTTAAAAAGGAGGTTTTCAAAAAACGTAAACAAATAATTAATTTTATCTTACTCACAGTTTCATCAGTATAAAAAAGATGTCATATCTTTTCTTACAACTTTTTAAGTTAACATAAGTAACGTTTTCAATTTTTAGGTTTAAACCTTAAACATCATCTCCATCGTGAGTTTATTCAAACTCTCAACAACTTTCTAATAATACAATCTCAAAAAATTAAATCAGAAATCTCATCAGTATATTAGATGAATTGATAGCCTCAATTCTAACGATTTATTTAGAAATTCTGATAATCAACCACCGCAAAATAGCAATATTTTCAATTGTTATTTTGCAAATACAACTAAAACATTTAATTAATTAGGAAATAATATGAATACAACAAAAACAATTGACAGTAATGTTACAAGTTTATACATCGCAGAAGAAGATGATTTAAAAATACTTCCTAGCAATCCTGTTTGGCATGGTATCGAAGTAAATAGCTATAGTGATTTCGGCGGTTCTACAACCTTACTACAGCGAGAAACGATCAATCCTTCACGACAAAATCAAAAGGGTAAAATTGTTGATATTGATGCTTCAGCAGGTTTTAGCCTTGATATGACTAAAAATATTTTTCCATGGCTAATGCGAGGCTTCATGTTTGCAGAAGCAAGAGAAAAATTTACAACTCAATCACTTAGCGGTAAAACATTACCTATTAAGAGTGTATCAAAAGGTTATAATTTTCCAGATAGTCATAAATTACCGCAAAAATTACTGACAGGCACGATTATTCATGCTTCAGGGTTTAGCAATTTTGCAAACAATGGTTTAAAAATTGTATCTTCTTGCTCTGATAACAATATTTCAACTAACTCAAGTACACCACAAATAGAAGAATTGAATCCGCCAGCTAGCGCAAAAATTTCTGCGGTAGGTTTTAAATTCAGCTCTGGTAGTTGTTCAATGGAAGTTAAAAAAGGAACATTACCTAAATTAGTTTCTACTTCGACTGATTTAACTAAGCTCGGATTAATTGAAGGTGAATGGATTTGGGTTGGTGGTGATGCATCGGACTCTTATTTTCCAAAAAATAGAGGTTGGGCAAGAATAACCGAAATTACTGCGAAAACAATAACTTTTGATGATACCGACTTTGTGCCTGAAAATGATACCGGTGCTAATATTAAATTAGAAATCTATTTTGGAACGGTAATTAAAAATGAAAAAGAACAAAATAAAATTGTTAAAAAAACCTATTGTTTTGAACGAACACTCGGTTCAGTTAATAACGAAATTCAAGCCCAATACGTTAATGGGGCAGTTGCAAATGAATTAACCATTAATATGGGGTCAGCGCAATATGTTACTGCAGATTTGAATTATGTTGGATGTAATTCTTTCACGAAAAAAGGGAAGGATCGAATTATAGGTGAACGTTTAGAATGTGATAAATCATCACCTTTTAACGCAACTTCTAATATTTATCGACAAAAATTAAGTATCAATGATACCAAAAGTTCAACACCAAGTGCTTTATTTGCTTATGTTACTGATTCCAGTTTAGCTATTTCTAATGGTGTTACAGGAGTTAAAGGACTTGGAATTTTAGGAAGCTTTGATGTATCAGTTGGTAATTTTAGTGTAACCGGATCAATTACCGCATACTTTTCTTCAGTTGATGCGATTGAAGCGATTCGAAATAACGCCGATGTTGGCTTTTCGACAATTTTAGCTGCGGAAAATTCAGGGGTCATTTTTGACATTCCTTTATTAGCGTTAAGTGGTGGTATGCCTAATATAGAAAAAGATCAGAAAATTACGATACCACTTGAGAAAACAGGGGCGGAAAACAAACATGGTTACACAATGATGTATCAAACATTTGAATACCTTCCTGATTCTGCAATGCCATATGTTAACGCTTAATTATATTAATCATAATTGCGCTTTTTAGGAGAAAAAAATGAGTTTATTTGAACAATTTGAAACAGATAGAAATAAAGAAAAAGATGGGGTTCCAGTGACTTATGGAGCCAATAAAGACGGAACAATTCCAACGTTCTATTTAGCCCGAATGGGAGGCGTAAATTCTAAATACTCAATGTTAATCAAAAAATTAACTAAACAATACAAAAGACAAATACAGTTAGATTCTTTGCCAGAAGATAAAGTCATTGAAATTTCGATGCAAGCTTTTGTTGGTGGTGTACTAAGAGGCTGGGAAAACATACAAGGACGTGACAATAAAATTATACCGTTCACTTCTGACAATGCAATTAAGCTCTTAACTCAGTTGCCAGATTTATTCAATGATTTAATTGCACAAGCAAGTGATATTGATTTATTTAAAACGGTTGAGCTGGAAAAAGATATAAAAAACTAATTGAAGTCCTTGAATATCAACTTGATATGAATGGAAAGGACGAAGATATCATCAGAATGTCTCAACAAATGGGACAAGCACTTCCAGATAAAATCAAAAATAAACCCGAACTTGACGAACATCTTGAATTTTACTATCAAGCTTTTCTCGATTTAGATACGACACGTTCACATTCAATGGGCCCAACACCTATTTCATGGTTAGCAATCATTGAATACGCTCGGTTTTATCAATTAGATAATGAAGATACGAATGATTTTGTTTATCTAATACGTGAAATGGATAAGGTAAATTTAAAACATGTTAATCGGGCTTTTAAAACAAAAAACTAAGTAACATTTTTTAAAAGTAGATGATTATTCATCTTTATTAAGCTTAGTTCATTAAATTTTTTATTGAAAATAGAGTGGTTATATAAGGCTAAAATGAACTTGTATAACTACTACTATTTTGTAAAAAGTTTACCTATAAATAATTTAAATCAGCGCTTTAAAAATATATCAACATGAGAGACAGACTTATTAGTTAATAAATATTGTACCTCAATTTGATTATATTTAGGCAAAAAAGGGGTTTATATGCCAATTGAAACATTACAGTTTTCAGAGAATATTCCTTCCTCAATCAAAACAAAGCTAAAAGGTATCGATAGTGCTTCAGTTTCAGCAAGAATAAATTTAAACAAATTAAAAACATTGTTAAAAAATAGTTGGAATACAGATCCGTTTAAGAAAGCTGAAGATAGTATTAAAAACTTAAGTAACGAAATATTAAAAAGCTTTGAGGTTGTAATAAATCGTACAAAAATATTGAAGAATCCAAATGAAAATTTCAATACATTGACGACAAAAACAAAAAATACAGGGATAGCACAACATCAATCAACAGCTAAAAATACAGATAACACATTAATAACTCCAGATGAACAACTTTTACTAAGTTCGTTAAATCCAATAAATGATAAACTAACAGAATTCAACAAAAAACAATCAGAATTGGCAGGCATCTATCAAAAAGCAGCAATTAGTCAAAATGAGTACAGTGACTATATGACATTATTGAATCAGCAATATGATGAATCAATAGATCCACTTGGTAATTATAATAAAGAGTTAGAGCGAACATGGGAACTGATGAAACTCTCTTCTCAAGAAAGGGCTATAGAAAATGAATTTAATCGTATCACTCTAGATCTGATGAATAAAGGTTTAATATTAAATCAACAGCAAAATGCTGAATTAAGAAAAACAATCGAATTGAATCAGGAATATTTGAGAATACTTGCGATTAAAGACGGCTTAGAGAACAATTCAAAAAAACAAAAGCAACAAGATTTTGGTGATTTGGTTAATGCTTTAAGTCTGTCCGAATTAGATGATAATGAAATAATCAACGTGTTGAACACAGATAGTCGAAGTCCATTTACAGGAATGTTCGAAAACTCTTGGAGCTTATTAAGTTTGCAGATTGAACAATATCAATCGATGTATGATCAAATAAATGTTCTTACAGAAAAATTCAATCTTGATCAGTCGGTTGCCGCATCATTAAGAGCACAAGTTTGGGCCAAACAAAATGATGTTATTTTAAGTCAGGCAGATAAATTTTTTGGCAATGTGGCAAAATTACAAAGTTCAAATAATGCTACGATGGCTAAAGTTGGTAAAGCAGCAGCGATTGCACAGGCCATTGTAAATACTTATCAATCTGCTAATGCTGCCTATGCATCTATGGCAGGTATTCCTTATATAGGCCCGGCTCTAGGTGCAGCAGCTGCGGCGGCGGCTATTACTTCCGGTATGGCGAATGTCGCAGCCATTCGATCTCAATCAACAGGCTTTATGAAAGGTGGTTATACGGGGAACCTGGCACGAACTCAGGTAGCAGGTCTAGTACATGGTCAAGAATTTGTGATGAATGCGTCAGCAACGCAACGAATAGGGGTTAATAACCTTGAAGCCTTACAACGTGGAGATATGAGTAGCATACAAGTTCCTCAAATTACAAATCAAAGTTCAACATCTGAAAAAGCTGAAAGTAGCTTACAAACTATTGCCCCAATCATTAATATTGCTTTAGTTAATGACAATGACAGTGCACAGCAATGGTTATCTACTCAAGAAGGTGTCAAGCGAATAATGCAAATAAATCGAGAAAATGGTGATGAACTAGCAACAATAGTGAAAGCTTGTTAATTAAAATGTCTAAGTAAGACCAAATTGCATCAAAATTGAAAATCCCAAATGATATAGTTATAAGATCAAAGTGGATTTAAAACTTGAGTAACTAATAAAATTAAGCGCCTCAATTGGCGCTTTTTCTTTATAAACATTCAAGAACAAATTAACAAAAGCGCATTTAGCTAGCCTTTCACTATTGTCAACATATCAAAAATTGCTTAATTCTTATTTTAAAGAAGGCCAACATGTCAAATATCATTACAGAACAACCCATAAAAGGGGCTAAAGAAACATTTTCCTGGCTAACTGATATCATCGAAACAAAAAACGGTAGAGAGCACAGAATAGGTTTACGTGCTTTACCACGAGTTTCTTATGAATACTCATTTTTAACTCATATTCATAATCGTAACTATTATTTAAATTCACTCAGAAATAATTTTACTGAGATATGGTTGATACCAGATTGGTTGTCAGGAATATATCTTGGTGAACTAGAATTAGGTCAGAAAACTATACCTAATATCTTAAATCAAAAAGTGGGTGATAAGTTTTTGATTTATCAGAATGCTGAACATAGTGAAGTAAATGAATGGCTACAATTACCAAAACAAAAGCCATTAGAATTTGTTTTCATAGAACCCAAAAAAACCAAATTAGTGTTTGAACTAAAAAAAAGAGTTCCTGTTGAAAAGCAGGTCAATATAAAACCGATAAATTATCATTATAAAGCAGCGTATATTCTTCCATTAATGCCATGTTATCTTACTAATACTAAATACACGACTTCAGGGTATGAAAGTCAAATAGATATTAGTGTTGAGCTAAGTCATGAATTGAATTTTAGCAGCGGCGCTAATTATGGTATCAAGTATCTTGGATTAGAAGTATTGCATAATTGTTATGGAGTGAATGAATCAACAATTCAAAAAGATATTGAAATTGTTGATTATGATCTAGGTAAAATTACCCGAATTGAGAATTGGCAATATTCAAAGCTGTCTCGATCTTTGACTTTTTACCTTGATGGACTGAAAGAAATCCAGGCTTTTAAAAAATTTATTTATCGAATCGAAGGAAAACTTAACGCATTTTGGTTATGTGATAACGATGAAAATCTTGTTAAAACACATATATTAGGCGATAAGATTTATATAGAAAATCAATCATTTAACCCATCATTCAAATATTTAGCATTATTTCATCCAGATAGTGTTTCGTATGTGAAAATTATCAATATTAAAAATACGGGTAAAAGTATTCAATTAACGATTGATCAAGTTATCACTAAGCCTATAACAAAAATTAGTCACTTAATGTTATGTCGTTTTGACACCGATGATATACAAATTGAATACGATACCTATTTACAAGCTCAATCTAACATTCCAATAATCGAGGTTTTCGATGATCAATATTTTTAAACAAGCTGAATTATATGTTTTTAATGATGGAATCAATACATATCGTTATACCAATGGTATGCGTGAACTAAATATTGATAATCAGACATATAAAAAAGAGTCTATCAATCGCACAGCGATAAAACGGGATGCCGCTATTTCCAAAAATAAAATTGATATAACCATGCCAATTACTAATGAAGTCGTGAAATCATGGATAAACCCGGATATCACGAAGCATTTACTTGTTGATATCTATATTCTCGATAAAAAAAATATGACTACTATGTCATGGAGTGGACGTTTAACTCAGACATCAACATCAGAAAAAGAGATGGTGATGACATTTGAATTATTGATTACACGCTCAGGGCAAACTGGTGTAAATGAAAAAATTCAGCGTAATTGTCGTTATTCTCTTTATGGCGAACATTGTGGTCTAAATAGAGAGGATTTTAAGGTAAAAGGCACTGTGTTAGCTTATGAAAATGATATCGTCACGGTTGAATTTGAACGTGAAATTGAAAATGGTTATTTCACGGCAGGTATTTTAAGGACGCCTGAAGGCGAACAGACGTTTATCAAAGAACATAATCAATCATCAATAGTCCTAATCAGAAAAAATCAGCAATTGTTGGACAATTTAAATAAAGGGATATTACAAATTACGCTGTACAAAGGTTGTTTAAGAACCCTAAATTCTTGCCATTCATTTAATAACACCATCAATTATGGTGGATTTCCTTATTTACCTTTAGAACCGTTAAATAACGGTAATTCAATTGTTTAGGAGCGAAATATGTTTTTTTTAATTTCTGCATTAGTTGCTGTTGTTGTTGGAATGGTCGTTGGGATGGTGTCTTCAAAAGGCAAAGCAAATCAACAAAAAATAGAAGCTGATGAATTTAAAACGGGAACTTCAACAGAAGGAACGGGAATACCCATTGTATTTGGTACCGTTAAGATAACCAATCCAATTTATACCTGGATTGGAGATAAAAAAACGTCAGCTATTAGAAAAAAAGGTGGCAAAAAATAATGAAAATAATTGTAACCAGAGACGATATGATTGCAGTAAAACAATGTAGTCGTGGTGGACGGGAGTTTTTTAAACGTCATGGACTCGATTGGAACCAATTTTTGAAAGAAGGAATAAATGCTGAAATTTTAAAATCAACCAATGATGCAATGGCAAATCAAGTTATAGAACATGCGGAGCGTAGAACATGGGCGGAAGTAAGAAAAAGCAAACTGTAGGTTATAAATATTACGCTGGAGTCAGTATGGTTTTATGTCAAGGCACTATAGATAAATTGACTAATATTAGCGTAGCAGACAGGACAGCATGGCGAGGTGCTGTGCAAGATGGACAAATAGCCATAAATAAACAAGGATTATTCGGTGGTGACAAAAGGGAAGGTGGTGTATCAGGTACAGTTGATGTGTATTCAGGTCATCATCAACATAATCGAAATAGTTATTTGGCAAGTAAATTATCAGCTATTGTACCGGCTTATCGTCATGTCGCGGGTCTTGTATTCCGACAATTTTATTGGGGAAATAACCCTTATATGAAAGATATTTCGGCAGTTGTTCAGCGTATACATTATCAAGACTCCAAAAAAACACGACAATGGTATGACAGTAAAGCAGAGATAAAAACTGAAAATGGAAGTGCAAATACAGCTATCCATTTTATATTGGATACTTCAATGAGTATGAGTGGAGGGCGAATCCAAGCACTTAAATCAGCGATGAAACGTGCTATACAAAATCTTTCAACTTCAATCGATTTGATGACATTAAGATTAGATATTCTGATAACCACTTATCAAGGCGGAAATCCACAAACAAAACTAGTTAGAAAAGTTTCTCAAAACGATATTGTAGGTCTTTTATCTTTTATTGATAATTTAAAAATTGTTGGCGGAGAAAATCTTGAAAATGTGTTATCTCATTCTATAAATTTCTTTAAAGACACATTCAATCAAACAATGAATCGATGTTGTATTTTTGTTAGTGATGGTGAACTAGAAAACGCTGACCATATCAAAAATGAAGAAATTCATAATATGATTGATAAAAAAGGTCAATTTAATGAACAAGATGAACATGATGTCAATATATTTTGTATCAATGTTGATAATACCAATAAATCATTAAGTTCAAAAATTGATAATACGCCAGAAGATGGGATACCAGTAATAAAGGGAACCGATTCGAACATTATTTATGATACCATCATGAATGCAATCAATAATCTCAATGCAGATATGAATCCCGCTCACATACTAAGAGAATTAGTACTTAATCAGCAAAATGGTTTTAATTCGAGCCTAATCAAGAACAGCATTAACGAAGATTCATTTAGACAAGCTGCTGATCTCTTTTATCGAGAAAAACTTGGTCTTTCTTATATATGGAATGATCAAAGTAAGTTTGAAGATTTGAAGAAAAATATTGAAAATACTGCAAACTGTGTTTTATATCAAAATGCTAAAACAAATCAATTTGAAATAAAAGTAATTCGAAATGACTACCATATTGAAAAATTACCTCTTTTTGATAAAACGAATATAGTCAAAATTTCCGATATTAAAAAAAATATCATCACTGAGATGATTAACTCGGTTACCGTCAATTTTATAGACAGAACAAATGACTATAAACAAGGTTCGGTGACTGTTCGGGATGATGCTTTAATTTTGATGGCTGGACGTGAAAATAATACGACTGTTACTTATGATATGGTTTACAATCGTTCATTAGCTTCTAGACTAGCACTTCGTGATTTAGCCGCATTATCTTCAGATTTAGCTTCTGTTTCATTAACCCTTAATTTAGACGGAAGAATGCTTAATCGTGGTGATGTTTTTGTATTGGATATGCCACAGCTAGGGCTAAATAAAGCCGTAATGCGTGTAACTTCACTTGATTACGGTACTCAGAAAAGTAATCAAGTTACCGTTGAATGCATGAGAGATGTGTTTTCATTGCCATCATCGACAGTGGTAAGTAATCAACCCGTCATTATACCCACAACCGATATAAATTTAGCTAAACCAGCTGAACATTACGCTATTATGGAATGTCCCTATTATGAACTGGTTTATAATTACGGGCAAAGAGAAGTTGATTTTATGATTCAAGATGATAAGTCGATCGGTCAAATAGCTGCAACAATTGCATCGCCACCAGAGGGGACTTTTCATAGTGAATTAGTTACCTCTCTTTCGAATACTTTTGAGAATCCAGAAAATATCATAGATTGTGAAATGAGATTAATAGAGCATGAACTTGATCAAGTTACATCAATTATTACACTCAACTTTAATCCACCAGAACAAGACTATAACTGGATCTTGATTGGAAACGAAATTTTATATGTTCAATCTTTTTCTAACAATCAGCTGACCGTCAAAAGAGGGTGTCTTGACACATTACCAGAAAAACATGAAAAAGGGAGTAAAGTCTATTTTTGTGGGGGACAATTATCATTAAAAAGTGATGAATATTATCAAGGTGATAAAGTTGATTGCCGAATTATTACAAACACTTCTACTGATTCATTAGATCCTTCATTAGCGACAGGTGCAATGATTAATATTCAAGGTCGAGCTGCAAAACCTTATCCTCCTGCAAATGTTACGATAAATAATTTTTATTTTCCCGATAAACTCAGTACCGACCAACTCTACATCAAATGGTCATCGAGAAATCGACTTCAACAAACATCAGGAGAACTTATTGGATGGTATGAAAGCGATATTACACCAGAAAGTGGTGTTAAATATCATCTGACCATCAAACTCAATAAAAGAATAATTGTAGATCAAATTATTGATGTTACTGCATTTGAATTGGATGTTTCTGAATATCTTCAGGGAACGCTAGATATTCAAATATCAAGTATTGTCGATAATATTTATTGTTTTACACCATTTTCTCATTCGATTGAACTTCATAATGACTTAATTTTTAAAATTCATGAAGAACAATCAGCAATTGATAAAAATAATCTACTAGTCAAAATTAAATAGGAAAAATTATGGCAAAAATAGCAATTATATCTAATAGCACCTCTCGACAAGACATCAAGAATGTATTTGAAGGGTTAGGTCACCAAGTTGATTATCTGATAGATGACAATATAACTTATAATCAATTGATGACCTACGATTTAATCGTATCAACAAACCAATATTCGCGTAAAGAGGTAATTAAACAGTGTGTGGATAATGGTATTCCTGCAATTGTAGCGGAAGGAAATTCATCGTCAGTTTCTTTAGGTAAAGATTTAGGTATGTTTGATCAAAATGAACATCAAGTTCGTGATTGGAATTACTTAAGACCATTAAAAATATCTTTAATAACACAAAAGATCCCTAAATTGGGTTGTGCCCCTTATTTGAAACCAACATGGTGTACGTCTTTTCCTCTTTCTTCAATGGCACCTGGGGGTGAAGCACTGTGCGCCTTGTATCATGACCGTGATGATTTTATCATTTGTGCACAATTTAAAAAAGGAACGGTCGATAAATATGGGGGAACTTTTGGCGCAAATTGTATTTTTATGTCATTCTTAGATCGTGAATATTTAACAAGAAATGCGATAAAAATGCTCGATAATGCTATCAATTTTTGTTTTCAGAATTATACAACCCTATCGGGGAAAGTGGTGGATGAAACAGATCAACCAATCTCAAGAGAGGTAAAAATATATGATCAGAAAACAGGAGAATTAGTTTCGGAAATAACAAGTAATGAAGACGGTTTATTTTCTGCTGAAGTATTTTCTGGACAAAGCTACTATGTCATTGCATTTGATAAAGATAATGGTAAGAAAAATGCAGTAATTATAGATAATATCAAAGTTTGATTAATCATAATAATAACATATCAATATAAATCCCATAAAATTAACCTATTAAATAATTTTAAATAATACTTAAAACCGAAATTCTAACCAATTATATCATCTCAATTTAACCATTCATTTTATCATGATATTAAAACGACGTTTAGAACTAAAAATCACTTGTACATGCTAATAATAGATTTTCAATGAATGGTTAATTGTTTTTATCAATCTTTTAAATTTTATAATTACGTTTTTCAGGAGGTCAACATGGCCAAAATTGTTATATGCAGTGAAGAACTTATAAGAGTGCAATCAATGATAGATGCACTAAATCCCTATCATGACATTACTTTTTGTATAGCAAGCTCGACAGATTACAATGAACAGTATTTATCGACATTCGATCTAATTATGGATTATCGTAATGCAACAGAATATACCACATCATTTTGCATTAAAAACTGCTCTAAAAAGGGTATTCCAGTTATAGCGGGTGGAACCAGAAATAGTACGGGTAGTATTATGTCACTGGGAATGGCAAAAAAACCTATGTATTATTCAAGTGGAAATTTAAATAGGATAATCAATGTTAGCGACGTATTAACCTGTGATAAAAAAATCGAAACAGGCGCAATTATCAATAGCGGTGACACGTTTATGATAATAGAAGATTTAAAAATAGAGTATGGAATTGAAATTTTATCAGTCAATCAAATGTATAATGGTGTTTATTATATTAATACTGCCATATTCCGCCAAGGCAGTTTGAATGTCAATGGTGAAGTTTTTGGTAGCGATTGTGCTTTTATCGGTTTTCCTTTTAGCCGCCCCTTAACGGAAGAAGCAATACAGATTGTCAATGATATTATTAGTTGGCTTGTTGATCGTAAAGATGTCGTCGCACAAGTAAAAGATGAAGAGGGTAACCTTTTATCGCATTGCGAAATTCAGCTTTGTTTAAGAAAAACGGGAGAAGTCATGACGACTTATACCACAGATGAAAATGGGCAAGTGAGTTTAAGAATAAGACCTAATCATGAATATTATGCTGTAGCCTTTGATCAAACAACCGGTAATAAAAATGCCGCTGTTATAGATAATATTAAGGTTTGAGCCAAAGAATATAGAGTATTTTTTATAAATCAAATTAATCAATTAAATAATAAATTAGCCTCAACACGAGGCTGTTTTTATCATTGAGCATACATAGAAATTGTTACTTAGCTAAATTAAGTTTTATCACTGTTCATCTTTTAATTGTTAACGTATTAAGTTCATTCGAATCAAATGCGGTTATCTCTCATGAAGTTCTATAAAAAATAAAAATACAATGCAATATATTTATTTGTTTTATATTTAAAACATTGTATTAACAAATATGTGCGTTAATTTAACTTAAAAGTAAAAATATATCTAATTTAGATAACAAAAACATTGACTATTGAAAAAATAATATTATTTTATGTTTAGCTATTTATATTTTATTAAATATTTGTATGCTAATGTTTATTGGTTTTTGAATGAGTAAAAAGAAGTTATATGGATTCAAACAGGGATTGGAATTAGATATAGGGATAATAGATTTGATGGTAATTTACTTTACCATTGAAATAAAAAATTTGTAGTTTAGTAATGATTTTTGAATAAATGATAATATTTTATATTTTAAATCAATAGGTAAAATTATTTACATATACGGTTAATTTAATTGAAATTAATGTTGATTTGCCAAACTGATTAAAATAGAAAATATTTGAATTAATTTCATAATAGGTAAACGCAGATAATATAGTCTTCGCAAATAGAAATTTTCCTTCTAAAAGCTTATATAAAATTAGCATGTTATAAAGTTTTGGTGAAATAAAGGAAGATTTTTAATGCTAAAAAAACCAGGAAAAAAATTAATTTGTGATTTCCCCAAAGCCAGTTCAGCCGTGGAAACCCCGTCTTCAAGTTGTTTAAAAAAATTTATCATTAATTTCAGAAGACCTGACAACATTAAGCAAAAAAATAATGTTCCCTATGATGGTGAATATGGGTTTGATTGGTTACGAGATGAATATATCTATCCGATTGAAATGGTTTATAACCGATTTGGAGTGAATTTGGGGAAATACTTACCCGTATGTCTTGAACCTTTACGAATTCGTCAAGAATATTTGAAAGATGTAAAAAATCCCATAAAACCTTATAAAAAGGATTACTATCCTGCTTGGCTATCCATTTTTGCTTGCGGAGTAAAATCCAATGCTGCTTCTAATATGCATAGTAAAGGTGTTGATTTAAACTTGCAATTAGATGAAATTGATGTGATTCATAACGATGAAACTGAAATTATTTTAGAATCAAATAATCCTTTTTTAAAAATAAAACCGAAAACAATTCCCATATCAGAATTTTTAAAAACAAAGCGTAAAACGAGATATCTAAATGAGTTTGGTAGTGCAAAGATCAATTATTATGAACTTGAAAATGCCGTAAATGTCATTTGTCATGGCGGTTTACTAAAAGAACATGAAGAGATAAAAGTATTTGCTAAATTAGGTCAATGCAAGGTAGAAGTTGGTAAACTTATGGTTTATAAAAATAGCCATGTACCTAAAATGAAAATTGGTATAATCGATGTAATAACAGAACGTGATGACGAAGGCAATAAGATCCGACCGATAGATCAAATCATATCACTAAGCAATTTATTGAAACGTCATGCATTTAATCAAGCACTAATACAGCCTGAAATAATTGTTCAGGAACTTGATTTATTGGCGTTAAAAAATCAACAAGATGACTACGTTGACGGTTTTTTTAAGCAAATTGAAGATCGAAAATTTATGAATGGTGATTATGATAAGTTGTTAGGATTTTCAGTTGTAAGGGGACTTTTAATCCAATTGAACCATATTTACGATGATGAGATTTCAAAAATTAATAATTCAGAACAAAAAAACAATACGCCAAATTTTTATGAACATGAAGATATTATTCCAACTTTTTTAACCACATTAAAACCTTACTTTGGTATAGTTAATGGGGTAACAAGCTTTGACAAAAATAAAAGTCTTATTCTTGAAAATAAAGTTTTCCCAAGTAAGCCATCAAATCGTGCGGATATTATTTTTTTTAAAAATGCATTAAACAAAAATCACACAATTATTCATGAAGTAGGTCATGCATTATATTTAGAACATATATTTGATACTGAAGAAGCAAAACCTGGAGTGTTACGTACATTTAGTTGGTTCAATGTTGATTTTCCGATAACTAATGCTCTCATTCAACCTAAACATTATACTTTTTATCAAGGTTATACTGATAATGCAATGGATTATACGTACAAATTTAAAAATATGAAGGATGAAAATAATAAACTTAATTTTGAAGAAGTATCAAGTAAATTTGAAAAGCAAATGAATTCATTTTATAAATGGCAATGGGATATTATGAGAGCATATCCTTTTTTAATAAACGAATAAATAAGCCTCTGTTAAATGAATTCAAATAAAAGTTTATACAAAACAATTATATATTTTTGATATAGTTACGTTCAAGAAACTTATTTACATTGTTGATTCAAGATACTATGATGTCTTAGGTGACAAAATAAATGATTTAATTTAAAAAGTAATAATCAGTTATGAAAAAGAATTTTGAATTTTTGCCTGTAAAAATAATTGCTACAGCGATAGCTTTGCCTAATCTGAAAGTAACATCAGAACAAATTGATAAAAAGCTTAATAAGTCAATTGGTTATTGTTACAAAAGGTCTGGTATAGAGTATCGATATCATGCGGATTTGCAAATTCAACAATCAGACTTGGCGGCACAAGCTATTGCTAATGCTTTGAATTGTCACCAGATTTCTCCAGATTCGGTCGATTTACTCATTTCTGCAAGCGCTATACCTGTTCAAGCCCTTCCATATACTGCATCTCATATTTTACAAGCGAGCTGTTTACCACAAGGTATTGCCACTTTAGATATAAACGTTAGTTGTGTTAGTTTTCTCGCTGCATTAAATATCGCAGCCAGTTTATTGAATTCTAATACTTATCGACGTATTGTCATTGTATCTGCTGATTTGGCATCACGAGGCTTAGATTGGCAAGATGAAGAGTCGTCATTTATTTTTGGCGATGGGGCAGCTTGTGTCGTTGTGGAAAAAGGTGATGGGCAAAGTGGAATAATAAGTTATCTTCTAGAAACATATACAGACGGTATAAATTATTGTGAAATAAGAGCAGG
Organism: Gilliamella sp. G0441; assembly: GCF_050589305.1. Lineage (NCBI taxonomy): Bacteria > Pseudomonadati > Pseudomonadota > Gammaproteobacteria > Orbales > Orbaceae > Gilliamella > Gilliamella sp. G0441. The sequence continues at coordinate 186,304 of NZ_JBNRJF010000002.1, read as the reverse complement.
AGGAACACGCTGTAACTTTCATACTGGTTTAGAAAATGATGATTTATTATTTCATATGCAAGGTAAACCATTGTTTAAAATGGCATCTGCAATTGTAGAACCTTTCATTGAACGTTTACTTGCTTTGGCAGATATGTCAATAAATGACATTGCGACAGTAATACCTCATCAAGCAAGCCATCTTTCTTTAGAACATATGCGAAAACGATTAAATCTTTCAGAAGAAACAATAATCAATATATATCGTTATAGAGGCAATCAAGTGGCAGCATCAATACCAAGTGCTTTGCATGAAGCTATCATTACTGAACGATTTAAAGCTGACTTACCTGTCATGCTTATAGGTACTGCAGCGGGATTAACTTTAGGTGGAATGATTTTATTACCATGAGATTTCTTGTTACCGGAGCTACGAGTGGTTTAGGCCGAAATGCTGTTGAATGGCTTTTAAAACAGGGTTTTGAAGTTCATGCTACTGGTCGGAATAAGTTTGTAGGAAGAGAACTTATGGACTTGGGAGCACGTTTTACTGAACTTGACTTAGTTGATGCCGACGAACATGATTTGCGTAATTTATTGAAAGATTGTGATATTATATGGCATTGTGCCGCTCTTTCATCACCTTGGGGTAAATATAAATGGTTTTATCAGGCAAATGTGGCTGTGACAGCTAAATTAGCCTATTGGGCTGGAAAACTGGCTATTAAACGATTTGTACACGTATCAACGCCTTCTATCTATTTTGATTTCCAATCACATATCGATATTCCTGAAACTTATTTGGCAAATAAATTTGTAAACCATTATGCTGCAACAAAATATTTGGCCGAACAAAATATTCAGCAAAATGTAATTAATTTTCCTAATACGACTTATCTTATTTTACGACCTCGAGGCATTTTTGGACCACATGACCGAGTCGTATTCCCTAGAGTTTTAGCTCAAATAAAAAGTCGTAATGGTGTTTTACCGTTACCCAATGGGGGACGAGCATGTATAGACCTAACTTTTGTTCTGAATGTTGTCTATGCTTTATTTCTTGCAACAACTAATAATTCTTTGTCATCCGGTGAAGTATTTAATATCAGTAATCAGCAACCTTCTTATCTTTATGAAATGACTGAAAAGTTATTCAAAGATAATCTTAAAATGGACTATAACATCCGATCAATACCATATTCTTTTTTGTATAGTATTGCGACTGTATTAGAATTGAGTTCTAAATTCACTGGTCAGGAACCGTTGTTAACTCGATACAGTGTCGGTACCATTTATTTTGATATGACGCTGAACCAACAAAAAGCAATAAATCGACTTGGCTATAGACCAATGTATACTCTAAATCAAGGCTTTGAAATAACCGCTAATTGGTTACGCAACAATTTGGATGACTTGAATGGCTAAAGTGACGACATTTGAAGCAGGTTATTGTACCCATCTGGCTTGTATGGCTCAAAAAGGGGCAGGATTTAATGTTTGTAAATTTCCAGCGCGTGCTTGGCTAATCGAAATAGGCGTGCATCGTTGGTTATGGGATACTGGTTATGCTGACCATTTTGAACGTTATACTCAATCAGGTATTTTCAAGCTTTACCGCAAAGTTACTCCTGTTTATTTAAATGAAGGGGAATCTTTAAAACAACAATTCTTATCTAACGGTATCGACTTAGCAAGTATTGAGCATATTATATTATCCCATTTTCATGGCGATCATATTGCTGGATTAAAAGATTTTTCGTTTAGTTCATTCATATGCTCACACAAAGGATGGCAAAAGATTAAAACATTACGAGGTTTTTCTGCTTTAATGCAAGGCTTTGTGCCAGATTTAATACCTGATAATTTTGAGCAAAAACTGACGTTTATCGAAAGCTTTGAAAAATGTAATTTACCGTTGGATTTAGCTCCATTTACAGAAGGATATATCGTACCCAATAGTCAAAAACAGATAATACTAGTTGATTTACCAGGTCATGCAATTGGTCATATTGGTGCATTTATTGAAACGGATCAAGGTTGGATACTATTAGCAAGTGATGCAGCATGGACACCCGCCAATTATAAGCAACTTAAAGGACCGGCAAAATTAGCTAATTTTATTATGGATGATCCCATTGCCTATTATCAAACGTTGTCCAAACTTAACCAATTATCACTTAATCCAAATGTGACCATTTATTTAAGCCATGAGGGATATTTATGAGTTTATTTAACCTGTTATGGTCTTATTTTAAAACTAAGCGGTTAAAATTTAAAACTCGTCAAGCGTTGGAAGCTTACCAATTAAAGCAATGGAAAAAATTCAAAAATAAAGTATTAATTAAAAGTTCGTACTTTAAACGTTTTATTGATCTTCCTTTAGAGCAATGGCCTTTGATGGATAAGCAAATCATGATGACGTTTTTTGATGATATGAATACTGCTCAACTCAAATGTAAACAGTTGATAGCTTGCGCAATTGAGAGCGAATCTTCAAAGGATTTTAGTCCAAAAGTAGGGAAATTTAGTGTTGGTCTTTCATCTGGTACTTCAGGTCAACGAGGAGTCTTTGTGGTTAGTCCTAAAGAGCAATCAATCTGGGCTGGGGGAATGCTTGCCAAAATGTTACCTCGTGGACTTATGGCTAAAGAGCGAGTTGCTTTATTTTTAAGATCAGATAATAATCTTTATCAAAGTGTAAATAATCGTTGGCTAACGCTAAAATATTTTGGTCTATTTGAAAATTTTCAATTATTGTTGTCTTCCCTTATAGAATTTAAACCGACTATTATTGTCGCACCGGCTCAAGTTCTAACAACAATTGCACACGAAAAACTAGCGAAAAATTTACCGATAAATCCATATCAAGTCATCTCAGTTGCCGAAGTATTGGAACCTCAAGATAAGCAGGTTTTGAAAAAAGCATTTGAACGGATTGGTGAAGTGTATCAGGCAACAGAGGGATTTTTAGGGTCAACTTGTCCTAATGGTGTATTACATCTGAATGAAGAGTTTTTACTTGTTGAACAAGAATGGCTGGATGAAGAGCGTTTTATTCCGATTATTACTGATTTTACTCGACAAACTCAGCCTATAATTCGCTATCGCTTAAATGATGTGTTAGTAAAACGAAAAGAACCTTGTTCTTGCGGTCGTCAAGGCATGGCAATTTCACATATTGAAGGGCGTCAAGATGATCAGATCATTTTAAATGACGGGCAGGGAAAACCTATCACCATCTTCGCAGATTATTGTAGTCGTATTATTACAAACACCTTACCCTTGACTTGTGATTATCGCTTAATACAACGCTCATCAACTGTTTTCGAATTGATTGGATGCTGTGAATCACTGTATTTAGAAAAGTTAAAAAACCAACTAATGAAACATTTTGAGCAGCAAGGAGCAAATACTGAACATTTAAGTTGGAATATCAATGCTGTTAACAAACTTCCCGATGAATTTAACCAGTTTTTGCTAAAGCGTCGTCGAATAATTCGTCAAAGGCATTAATATGAGTGAGCTACTTAAACGTTTAGCATATTTAGTAAGTGGATGGACTTGTGTTGGTTTAGTTTATTGTGGCTCGCTTCTTTTACAAGGTAAGCCTACTTTAATAAATTATAGTCAAATTGATTTACTCATACCTTTTAATTATCACGTTGTATGGATATATCTCTCTTTTTTTGTGATTATTCCATTTGGCTTTTTTTATGCGCCTTATACAAAAGTTCGTTGGATGTGTTTTAGTTTCATTGCAATTGCATTCATAACAGGTTTATGTTTTATAATTTATCCTACAGTGATAATGGTACCGCCTGTTGATACTTCCTTTTCATTAAGCAGCAAAGTATATCAGCAATTAATTGAATTTGATGTCAATCAGAACTGTTTCCCTTCATTACACGTTTCATTAACAACAATTGTTGTTTGTGGGGTATTAAATATAAAACATCCTATAATCACAATTGTAATGATAATCTGGGGGACAATGATTTGTCTTTCAGTTATCCAATTACGCCGTCATGTATTTATGGATTTAGTTGGCGGCATCACGCTAGCCATCATTTTAGGATGGTTGATCCACTGTTGGTTGAAAAAACATAAGGAAATGAATTTATAAAAGGAATTGAGAATATGGAATTAATCGTACCTATCATTATAATGTTAATCATGGTTACAGCAGAAGCTTTGATACTACAATTTGTCAAAAAACAGACTGTAAATTGGACAGATATTATTTTTAATTTAAATTCAGGTCATTTGGTATTATGGTTGTTTCGCGGTTTAGAATTAATCTGTTATCAATATGTTTTTTCACACTTTAGTTTTGATTTGTTTATAAATATTCCTGATTATTTCCTCTGGATCTTTGCTATTTTAGCTTGGGACTTAGGCTTTTATTGGGAACACCGCTTAATTCATAAAATTCCTTTTTTATGGGCTGTGCATATTGTTCATCATCAAGGTGAGCATTTTAATTTATCTTTAGCGGTTCGTAACTCTTGGTATTCTTCATTAACTTCAATTCCTTTTTTTGCTATATTAGCAATTATTGGTGTGCCAACACCTGTTTTCTTTGCCGTTTCATTGTTTCATTACAGCATTCAATTTTTTAATCATAATGCGTTAACACCCAAATTAGGAATATTAGAATATATTTTTGTCACTCCTCAGCATCATCGAGTACATCATTTGAAAAACGAGTATTATTCAAATCATAATTTTTCCGGCTCATTTATTTTCTGGGATAAATTATTTGCCAGTTTTGCACCGCACCCTAAAGATGAAATTAATCATTATGGCAGTTCAGGAGTAATTTCTTTAAATCCTTTTTGGGCGAATAATCTACCTTTCATGAAATTACTTAACATTAAATTTCGTCCGATAGAAAATCGAAGTTATTGTATTTCAAATCTAGCTTTAGTCACTGGAGGACTACTTCTGTTTGCCTTGACTATTTGTTATATCTATGACTATGGATATGGGTATCATGATGTAAATTTAGATCAATATTTATTATTTATAGTTCTAGTGCTCGGTACGATAGCATTAGGGGGAGTATCAGAAGGTAGAAACTGGGGAATTTATTGTTGGTTATGTGTTAGTTGGTTTTTACCACTTTATTTTATTTTACATCAACATTGGGGTGCTTGTTATTGGCTAATATGTATGTGGCTAATAGCGATGCACAGTATTTTTATTTTAATAATGTGGTTTAAAAACAGATAACTAGCAGCAAAGATTCAAGCTATCGAGAGATAATGGTATGCGAAAATTAACCTCATTACAATTCGATGATCAGCAAGATCAAGCATTACTTAAAGATATTCAGGATGCGGCAACAAATTATTTAATCAATAATCATGATCATCGTTATGCAGATGTTGGTATGTTTGCTAAGTTAATATTATTGAGCCTTTTAACTTTTGGGTTTTATGTCGGATGTTTGTTGTGTGAACACGCCTTATGGTACTTTGTAATCTGTTATTTTTTATTTATCTTTATGGCAATGCTTTTAGCGGTTAATGTTGTTCATGATGCTTCACACAATGTTTTTTTTAAAACACCTCAAGCAAATCGATGGCTAAATCGAATTATTACCATACCGCTAGGTATTGATCCTGATTGTTGGCAAGTAAGACACGTTGCTCAACATCATCCTTATACTAATATCGAACACTATGACTTTGATATTGACTATAATGGTTTTCTTAGACAAACACCTTATCAACGCCGTCATTGGTATATGCGTTATCAACAGTATTATTGGCCTTTTATTGCAGCAATGACCTTTCCTACAATTATTTGGTTCTTTGATTGGCAAGATAGACTGGGAATTAAATTTGAAAAAAATAAATTTACTGAAAATGGTGCTTATAATGGACTAGTTGGTTGGTTGTTATTTTTTATCCCTAAAATGTTACATTTAACTATCACGATTATTTTGCCGATTTTAGTCTGTGAATGGTTAAACTTTGGGATAATGTTGATTATATATTTGCTAAGCCAAATGTTCTCTTCAATGATATTTGTGATGTTATTACTTGGTACGCATTGGGCTAAAGCGACATTTTATCCCATTCCCAAAGACGGAAAAATGCAACATAGTCAAGTTAGGCATACGTTTGATACCTCGCTAAATTGGCGTTTAAAGCATCCGTTATTTGAGTATTGGATTGGTGGCTTAAATTTACATTTAACTCACCATCTTTATCCAGGATTTTGTCATCGTCACTATTATGAGTTAACGATTATCATTCATCAAATAGCTAAAAAGCACGGTATCCCTTGTCAGGATATTACCTTATCAGAACTCTTTTATTACCAACAAAAATTTTTAAAAAATATGGGTAAAAAGCAGCAATAGATTTAACCAAATTTCTAACTAACTATAGCGTAGTAAAAATGATACTATCGTTTATAAAGATACTCGCGACCAGAGATCTAAAAAAAATGATTAAATTCATAGGGAGATAGGTAAAAATGAAACATTGTCTATTATTTTTGACGATATTAAGCTGTTTTAGTACTTCCAATTTTGCAAACGCCAATGATAACGAACGTTGCCAAGCATTAGTAAACCTTAAATTTGATGATGCTAAAATTATCAAAACAGAACTTATTGCCGGTCATTTTACACCGCCGTCTAATTTAGCTGATTCATTGCGCAATGCGGATACAAAAGAGATATCTCAACTTCCTCAGCTTTGTCGGATTGAATTGGTGATTCAACCTAAGATCAACGTTGAAGTTTGGTTGCCAACTCAATGGAATCATCGTTTACAGGCCATTGGGGGAGGGGGATATGCTGGTTTTATTCCTTTTGACGAATTAGCTGTTGCAGTTCAAGGAGGGTACGCAGCAATGGGAACAGATACCGGACATCGTGGGAATCTGTTTGAAGGTGATTTTGTATTCAAGAATGATCAGTTACAAGCCGATACGATAGCGGATTTTGCTTATCGTAGTGTTCATGAAATGACAATTAAAACTAAACACATTATTCAAGCATATTATGGTAAACCAGCTGACTATTCTTATTGGAATGGTTGTTCAACGGGTGGGCGACAAGGATTAATGGAGGCGCAAAGATTTCCCGCTGATTATGACGGTATCTATATTGTGGCACCAGCAATTCAATGGGACAAATTTATCCCTTCTGAATTGTGGCCTCAAGTTGTTATGCAAAAGGAGTTAGGGCATCCGATTGACACTCATAAACTTATAATGTTACGAAAGGCAATAATTCAATTAGCTGATGAACAAGATGGAATTAAAGACGGTATAATCAATGATCCAACAGCATTAGAAATTTCTGATAACTTTTTAAAAGAACATAATTTTAATGATGCTGAAATTATAGCATTACGAAAAATTTGGCAAGGTCCGACGAATCAACATGGAGAATCCTTATGGTTTGGTGTGGAAAAAACCGCACCGCAAGAGGCACTTGCTGGTAGTGAACCATTTCCAATCCCTGTTGATTATCTAAAATATTGGATAGCACAGAATCCAAATCTTGATTGGAAAAACATGGACTACCAAAGCTTTGTCGATTATTTTAATGAATCAGTCGATTTATTCAGACCTATTATGGGTACGGATAATCCAGATTTGAGTCAGTTTAAAAAATCTGGTGGAAAAATGATTATTTGGCATGGTTGGGATGATCGTTTAATCCCACCAAAAGGGACGATTCATTATTACAATCACGTTGTAAAATTAATGGGGGGACAGAAACACACGGATGAATTTGTTAAGCTTTATATGGCACCTGGCGTTGATCATTGTAATGGTGGTGATGGTGCAGACCAGATCAATGGTTTTGAATCACTGGTAAATTGGGTCGAAAAACAACAACCGCCAAAAAACCTAACAGCCAAAAAAATAGAGAATGGTAATCTTACTTTGCAACGACCATTATGTGCATATCCACAAAAAACAGTTTACAAAGGTGAGGGTAATACCAATAATCCTGCTAATTTTGAATGTCAGTAAATGCCTTAGTAGTTCTATATAGGTCTGGAAATTGACTTAATGACATAAGTTTAATCTAACAGTTAGCTTTTTCTATAAGCGCTCTGTTAGATTAAATCCCATCTTTTTAAACAATCCAGAAACTTTCACTCCTTTTTAACAGCTATCATCCATGATATTTAATATATTAGTGATTTCAATAGTTGCTAGTTTTTTGTTCTTTTAATAATTTGATAATTCCCATTGTTTGATTTGGTTAAATCTTTCTCTAGCGATATATTTAAAAAAACAATTTATTATCTTGTTTAGCGAATATGTATTTGGCTAACACTCCTCTCGGTGATTTTGAAGAAGGATCCAATATATCCATATCACCAAAGACTAAAAAGCTATCTTTTGCCCGTGAAATTGCGACATTCAACATGCTCGGTTTATCATCAATAAAATTACCATTGGCATGTTTTGAGTAAACTGTTGAAAAGATGATGATCTTTCTTTCTGCTCCCTGTAAGGAGTGAATTGTACCGACAGTTAATGAATCCTCTTCATCATCAACGTTGATTCCACATTCTGACTCCTTAATCACTCTCTTTATTTCTGCAACTTGTGCTCCAAAGGGGGTAACAATGCCAACAATTTTATTTATTGGTTCTTTATACTGATTTTCTAAAATGTCTTTATTTTCGACAAGCCATTTCACAATAACTGTCGCCTCCAATTTATTGAAACGACTGCCGGTATGGGCCTTTTGACAGACACCATCAATATGCAAATAACCTAACGCCGGAAGGTTTGCTTTTTCAGGTGAGCTACCCCGCATTGGTTTGAGTTTTCCTTTATAGACTAATTCGTTGCAAAAACCAATGATTTCATCGTAACATCGGCGATGCTCATATAAGAACATTCCGGGCTCCATATCTGGATCATAATGATAATTGGAAGCTTGTTGTGCAATTCTCATCACACTACCGAAGGATGCCGTTTTTCCTAGTTTTTTAAGATGCTCATACTCCTCTTCAATATCTGAACTGCAAATAATTTTAGCCTTTTGCAAATTACCAATATCGACTTTAGGAGGGACAGACCATATAGGTTCAATTTGGAATGTATCACCAATAACCAGTGCTTTTTTACTTAAAGAAAATGATGCCCCTGCAACCTCGGGTAATACCTGACCAGCCTCATCCACAATAAGTAAATCTGCAAAGCTATATAAGTAATTTTTCTTATATTCTGCCCCTGTGTAGATAAATTTATCAGGTAACATAAAAAATGTGGAAACAATACAGGGTGTTAACTTCATACGTAAATGCCAACGCTTTTTAGTTGGTGCAGCACCATTTTTTCTTTTCCAATTTTCTAGGTCTGGAAGCAGCTCTTCCATATCCATTAACCAACGTCCTTCCCAATAATGGGTTGTCAGTAAGAATACATGAAAGCGAATTTTAATATCTGTAAGCTTATCAACTTGAGTGAATGTTATTTCTTGGTCTTTATCAGTTATACCCAAAGGCTGTAATGCAATATGCCAATCATTCAAAGATTGATTTAACTTTAAAATAATATGATCTATCTCTTTGAGCGTTTTTTGATTTTTTTGTATTGTTAGTTCGAGTGTGTTAAGTTTATTTTCAACAAATTGGGAAATACTATTTATCGTTTGCCATTGTTGTTTTTGTTCGGCCGGCCATATTTTTTTAAGGTGAAGTTTGGCGTTTGATAAGCGTTTTTGAGCTACTGCCGGTATCCATGAAAATAGTGGAAGCCATATGCTTTCATTCGCAAGATATTGTAGCCAAGATGTTTCCACATTTTGCCAAAGACTTTTGCTTGCTTGTTCAGTTTGTAACTGTTGATCATATTTATTTTTTGTATCTGTTAGAGAATCTCCATAAAGCTGCTTTACCTCTTGGCGTAGGTTGGATAAGTTTTGCCATGATTTTTCAATATATTCTAATTTATTCGCTTCTTTTTTTAATGCTTGGTGGAGTTTATTTACGATATCTTTGACAGAGCAATCTTTTAAATCTAACTCAGGGAAGGCTTGTAGCGCACAATTTATATAGTGTTGTTTTGCTTTTTCATAGTATTGTTGAGTTTCAATTTGAGTAAAAAAAGATTCTGTTTGATATGTTTTTTCAGCTTTCTCTGATTTACTTCGAGAAGGGTAATAGGCACCAAAGCTAGCAATATCAGGTAACCATCTACCTGCAAAAACGCCTTCTCCTATAGAAAAGTCTTTCCCAAACGCATCTATAACGTTAGTAACGGCTTGATTGTTGGTGGAAGCAGCTACAATGACGGGAGGTTCACTTTCATCCAGTGCATGTTGTGCCCATATTGAGGCCACCACAGAAAGTAGCATGGTTGTTTTTCCTGTTCCGGGTGGACCATTTACTGCTAATATTTCACCATTTTCAGTACTTAACAAATGATTCAATGCATCTCGTTGCGCATCTGCTAAAGGAAATTGATCACCTGAGTGAGCCAACCGTTTTGAAAAAAGACTATTGCCTGCTAAACAAGGTTGTTTCTTCGTTGAATGTATTGAGGCGAATTTGCTAAAAAGTGGGATGTCATCTGTAGAATCACGTAACTTGTCATATAAAGAAACTATGTGCATAGCTGCATTTTTGATAACATCTTTTTTGATGATATAGCCGTAATTTAATGACTCAAAAGTATTATCACTTTCAAGCCAATCCTTAGCGATGGCTTTAAGCAGTGAATCACAATCTTTTAAATAGGTTTTCCAAGCTACGATATATTCTTCTTCTGTTAATTCACAATTTCCTTGCTCATCTTCCTGATAATTAATACCCGACACAATATTAGAGGTTAAATAGCGGTCAAGGTTATCTACCGAACCTACTGAAAATGACCCCTTTACCAGTGGCTCTAAAATATCACGAGATATAATAGTTTCATTGTTCAAGGGGTATAGTCTGCCATTTCTTGCTAATAATGCATTGGTTGCTACTGGCACAACAAACTCAGGGATATCTTTTTTGGCAAAAGTATGTTCAATTATATTTCGATAAACTTTAGGTCTTAAAACGACCTCAATAGTTTTGCGATCTTCTGGCTCATTTTGAAAAAGTTGTTGAGTTAATTCACTGCTAATTTGACCGTTTTCCAATACCACCGAGTCACATATTAAAAACTGTTCAATGTCTTTGCTATCCAAGCCACCTTTTGCGAAAATAGAATCCACTAAAGAATTGCGCCAATAACCGGCAAAAAATTGAGCATTTTTGTCCATAATTTATCCCTTATTATTTCGCTTCCCTTAAAAAACATCTACGATAGTAGATAAACTTTGTTATTTATCATAATTAGCAAGTTATCTATTAGGTTAGATATCAATAATTTTTGAAGAATGTAAATATATTCATTTTTATAATTTAGAGCTTCGAGAATTTGTTTTCTGTGCCTTTAGCCTCATCATATCCCAAAAGCTTTTCCGTAATTATAAACACTTTAAGTTATCTGTTTATTATGACTATTAGGTTTGTTGTTTGTCGTTCGACAACAATCTATATCTTAATTTTTAGAGTTTTTTTACAAAAAAAGATAATAATTATTATTCTATACCGTGTTAAAACTTATATGATATTAACTATCAGATCTAATGTAAAGAGTATAAAACTCGATATCTTTTGGCTTTTTTAAAAGTCGTTTTTGTTTAATGTTTTTGAATCTAATTGGAATAATTAGGTATATCCGATTGAATAATGAAAAGAGGGGGCTTAATTATACTTTTAGTATCTGTCAATATGTACTAGGGTAAAGTCTTGATATAATTTTATTGAATTTGATAAGTTTATATATTTTTATGGATATTGAAATTGGAACGGAAAACGAGGTACGTAATAAACTTTATAACTTATTATATATAAAAGACAGACACCAATATTGCTTTTGCTAACGGTCTAGTTTCTTGTAGTACTCAATTGACTTTTACGGACTTGAATTACCATAACAACTCATTGATGATAAGTTATTTAATAGAACAATTTGACATCAATGAATTGACCGATTTTTTATAAGATTTAATTATTTTTTCTGCTCGTTCAATGAGTTCGTGACGTATATGTTCAGGCTCTAAACAAATACATTGATGACCTAAGCCCAGCAAAATGCCATAACTGTAGTCATCATCAATAAAGTCAAAATTTACAAGATATTGTTGTTCGTTTAATTTCTTAATATCTTTTTCGTCACAAAAATCTAAAATACGTTCCAAAAGCGATTCATCTATTAATAATTTTATTTTAAAAATCTTTTTTTTCATCTCCGTTTGGAATAGATAAAATGCTTCAGGCGTTGTTTGCCTAATAAATTTAGTGTTAGTTTCTCTAATGTTTGACATTTTTGACAATTTAAATACACGAAAGTCATTTTTAGTTAGACAAAAAGCTTGTAAATACCATTCTTTTTCCTTAAAAATAAGTTTATATGGCTCAATTAAACGTGTCGCTTGTTTATTCCTAATATTTAAATAATCAAACGATAAAAGCAGTTGTTCTTTCAGTGCCAGTCTTATAATAGATATTTTGTTATCAATATTTTGTTTGGAAAACCAAGGCGATAAATCAACAATAAGTTGATTTAAGTTATTTGCTACTTCATCAAGTTCTTGTTCTGATAAAAAACTCTTTATTTTCTCGAATGTTCTTAAATTTTCACTTTCTTTTAAAACCGGTGAGGATAATAAGTTAAGGCCTTTTAATAAAACAATGACATCTTCTTTAGTGAATAGACCTTTACTAATTTTGTAGTTTTTTAAGATACTTATTCCACCGGCACTTCCTTGATAGGTAATAATGGGGATTCCCGCTCCTTCGATAACTTGTATATCTCGGTAAATAGTACGCAATGATACATTTAATTTTTCGGCTAATTCTTTACCACTGATTTTTTCTCTTTGAAGCAATACCATGATGATAGTAATTATACGATTAATTTTCATGTGTTTTGTTTGCAAAATAATTTAGATTGAATTTTAAATATGACATACAGTTGTCATTAATGCTACATCATAATATTGATCACTAAAATTAAGTAAATCAATTTTCACATTAAAAGGAAAGCAAAAATGTTTAAACCTAATAGCGTTATTGTTTATGTCAAAGATGTCGATGCTAGCACAGAGTTTTACGCAAAAATACTAGGTCGCCCACCTGTTAAAACTTATCCTGGCTTTGCTGTATTTTTATTGAATGATAATTTTATTTTGGGGCTGCAAGAGGCTGATAAAATAACGCCAAAGGCTCCCAATCATTATGGGGGATTTGAGCTGTCATTTAGTGATGTAACAAAAAATGATGTAGATGCGATTTATTCTGCATGGAAAAAACTAAACGTTAAAATTGAACTTGAACCCCAAATGCTCGATTTCGGATACACATTTGTAGGAAATGATCCTGATGGTCATCGACTCCGTGTTTGTGCTACCGATACCTCAAAGTTTGAGTAGAATAATATCTTAAGAACTTAAAACCATGAGTGCTTTAAACATTTTACTTAAGTTATCGTTCTCATTAAAATTAAAAATAGACGGAGAAACCTATACCGTCTTAAAATGCAACTACAGCATTAAAATGCCGACTGACTTCACTACCAAGCGATTTTTTAGATGAATAGGTGCTTTACAAGTAGGGGCTTTAATTATTGGCTCATTCATTATCTAAAATATCCTAGCCTATCTAAGAATAGCATATTACTTAATAGTATCAGATAATCTTCTAAGTAGAAATTAAGCATTTTTCTTTACATTCTGTAATTAATATTAATGACATAAAATGTCAGCCAATTTCCTCTCACGCACTAAGTAGTTTTATTTAAGTAGTATCAACATTACATATCTTTAATTATTAAGGCTAGTTATATCAATATGTTTCTATATAATATATGGTAGTGATTATTGGAGGTTTATTATTAAAGGATTTGGGCATGACTTATCAGTTTAATAAGCCACGCTGGATGCGTGATTTAATTAGGTTTTTACATTTAAAGAGCCAGTTTGTATTGTCAGGTAATATCAGGGATTTACAAGCGTGTGAAGTGGCTCCTGGGGTTATTACACCACAAACATTTGAGTTGGCGTTATATCGTGCTCTCCGCAATGTAGGGTATAGTCAAGTACTGATTTGGGATCCTTTATCGGGGTTTTATGGTTTACAAACGCCAGATTTACCAGCTATCGATATTGATAAATTATTACAACAAGTAGGATTAACGCCAGAAAAAGGGCGGGCTGCTGCAGGCATTGATTTATTGGGAAATGCATTAGAAAATTTTGTTAATCTTAATGACGAGCCTGTTGCATTAATTATTGATTTTGCCTCACAACTGACCATTCGTGCAGATAACTTAAGTGCAGCAGAACATCAGCTGTTTACGCGGGCATTAGTACTCTCTCATCGAGTGAATGCAAGACCAGCTGGTACAAATCGTACGCCCTTTTTTAATACTGTACTTTGGTTGGTAGAAAAAGAAGGGGATTTACCTGACTGGTTATTAGTAAATAATCCACGAATTCGTCATATTCCAGTTTCTAAACCAGACAGCGCTGCTCGTCGAGCATTAGCCTCTGGATTAATAAAAGGTATTCCTGGTTCACAACAAACTTCGCCAGAATTGATGGCAAAAGCGGAAACAACTTTTGTTAACAGTACAGAGGGGATGTTATTGCTGGATATGAATGCCATTACGACATTGGCAAGAGTAGAGAAACTGAGCATTGATGATATCAATGATGCCGTAAGGCGCTATAAAGTAGGTGTAACGGAAGATCCTTGGCAGAAAATTGATCGTGAAAAAATAGCACAAGCAGATAACTTTGTGTATCAACGAGTTAAAGGACAAAATCATGCGGTTGTCCATATGCTCGATATTATAAAGCGAGCAATTACAGGTATTGGTGCTAACCGAAGAGGTAATAGACCTCGTGGCGTAGTTTTTTTAGCAGGTCCAACAGGTGTAGGTAAAACAGAGCTTGCCAAAACAGTTACCAGTTTGCTCTTTAATGATGAAAGCGCATACATTCGCTTTGATATGTCTGAGTTTAGTTCAGAATTTTCCGATCAGCGTTTAATTGGTTCACCTCCCGGCTATGTGGGCTATGATGTAGGCGGGGAGCTAACCAATGCAATACGTGAAAAACCGTTTAGTGTCGTATTATTTGATGAGATTGAAAAAGCTCATCCTCGGGTTATGGATAAATTTTTACAAATTTTAGATGATGGTGTTCTAACTTCTGGTCGAGGTGAGCGTGTTTATTTTTCAGAGGCACTCATCATTTTTACATCCAATCTTGGAATTTATAAACTGACCGAAACAGGTGAGCGCATTCCTAACGTTACTGCTAATGTTCAATTTGATGATGTTCAAGCAAGAGTAAAAAATGAAATTGAGCGGCATTTTAAATTTGTTTTAAATCGCCCCGAAATATTGAATAGGATAGGCGAAAATATTATTGTCTTTGACTTTATTCGTCCTGATGTGGCGGAGCAAATATTCCAACAAATGATTGATGGTGTGATTGAAGATTTACTATCACAAGGGTTAATTTTATCATTTACCCCAGAAGCATTAGACAGTTTGAGAAACATTGCTTTAGCTGATTTATCAAATGGTGGTCGAGGAATACGTAATCACATAGAGGCTTATTTATTAAATCCATTGGCTCGTGAGTTGTTTAAGTTAAACCCTCAAACAGGTCAAACATTAGTGGTAACTCAGTTGCAAATAGGGCAATTAATTTTGGAGTAAATGGTGTTAACAGTTGGTATCTCGCGTATTCATTTTCCAGTAACAACACTAGGACCAGGTAGGCGACTTGGTATTTGGTTTCAAGGTTGTAGTTTACGTTGTGAGGGTTGTATTTCAGTTGATACATGGGCAACAGCAAAAACGTTAATTTCAATTGAACAACTGATGATGAAGCTTTCCTCTTACCTACCTTTGATTGATGGGATTACTATCTCTGGCGGGGAACCGTTCGATCAATTTGAGGCGTTGTTGGCTATTGTGGTTCAGTTACGCGAAAGAACAAAGGTCGATATTTTAGTGTACACAGGGTATGGCGTTGAAGATATTACCGATCAGTTACAGCAAATTAAACCTTACATTGATGTGTTAATCAGTGACCCCTTTCAACGGCAGAGTTCACAAACTTTAAGGTTAAGAGGTAGTGATAATCAAAGGTTACATTGTTTTACCTCACAAGCTGTAGAAAAATTTGCCTATTATCAGCAAGCAGTTACAACTGAGGATAAAGTATTAGATGTCATGTTTGATGCAGAAGGTGTTGTCTGGTTTGCCGGCATTCCTAGGCGCGATGATTTCGTAAAATTACAAACTCTTTTAAAGCAACAAGGGCACCAGATAAAAGTGACCGCTGATAAAACAAAGTATTAAGGATTTCAGAATGGCAATGATGCGGTTTTGTCCTAATTGTCAAACAGAGCGATCTCTTCATGAGATTTTCTGTGAAGGGACTATTAACGATGAACCCTGTGGTTGGGATTTGTCATCAGTAACTATTAGTGAAACAGGATGGCGCCCCCAGAGCGTTGTAACGGTCAATGATGTGTTGCCAGAAATCACTGTTTCACATTGTGTTAATGGCCATATCATGGATACAGGTGATTTAATTTGCATGGAGTGCGGTGCTGATTTAGCCGAGATAGATAATTCAGAAAATCCAGAACGAATATCTTCTAACCATGAAGAAACCATAACAGAGTCTGATATTACAACCATTGATGATTGGCAGTTACTGCAACTTATTAGTCAAACAGATGGCGTGCGTGAACGTTATTTGGTCAAAAGATTACATGATGAAAAACGTGCAGTTCTAACGCTCTATCATACTGGTGCTGAGCCAAATATTGATGTATATGAAGTCTTGCGTAACCTTCCTCGTGAGCATGTGCCAGAAATTATTACTAAAGGTCGTTGGAACGACCAAGCTTATGTTGTGGCTGAAGAATTAACAGGTGGTGTATTAGCTGATCTGGGGATGGTCATTAATGATATGGATACTATTCGCCATGTCATGACAGAGCTAGGTCAAGCACTAAATGCTTTTACCGCAGCCGGTTTACGTCATTGTGATTTAAGACCTAATAACTTATTAGTGCGAACAAAAGAACCTCTGGATTTAGTGATCACGGGGTTTGGTTCAGCTAGGCTCTCAGAGTTTGATCTAGAAGTCATATCGCCTTTGGCAACTACTTTTTATACTGCGCCAGAAGTTGTAGCAGGTGGTGTGAGTGTCGCTTCTGATTGGTGGAGCTTGGGCGTTATTCTACTAGAGCAATTGACACAAGGTAAATGCTTTGAGGGCGTAAATACACAAGCGTTTATCATTCAAGTACTGGCTAGTGGTGTAGATATTCCAACCACATTGGACCCTCGGTTACAGTTGCTATTAAGAGGGCTATTGACTAAAGATCATCATCGTCGCTGGCAATGGTCTGAAGTTCAAGCGTGGATTAACGGCGAGGATGTAGCTGCTCCAGAAATTGTGCAAGCGGCTGCGCAAGAAGTTGATCTCGATAAGAGTATTTCCTTAGGTGGAAAAAGTTACCATAGAGTTAAATTATTTGCATTAAATGCAGCTAACCCTGTTAATTGGCAAGAGGCGACAGAGCTTTTGTCTCGAGGTAATTTGGTGACATGGTTAGAGCAAGCAGATTTTGACGCCACGAGTCTAGCCACTATCAGAGAGGTTATGCGTAAGCCGGATTTAACATCGGATATGCAATTGATGGTGGTATTAAAGATTTTAAATCCTGACATCCCACTCATTATAGCCGGTAATATTGTGACGCCAAATTGGTTATTGCAACATCCTAGTGATGGATACCAGCTTATTTCAGGGGTTATTCCAAGTTTACTAAAAGCGTCTGAGGTGTGGTTATGGCATTTACATGAGCGAGCTAATACAGTTCGTCAGCGTGCTTTAAACTTACAAATAAAACTTGATGAGGAAGTTTTAAGAATCCATTTGTTATCTGCTTCTCGAGCCCAATTAGCAGCCATATGGTCGGAAAAAAGTGCCCTGTTTCCGGATGCAAATAATGCAGGGCTACTGTCATTATTAGAGCGACGTATCATTAGCGAAGAGGATTTTATTGTTTTACTCAGTGCTGAGCTTGGACAGTTTAAATCATTAGATACAGTACTTAAAGAGTCACTCAAATTAGGAAAGAAATTAAACATTGATATGGTTGATGATGAGGCGTTAAGAAAGTTAATCGCGCAACCACGTTTGACTCTTTATCAACAGTTAAATGAACTAATAGAGGGGTTTGCCAGCACGGGGGTGGATGAAGTCGACCAATGGGCAGAACAATACCGTCTTGAAAAACGCATGCCATTACCGAAATTGTTGGTTTTATTAAGTATTGGACCTGAAAAATGGGTTAAGCCCCACAAACGGCAGTATACCTCTCAGATTATTGATTTTTTCCATAAAAAAGTCACTACGTCTATATTAAAAGGCCCTTTGGTGAGAATGCGTCTAGGAATGCACACTGCGCGTGTCGATATTAATTTATTAGGTACAGAAAGAACGTCTGCCAATAAATTGTTAGATCATATTGTACAACGCAATAGCCGACCGCAAACTATTGATCTGGAAGCCTTTCAAGCCAACAACTTTATCGAGTATCAATTGCGTAATTTATACCGTCAATCTAATCTCTGTAGAAGAGATACGGGGATTAATGGATTGTACATGGGATTCCCTTTTTTGCTTTATCAAGAGCCTAATAGCAATCGATTACCTCGTATTGCTCCGCTATTACTTTGGCCCATTACACTTAATTATGATATGGGCGTTCCCAATCGTATTACTTTAGCATTTGATAATGAACGTGAAGAAATCAGGGTTAATCCTGCATTAGAAGGTATGTTGGGAAAGGCGTTGTATGAAGATTGGAAAAGCGTTATAGATGAGTTATTAGCGAGATCTGCGCTGACGACACTCGAAGTTATGGATACATTAACTAATTTGGGGAGTGTATCGTCTAGGCAAGTGCAAAATCTACCTATTAATTTTGACACTGAACTTAGTGAAGTCTGCATTGCATGTTCGGCTGTGTTATTTGATGTAAACTTTTTAGGTCAATCCATCGGTGAAGAACTTAACCGTTTAAAGAAATTATCACCTGTTAATACTGCGTTAGAAACAGCACTACGTTTAAAGCCTTATCAAGCAGTTGCTGAAATTCCTGAAAAGCCGGCAGAGTTAGATCGCTATTTTTCAGTGTCCAGTGACCCTTCGCAAGAAAATGCCGTTTTGCAAGCACGACAAGACTCAGGACTCTTAATTGAGGGGCCTCCAGGGACAGGGAAAAGCCAAACCATTGTAAATATGGTGGGCGATGCGATTGGTCGAAATAAAACTGTGTTGATTGTTTGCCAAAAAAAAGCTGCCTTAGAGGTGGTATATAAACGCTTAGCTGCTGAGGGGCTAGATTCTCGAAGTATTATGGTCAATGATGTTAATGCAAATAGAAATTCGGTGATTAGTAGTATACGAGAACAACTGGGATTATTATTTAAATTTCCTGAAAGAACGGATTGGATCGAAAAGCGTAAGCGAGTTGCAGCCAAAATTACAGATTTAGAAAATCGTTTAGATAGTCATCACGAGGCACTACATCAACAAGATCCTCAAACGGGGTTAAGCTATAGAGAATTGATTGCTGATTTAATTGGTGTTAATAAAAACTATCAGTTATTTGCAGCACCTCAAATAAGATCAGTGATAAGTGATTGCGATCCACAACAGTTAATAGCATTAGAAAATGAGTGTGCACCACTAGTGCGTTTTTGGTTGCCAGCCTGTTATGAAAATAGTCCTCTAATTCATTTAAAAGCATTTTCCCATGATTTAGCGACACTAGAAGATTTTAAAAAATTCTTTACCCATTTTTTAAGTGTTGAACAGCTAAGAATGGGTAAGTTAACTAATTGTACGCGCTTTGAAGTAGACAACCCAAAACCTTACCAGCAATGGATTGAAGCAGAGGGGGATCATTTTCTGACGATCTCAGAAAGTATTCGCGCACGTTTAGTAAAATGGTTGACTTTTTTTAAGTTGGGTGCTGATTCTTCCGCTGTATTAGAAGGCGATTTACTGATTAACCAACTGACTCTATTGAAAGAGCGCTTAGCACTGTTAAATGAAAGCTATTGGTGTGATTTATCCCTTAAACTTTGTTTGTTAGAGTTAGATGTATTAAATGATTTATCAAATAAAGCTCGACTGATGTTAATGCCTAGACCATGGTATAGTTTCTTAAGTATTAAACGTTATAGATCAAAACAGGCGTTATTAGCATTTTTAGCATCACAAGGCGAACTGCCGAATTTGGAGGGCATTCCTAAGCTTTATAATGCATTGGTGCTTGAGCAAGAATATCGCCCCATTCGTCAAGAAATACAGACTATATGCGCTACACTACAATTGCCTGTGCCTGATAACCGTACAAACCTTAATATAAAAAATGTCGTCAATGAAACATTAACAAGTTTGCAAGAGGTAAAAGAATGGGCTAAAAGAATTATGTCAGCACCTCACTGTGAAGAAGTTGAAAAGTCAGTCCTACAAGGTAAAGTGGCATTCGAACACTTATTAAATGATTATCATACCGCTTTTGAAAGATATGCTTCACGTAAAGCTTCTTTAGAGGCATTATTGCCGTTAGTGAGTTATTTTGAAGATACTCTCTATGGAAACTGCAAAACATCTATCGAAAAATATGAAATTTCTCCTCTGTTGCTGATAGAAATTAACCGTGTACTCGATACCATGGAAGCTTACCAATATTTTAGAAAACGTGTTCCACAATTATCAACCAAGGCTATTAAGTTGTTTGAACGTTTAAGGCTCTATCAGGAAGAATTAACTCATTTACCCACTACAGCGCTTGATAAAAGTTTTAGACAATTATTAAATTATGAGGCTAAACAGACATGGAAAGCGCGTATTGAGCAAGATAACCCTGTATTGCTAACCAATGAGGATGAAATTCAACAACAAATTCAGGCTTTAGCCAAAGCTGACGAAGAGATCCGTGAATTAAATAAAACCTTATTTACGCACAATATTCCTGTCGGTAAGTTAGCGAGTGCTAGAGAATGGGAAGATATTACACGATTAACCGGGCAGCGTGCAAGAAGATTGCGTGAGTTTGTAGAACAAGGTGTGCAGTTAGGGCTTATGAGTTTAAGACCCATTTGGTTAATGAATCCTGATATTGTGAGTCGGCTATTGCCTTTAAAAGCAGGCTTGTTCGATGTGGTCATTTTTGATGAGGCTTCACAAATGCCTGTCGAATATGCAATACCATCACTTTATCGCGCTAAAGTGGCTGTCGTGAGTGGGGATGAAAAGCAAATGCCACCTAGCTCTTTCTTTAGTGCTCAAGCAGAGCTTGAGGAAGATTTAGATCTTAATTTAAGCGCTGAATTAACCGATGAAGAACAACAAGAGGTATTACAAGGCAAATGGGACTCAAAAGAAATTACGGATTGTCCTGATTTATTACAGCTTGCTCGTTCAGTATTACCAACTACAGGCTTGCAAATTCACTATCGTTCGGAATATCGAGAGTTAATTGATTATTCGAATGCTGCTTTCTATATGAATCAACTAAATATACCCGTTCGGCATCCGTTAGAAACGATTAAACAAGCACAGCCTTTAGAGTATATATGGGCTAATGGAGTATATGAACAACAAACAAATTTAAAAGAGGCCAAAAAAGTTGTTCAAGTGGTGGACAATATTTGGCAGCAGTCATCGGGCAAACGTCCTTCTATAGGCGTCGTTACATTTAATAAAAAACAAGCAGACTTAATTGAAAAGTTCTTTTATGAAAAAGCAGCTGAAGATGAAACGTTTGCCACCATCTTCAAAGAAGAAAATCAACGTATGGACAACGGCGAAGATATGTCCATTTTTATTAAAAATGTTGAAAATGTACAAGGCGATGAACGTGACATTATTGTGTTCTCGACAACTTTCGGATGCAATGAGAAAGGAATCTTTAGACGTAATTTCGGCGTATTAGGACAACAGGGTGGAGAAAGGCGGCTTAATGTGGCCATTACACGAGCTCGTAAGAAAATAATTTTAGTCTCCTCAATGCCGATAGACGATATTTCTGATATGTTATCTGGCAAACAGAGCCCAACTACACCTAGGGATTATTTACAATGCTATTTAGCTTATGCTAAAGCATTGTCAGAAGGTAAATTTGACTACAGTAAAGATCTACTTAATCGAGTTACGGGTTATAGCCAGTTTGTTATTGATAGAACAGAGACTATGCAACAAGATGCTTTTCTTGATGATGTAGAAGCCTATATCCAGTCTTTGGGGGTAGGATATATGCGTCAATCAGGAAATGGGGTATTCGCATTAGATTTTGCGATTGAAGACCCAGCAACGAAACTATACAGTATTGGGATTGAATGTGATGCACCTATTAACGCATTGTTAAATCATGCTAGATCGCGTGAAATTTGGCGACAATCGGTTTTAAAACGTGCAATTCCTAATATCATACGTATTTCATCACATAATTGGTATGAAAATAAAGAACAAGAAAAGAAACGTTTAAAAACGTTGGTTGAAACTGTATTAACATCCGAGGTAAGTCAATGAGTGGCCCAAAAGTTGTCAGAATTGTTACGCTAGAAGAAATGATGGCTACCAGCAAAGGGCATTTGGCCCGTCTGGATCAATCAATTAAGCAATGGCAAAAAGCAATGGATAAGCTGAATGAAACAGATGAAAAGTTTTATGAAACAATCATTGCAAAACGAAAAACCTTTGATCAAATGTTAGAAGAGCAACGTTTCTCAGACATACAAAGACTTGTAGCGATTGAAATAACCAGTCTAAGTGACGATATCGCACAACGTCGACAATTAAAGGTCGCTACAAAAAGTCAGCAAGCTATTGAAGAAAAGCAAGCAAAAGAAAATATCAAAGCTCTAATTAATTTATTAAATAATAAACAAGTTGAACTCACCGATCAATTCAATAACGAATTACAGCAAGCGATTAAAGGTAAATATCAGGGGAATGTTAATCAGCTTTTAACGAAAGCCTTTAATTTACTCACGCCTAAAAACACCAAAGAACTTTCAGAAAAGCAACAAGCTTTGCTGGATCGTATGGTGGTTGATGACACCACGCAAACCTTTGCAAGCTGGTTAGAACAACAAAATATTGAATTGCAAAAAGACCCTTATATACAAAAAATTGAACACTATCTTGCAGAATTATCACTTGAACAAAAAGAAGTTTATGATGTATTTATTGAGCGCTTAAACAACATTGAGCAGGAGTTACAACCTAACCGTAAGAAACTACTACTGGATAGTATTATTCTAGACTTAGCTCAAGCGGTTAATGAGGCCAAGGAACGTGGAGTTTTACAAGCACAATTGGAATTATTAATCGCTGAATTACAACAAAAAACAACGGAGCCTTTAGATTTTGATTTTAATAAACTTGACACGATGAGTGTTAAAGAATTGAAAATATTAATAGATAATTGCGAACATACGCTGGCAAAAATCACAGAAAAAACAGAAGCGATGTACAGACAACAAGTTATTTTACAGGGACTGGCTAGCTTAGGATATGAAGTACGACACGGAATGGATACACAGTGGGCGAAAGATGGGCGATTAGTTTTGCGTAATCCTTCTACACCTGGTTACGGCATAGAGTTAGCCGCAAACGCTGAGGTGGCACGCATGCAGGTACGAGCAGTTAAATTGACTTCCGAAAATAATCAACAACGTGATAGTGATATTGAAACCCTTTGGTGTAGTGATTTTACCAAGTTACAGCAATGGTTAGCCAAACAAGGTTCTGACTTAATTATTGAAAAAGCATTGCCGGTTGGTGCCGTTCCTTTAAAATCTGTTATATCAGAGGAAATTGATTCTTTACAAAAAACGACGGAGCAAAAAACTTTATCTTCTAAAAAAATCTAAAAACAGTATCTTCTGGAAAGTTATTTTGTTTTTGTGGCAAGTTGAACATTAGGTAAATTATTAGATAATTCTGAAGATTTTTGGGTTTATGATGATAATACAATGGTGAAGTAGACGTAATAGAGCATTAATTATGCTTCCCTGTCTTTGCTTAATTGGTCTAATAATCCCTTTTCTTGGCGAAGTATTTCTTTTTCATTAATTTTTATCAAAATATTTTAAAATACACCCTCGTCAGCCCACTTTTCAAAAATTTATAATCGTGTTCTAATTCCTGCTCTGTGTTATAAAAATAAATACTTTTGTATCTTTCCTTGAATTCTTCCAGTTTTTCTTTATCTTTCATTAAATAATAAAATTTGTAAATACTTCCATATTTATTAATAACCTCCAGAGTATTTGGTTTTTTACTACTTGAGGTATCAAACCGGATATATTCTTCATATACTTCGATAGCCCTTTCATATTTACCTTGTCTTGCTAATGCTTCTTTTAGCCTTAAATAAACAAAGGCATACCAATCTAATATAATGCTAAGCTTTTTCTTCATAGAGTAAGTATCTTTATCTGAATCTCTGTGAGCGATCATATATTCACAATTTATTTCCATCTCCTGATCATTTTTTAGATGTTTATCATATAATCGGATTAAACTCATTCTTACATTATGAAAATCAGGATCAGTGTTTTGGTTTTTTTTAAAATAAGATTCTTTTCTTCATATTTGGCATTTTTTACACAAATTAATCCTAATAACTCAAATGCTTCTTTTGAATTGGGTTCCGCTTCGATAATTTCTTTAGCATAATATTCCCCTGAATCTTCACTTCCTGCTTCAAAATACGCAGATGATAATAAATATTTATATTGAAAATTATTCGGATACTCATCTACTATCTGATGAAGATTTCCAAGAATCTCACCAAATAGTCCTTTTGCACCTAATCATTCTTTTTCTTTATATGCTTTAATTTCTGCTAAAATTTTTTTTATATTTCTATCCATTACAAATCTAATTTTTAACCTAATTTACTATTTCCAGGAGGAAGAGCTTCATGTCGATTTAAATAAAATGATATTAACATTTTTCCAATATTTTTACCTTCCAAAATTCATGTACTCGCGTATCATTATTGAATGATCTTTGTAGATAAAGAATATAAATAAGATTTTGAATCTCAAGAAAAAGGATTTTTTTAGATACTTAAAAAGAAGCAAAGCTAGAAAATTATAATCACGGAAGTATAATTAATCAAAAAATCGAGAAAATGGGAAATTTTATAAATTTACTAAAGACAAAGATCCTTTAGAAATTGAAAAATAGATTGATATATCAAGATTAATAAAAGACGCACAATGAAAAAATTAAAAATAATATTTTTACTCTTATTACCTCTATTTGTATTTTCTTGTGATTTAGAATCTAAAGAAAATGATAGTCCTGTTAATACGATTACTTTTAAACAATCTAATTTTGATGATACTGATATTATTTATAATATTTTATCTGAAAAACAAGGTTTTATAGAAAAGTTACAACTTATTGTAAAAATTGATAGTAGATTAAAAAATTTTAGCAAAATAGCAGATATTAAGCATATAGATCTAACTATAGGTAATATGGAAAAATTAACTCATCTACAGTCTGATGCGGATGAAATAAAAACATTTACCAATATTCGAATGGATAAAGAGCATGAATTATTAATTATTGATATAAATTTACAAACTCCAATTTCAAAAGACATTGATATTATTACCATATTTTTTCTACTAGATAATAGAGAAAAACACGTTTTAGAAAATACTGATCCTTTCTATTATAAAAATAGCGTTAAATTACTGGGAGTAGAAAATACATTTCTAGATCAAACTAGTTTCAAAAACGCAAATGTACTTATAAAAAAAATAATAAAAAATAAAAATATAAAGGAAATTGAATTAACTATAAAAGTTACTGATCAATCTATTGATGATATTAAAGATATCAATGTTAACCTCATATCAAATGGTGAATTATATAATTTAGATTTTATTCATAGTATTTATATAAATAGTGTGGCTGAAAAAAATAAAAGTCATGGTTGTAAGTTACTTGGTTTTAACAGACCAGACAGATCATATATTGTCTACTTTATTGATATTTCTAAATTAAAAATACAGAGAATTGACTCGATTGCAATAAAACTTAATGATCACCATTATTATTCAAATAAGTTATAAGTCATAGCCAGTATTGCGTGTCATTAGGTCATTAAATCAAATTATTGAATGCGCGATACGCTGTGATAATGGGGCTGAATATTTTAGCCATCAATTAGAGAGCAGGTCTAAAAAACACAAAATAATATTATGCTTTATCCAAATGGATAATCCTTAGCAAAATGCTTGTATTTAACGTTTTACTCGTACTGTTTGTATTATTTTCTAAACCAATATATTTACAACAAGATTAGTAAATTACAAGGTAAAGCGACTCGTTGATTATGGATATATAATTATGAATGACTTAACATAAAATTGTGGGATCAAACCTATGCAAAAATTTAAATTAATACAATAGCAAAATTCTACGTCGAACTTCCATTAAAAATAGGGGAATTACCGGAATAACTTGGCGATTTGAAACATATATTACGGCTAAAAAAGGGGTAAGCTAATATACAAATAATTGTAGACGGAGAAAAATTAAATACTATACAACTGACAACTAAACAAGTGAGTTGGACTTTTCCTAATGATTTCAATTCTAAAGGGGGGGGGGGCAGATATGAATAAATACGGACCAATAAATGAAAAACTATGGAAAATGCAAAAAAATAATTTTTATATTAATGTTACTAACTATTTCATGTAACACCCGTTCAAATGATATAAAAACACAAAAAATACATTTTGAACAAGTGAATTCTGACTATATTCAGGTAAAAGATATCCTATATAAAGATAAACAAGGTAATTATTACTTACAATATAAATATCCTGGATATCCCAGAGGAACAATTGCTTATGGTTATCAAAATAGAGTTTACGATTTACACTTTCCTGAATTGAAAATAAAATTACTCAATGATGTTTTGCATGAAAGTAGTTTTCATCGTATAGATTCAACTGAATATTTTTCTGATAATAAAAATATTTATGCTATTGCTGATTTTGCTACAGATATTAATGTCTATATCTTACCTCTGCAATTTTCAAACTATAAAGTTGTAGGGCAATATATTAAAGATAGCCAGACCGTTTTTTGGAATGCAAGACAGTTATTAGACGTTGAAGCTAAATATTTTAATGTTATATCAGCAAATGCGAATCATCCAGAATTAGGTTATGATGAAAAATATCTTTATATAAGGAATGAACGATTATCCTATTCTGAATTTAATTCTTTAGATATAGAAAGTACTATTAAAAATAAGTTAAAACAACATTATTTTCCAGAAGAGAACTAATCTATTAGGAGCTAATCCAAATGATTTTTCATTATCATATAAAAATGGAACGAATGACTATTATTGTAAATGATATTAATAAAAGATTAGGATGCAATTTATATTAAAATTCTGTACTAAACGATGTACATGTATTGATTTTTATTAATTGATAGTACTGATTTTTGTAATGTACAATTTGAAGTGTTTGATCAAGGCACTCTGTGGAAAACTGAAACAAAGAAAATTATTAATGCAATAGACAATTACTTTTTAGAAAGTACTATTAGTTTATTTAAAAGGGCTGCTAATAATATTACAAGGCTAGCTGAAATTAAAAACATTATGAAATCAATATATTATATTTTAATCAGTTGTTTGCTCCTTTTTTCATGTGAAAAAAAAACTGTGCCAGTTATTACAAATACTTTAGAAAGTCATCAATATATTTTGATAAAAGATGATCTTTTATTTAAAGATAATATTAATAATATTTATTTAAGAGTGAATGAAGTCTTTCCTGGTACAGATTCTTTATATTCAGCGTATTATGATTACCTTACTAAAGATGGTCATTATTTTGCTCTTAAAGATATCATTGATATCGACTCATTTCACCAGATTGATAATACACAATATTTTAAAGATAAACGTGCTGTTTATGCATACCAACAATTCCCTCCCAGATTTGATCCAATTACCATTATTGAAATTAATCCTGAAAAGTTTGAGTTGTTACCTGATAATTACATTAAAGATGATAAAAACGTCTATTGGTTAACCAAAAAACTTGATGCTGATGCTAAACAGTTTCATGTTATAAAGGTTGGTAATATGATGCTAGGCGTTGATAATAATCATCTTTTTTGGTCTCAAGGCGATATTATGGAATATAAAGATTTTGAGCCACTAAAAAATATATTAAACGCGACTAAGTTTGAAAAATTAAAACAACAATATTTTCCAGAAGAAAACTAATCTATTCCTAAATGTGATGAAAACTTCTCACCCTATTCTTGCCCATCTTATTAGTATCTTGTCATCTAAGCGAAGAAGTAGTATTGATAAAAGATGATCTCTTTCAAGATAAAACCGGAAATCTAGATATACTTTCACACAATAATGATCTTAAATCCCGCTATTTATCAACTATTACCCATAATGAGACCAACATCCATTAAAAGATAATATCGATACAGAGAGTTATGAACATTTAGGTGCGTACTTTTATGCTCAAGATAACCATCACTTTTATTATAATAATGGCAGTAGTTTAAAAACGGTCACAAAGATACCTTGCTTAAAAGAAAGTGCCTATTATAAAAAAATTAAAGATAATTTATATCGTAATATGAATAATAATTTATTTATTCGTTCAGTAGATTCCACCACAGTATCATGCCCCAAATGTGTCTATATAGAAGTGAGTAATATCGATGCCAACTCATATGAAAAACTTGAAAATAGCAATTATTTTAAAGAAGACAGCAGGTTAATTATCTTCAAGATACATTAGCAGGGGGATACATAAAAAATGTAGCAAAAACTAATCCAAATGATTTTTCATTATCATATAAAAAGGGAATTTGATTTGGTAAAATAGAAAGGATGACTATTATCAAGGAGAGATATTTAATATCAACCAATTATGAAAAATAAAAAAATAATCATCTATCTACTATCCATTTTTTTGGTAACAGCCTGCGATAATGCGGTTACAAAAACTCGTTCTACATTTCTTGTTAAGAATGGTAACGAATGGAATATTCAAATTCCTAATTCATTGTGTGCAAAAAAAACAACAGATACACTCTATTATTCAACAATTTATAATCCAAAAACGAAAATGTATCAACCAGTAAGCAAAACAATTGATATAGAAACGTTTGATTTGCTGTTTAATGACATAGAGGATAGAAAAAAGATTAATAATAATTACTATCTAAGATATAACGAAGGTATGCAAAGTGAGTATTATTTCAAAGATAAACACTATATCTATATTTATACCTGCTATTCTCAAGTCGATAGTGAACTTTTTATAGCTGGCTCATCTTCAGATTATGCAGTATTAGGAGGAGTTTACTTACGTATTGAAAATGCAATCTACTCCGGTGGAAGAAAAATAGAAGGCGCCGATGTTAATACGTTTAGAACGAGAAAAGAGACGCTACGTAAGTCCGAATGGCAAGGAACAATCGGTTTAGATAAAAATTATATTTATATTAATGATAAGCCTATAAAAAGTCGTGAAGAGTTTAATAAAATATTTGACGATAGATTCCTTTTTACAGATCCAGCATTGAGAGAACAATATTTTGGTGATGGAAAATAACATTTCTTACATTAATAAAAATTTCCGCAGACAGAAAAAAACGTAAAATGCTCTATTTATCAATGAATTAAAGATATATTGAGATTTGTTTATACGCGATATTGGAGCGGGAAACGAGGTTCGAACTCGCGACCTCAACCTTGGCAAGGTTGCGCTCTACCAACTGAGCTATTCCCGCATAAGAGAAGTGTTGTAAATGGTGCCCGGGGCGAGACTTGAACTCGCACGGCCAAAAAGGCCGAGGGATTTTAAATCCCTTGTGTCTACCGATTTCACCACCCGGGCTCAAAACTTAGTTACCTAAAGGTAATTGCGTTTCGGATGCTGTGCATTTTACCTGTCTTATCATTTCAGTCAATAGAAATTTTAGATAAATTGTTTGATTGATTAATGTTTAACTTTATTCTGAATGCAAATTGCACCATTGCGTTAATAATCATCAAAATAAGCCGTTTTATAATGGTAAATTGCTTTAATCATTTATTCCTTGAAACGACCAGTT
Source organism: Gilliamella sp. G0441 (assembly GCF_050589305.1). Lineage (NCBI taxonomy): Bacteria > Pseudomonadati > Pseudomonadota > Gammaproteobacteria > Orbales > Orbaceae > Gilliamella > Gilliamella sp. G0441. The sequence goes on along the minus strand of NZ_JBNRJF010000002.1, from coordinate 156,039 downwards.
TGAAACCTATTAATTATCGAAAAAGTCATTGTGCGCAATCCATAAATATTGCACCATTGATATTAACGTTAAAACTGTAGCAATAAGTAGAGCGACAAGTCCAGCATATATTACAATATCACAAGGACGCCAAAGGAGCCACGTTAGGGCTGTCATTTGGGCGATAGTTTTATACTTCCCTATAGATGAAACTGCGACATTACTCCGTTTTCCAACCTCAGCCATCCATTCACGCAAAGCAGAGATAATGATTTCACGTGAAATGATAATTATAGCAGCAATAGAAATCCACCATGCTTGATAATATTGAGTGATCAGAATTAGGGCTATTGTGACAATAATTTTATCTGCAACTGGATCTAGAAACGCCCCAAACTTGGTCGTTTGTCCTAAACGTCTAGCTAAATAACCATCAAACACATCGGTTATTGCTGCAATTAGAAAAATTAATGCCGAAAAAAAACCAGACCATTCAGTTGGAAATAAGTAAAAAGCTAGCACAAAAAAAGGAATTAAAATAACTCGAAATAACGTTAATAAAGTAGGAAGATTGATTTTCATGTGACATAAGCTCTTTTTTTGTTTAATTAATCAATAGATTAACAAAAATTAAAAAAACGGGGTTTCTTAATGCTTATGTTGCCTGAAATATCATAATTTTTCAATGTGTTATTGTTGTAAATTTAAATAAATTTTTTCAGCTAACGATTTAGAGATTCCTTGCACTTGGGCTATTTCATCAATACTGGCATTTTTTAATTCTCTTAAACCACCAAAGTGTTTAAGTAATGCTTGCCGTCTTTTTGAACCGATTCCTTCAATATGTTCTAAAGCACTATCTGTAAGCTGTTTTACACCTTTTTTACGTTGCCCCACAATGGCATGATCGTGTGATGCATTACGAATTTGTTGAATAAGCAATAAAGCAGGCGAATGGTCATCAAGATAATGTCCGGTTCCATGCGCTTCAAAAAACAATGTTTCAAGTCCTTCTTTGCGCTCAGCGCCTTTTGCCACCCCCACAAGAATAGGGTGATGTTTATCCCAATTAACATTGAGTCCTTCAAATACTTGTAAGGCTTGGTTTAACTGTCCTTTACCACCATCAATAAAAATAACATCAGGTATTTTTTCATCGGGCAGATCTTTTTTATTGTAACGTCTTGTTAATACTTGTTCCATTGCTGCATAGTCATCACCCGGTGTAATACCCGTAATATTGTAGCGGCGAAATTCCGATTTTACCGGACCTTTATCATCAAAGACAACGCAAGAGGCTATTGTGTTTTTCCCCATGAAATGACTGATATCAAAACATTCCATACGATTGATTTTATCAATGCCCAAAAAGGTTTTAAGTGCATCGTAACGTTGTTTATTTGTCGAATTGGTTAATAATTTATTCTTCACTTCAGTTTGCGCATTGACGGTTGCAATATTGAGTAACTTTAAATTATCGCCTTTGGGCTCATCAACCAATTTGACTTGATGCTCAGCAATAAGTGACAGTGTCTCTTCCATGGGTTGTTTATCCGACAACGAAAAATTGAGTAGGATCTTTTTCGGAATATTACGATTTTGGTTGCCTTGCAGATAAAATTGCCCTAAAAAGGTTTCTATTACTTCTTCCAATTCAGTATTTGATGGTACTTTAGGAAAATAAGAGCGATGCCCAAAGGTTTGTCCATTTCGGATAAATAATACATAGATACACGCTATACCAAATTCGTAGTGGAAACCAATAACATCTAAATTATCATTATTGTTGTAAATGGCTTGTTTTTCGTTGATATGTTTGATGGCTTGTAACTGATCGCGTAATGCTGCCGCTTTTTCAAAATTGAGTTCATTACTTGCTTTTAGCATATCTTCAGTAATTTTTTGTAAGATCTGATCGGATTGTCCAGATAAAAATAATCTCACATAATTGACTTGTTCGTTATAATCTTCATCACTCACTAATCCAGGCACACAAGGCCCTAAACAGCGTTTAATCTGATATTGCAGGCAGGGGCGAGTTCTGTTCCGATAGGTGGTGTTCAAGCACTGTCTAATCGGAAACGTTTTTTGTAATAGCGATAAAATCTGTTTAACCGCATAACCACTAGGGTAAGGCCCAAAAAACTCATCTTTTTTGCGATTAATCGCCCCACGATAAAGTGACAATTGTGGATGTCTTTCTTTACTTAATTTTATAAAAGGATAGCTTTTATCGTCTTTTAAAAGAACATTATAACGTGGTTGATGTTTTTTAATGTAAGTCTGTTCTAATAGTAGGGCTTCGGTTTCGGTATTTGTAATCGTAAATTCAATACGATGGATATGGCTAACTAACATATCCGTTTTCAGTGTTTTTTTACTACTATTAAAATAGCTTTTTAGTCGGTTATTCAGATCTTTAGCTTTACCCACATAAATAATCGTCTCTTTATCATTAAACATCTGATAAATGCCCGGTTTATGTGGGACTGTTTTTAAAAAAGATGTTGAATCAAATTGGCTCATATTAGTTTTCAAATGTGAGGGCTTTTTTCTCTATTATCCTCATAATGGTGCTTAATAACCCATTTATCAAGAGGTAAACGAATCCTGCAACAATAAATATAGAAAAATCGTAATAATCACCATTAAGCTGATTACTATACCCCATAATATCCATTACCGGAATCATCGAGGCTAGGGCGGTGCCTTTGACAACAAAAACGACTTCATTGGAATAGGTGGATAAGGCACGTTTTAATGCATAAGGCATGACAATTTTTAAAGTTTGTCGTTTATTCATACCAAGAGCCTCACAAGCTTGCCATTGTCCTTGTGGAACTGATTTTAATGCACCATAAAAAATTTGCGTGGTATACGCAGCACTATTTAGCGTTAAAGCTAAATAAGCACAAAACCAAGGCGAAGATATGAGATCATATAATCTCGGAAATTGGCTTAAAAAGTCAGCAAACTGTGAAGGTCCATAATAAATTAAAAATAACTGAACTAATAGGGGAGAACCCGTGAAGATAATAATATAGGCACGTATTACTTTCGTTAATACAAAATGATTAAGTGACAATAAGCATGAAAAAACGATAGCCAAAAGCCCCGCAGTTAAAATACCTAAAATTCCCAGACTTAACGTGTCAGGAAGACCTTGTAGGATGATTTTAAGATAATAAACAAAATTATCAGACATAATGTAACCTTACAAACTTTTGGCAGAAGAGGGTTGTTCAAAATAAGTCGCACGTTTTTCAATTCGTTCAATCACTTTTTGACTTAAGATTGAAATAATCAAATAGATTACCATTGCGATCGCATACCATAGAAATGGTTGATTGGTTCGTGCAATAATCGTTTTGGTTTGCATCATTAGATCATTAATTGCAATGGCTGAGACTAGAGCGGTATCTTTTAATAATATCAACCATTGATTACTTAATCCTGGTATAGCATGGCGCCACATTTGTGGCATGATAATACGAAAGAACGTTCTAAATTTACTTAAACCAAGCACTTGAGCGGCCTGTTTTTGTCCGCTTGGTATTGCTTTAAATGCACCTCTGAGCGTTTGGGATGCATAAACTGCATAAAGTAGCGATAATGCAATGACACCACATAAAAACGGATCGGGCTGAGTATTGGCAATATGTATTTGGATATGAATTGAGGTAAATATCAAAGACATATCAAATCCATCATCTAGTGCCATTAAAAGAAATGGTAAACCATTATAGATTGCAACGACAATTAATAATTCAGGTAGTGCTCGAATCGTAAGGCTAATTAAAGACATTAGCCATGCAACAGGTTTAAATGGAACGGATTCTAGAATTGTGAAAATAAAGGCAAAAACTATACCAACAATCACTGATACAAAAGCTAATGACAATGTGATGGATGTTGCTTTTGTTAAAGGCACGATAAAGCCGTCCATTGAGGACATTACCCAGTTTATTATATATGTTGCTAAAAAATCTGACATAAAAAAACCGCATTTAAATTAAAAAATAAATTCGCCGCATTTTAAGCGGCGAGTTCACAACAGTATCAAATTTGATAGTGTATTTGCTATTTGTTAAACCATTTTTTATAAATGGCATCAAGTTCGCCATTTGATTTCAATTTATCAAGAGCTTGATTAAACTGTTCTCTTAACTGATCATTACCTTTACGTAAGGCAATGCCTAAACCTTCTCCAAAAAAATCATGATCGGTAATTTTATCACCTAAAGCAACAATATCTGTTTCCTTACTTAACCAATCACCCGCAACAAAAGAGCTGGCTACAATCGCATCGATTCGTTTAGCTTTTAAATCTAAAAATGCGTACTGATAGCTATCATAACTAACAGGTTTAACGTCAGGATATTTTTCATTCAAATATTTTAAATAGGTTGTTCCTTTTTGGATACCAATTCGCTTACCTTTTAGTTGTTCAAGATCTGTTAAAGTGTCTTTCAATGTAATAAATTGAATTGAGCTATCATCATAATAAATGTTCGTAAAATCAACTTGCTTTTGACGTTCAGGCGTGATGTCTATCCCAGCAATTGCCGCATCGATTCGACGCGTTTTTAAACTAGGAATTAATCCATCAAAAGATTGATTAACAATTTTACAAGAAGCGTTAATCTCTTCACAAATTTTGTTGATCACATCAATATCAAATCCGACAATTTCGTTTTTGTCATTGGTGAATTCGAATGGTGCATAAGTGGCTTCTGTACCGATAGTTAAATTTTCAGATGCTTGAGATGTCATTGCAACGCTGGCAAGTAAAATAGCAAATAATGTTTTTTTCATATTTCCACCCAATTTTATAATCATTAATGTGATAAATAAGCTTTAAATTCTTCGGTTTTAGGATGAGCAAAACATTCTAGTTGTCCTTGCTCAATAATTTCACCGTGTTCCATATAAATCACTTGTGAAGCGACTTTACGAGCAAAATCAACTTCGTGAGTTACAATGATCTGCGTTATTCCTGTTTGTGAAAGTTCGTTAATAATTTCAGCCACTTGCGATGTAATAGCCGGATCTAATGCAGCTGTAGGTTCATCAAACAACAAAATTTGTGGTTCCATCATCAGCGCTCTGGCTATAGCTACTCGTTGCTGTTGACCGCCTGAAAGGTGCAGGGGATAGCGATGAGCCATTTCATCGATTTGCAAACGTTGCAATATCAACATTGCTTTATCGGTCGCTTCTTTTTTAGATAAATTCAGTACTTGGCAAGGTGCTTCAATTAAGTTTTCGAGCACCGTTAAATGGGGCCATAAATTGTAGTTTTGGAAAACCATACCCACATTTTTACGTAAATGTCTGATGGTGGCATCACTGATTTTTTTCGAAAAATCAAAATGTGAATTAGCTATTGTCATTTCACCTGATGTTGGAATTTCAAGTAAATTAAATACTTTTAATAAAGAGCTTTTTCCGGCACCACTTTGACCTAATAATACAATGGTCTCACCTAGAGGGTAGCTAAGTGAAACATCTTTCAATGCATGATGAGTACCATAAAAACAGTTAATATGGCTTAATTCAATATTCATTATAAATTTTGGCTAAATTAAAAAAATTGACTAAATATTACTTTTTTTTGCATAAAAATGCAATCTAAAATATTAGACAAAGATGACTTAAAGGCATTTTTTAGCAAACTTCATGAATTTTATGATTTTTATTTATTGATATCACTAATTATTATTTGAAATAATCGGAATGACAGGGCCTAAATATTTAGGTTCTTTTTTTAAAATATATAAATCAATAAAAGCACCGACTCGAGCTAATGTCTCACGAATTCTAACTAATTTCATGCTATTTGGTGCAGGAACAGCAAAACATTGTGCTTGAATATTTTGTGCTAAAGCGATAAAAATAGCTCTTTCGCAATGAAACTCTTGAGTGATAATAGTGAAGTCATTTGCGTCAAACACTCTATTTGCTCTAACGACAGAATCTAATGTTCGAAATCCAGCAAAATCTAATACAATTGCTTCACGAGGTATACCAGCTTTTATAAGGTCTTTTTGCATGGTAATTGGTTCATTATAGCTCTGTAAAGCATTATCACCACTCAGTAATAAATAGTCTACCTTTCCTTGAGAATAAAGTGAAATTGCTCCATCTATGCGATTACGATAAAAATCATTAATACCGCCACCTCTGACATATTTTGACGTTCCAAGTACCACGCCAATAGCTCGGTAAGGCACTTTATTTTCATCATGGTAAATATAAGGTTTAGTTTTATAACTTATCCATAAATCTAGACAAATAATTACACTTATCATGACAGTGCAAATAGCAAGAAAATAGGTAATCAGTCTTTTAAAATTCATGTTAAAGCCAATCAAAAATAAATACCATTATTGGAAATATAAAAGGAGCGGTTAATGATGTCATAATACCACATAATACTAAAGATAAAGAACTATAAGCACCTTCATTGTAATCAACTTCAATGCATCGAGCAGTACCGACTGCATGTGAAACTGCACCTATTGATAATCCTCTAGCCGAAGCGGATTTTATTTTTGCTATATTTAATATTTGATGACCAAAAATCCCCCCTAATGTGCCTACTAATATAACACAAAGGGCAGCGATTGAAGGCACACCTCCTTCGTTATTGGCAATCGTCACTGCAATAGCCGTAGTGACTGATTTGGGTAAAACCGACGCAGCTATTTCGGTATTTCCACCTAACCAAAATACAATACTGACACCAGTTATCATTGAAGCGATTGATGCGCTAAAGGTGATAATGATAATTGACTTCCAACGAGCTTTAATTTGTGGAATGAGTTCGTAAAGCGGAAAGGCTAAAGCGACAACGGAATAAGGTAATAATTTATTTATGATATCGACATTATTAACATATTCTGAATAACTGGTCTGACTCATTATCATAATAGGAACAAGCACCATTACCGAAATGACCAAAGGATTAAATAACGGAGTTTTTATTTTAAAAGCAAGTTTTCGAATAATAAGAAATACACATACAGTTAACGGTAGCATCCAAATCATAGCGGTTGTTCCTCATTACTATCTGATAACAAGGCAGTTTTGGTTGTTTTTTTATGAAGTTTTTCTGTTAACCAAGCTGTTAAAAGCAATACCAACAATGAACTACCAATACTTCCAAAAATGATGGGTACCCAATTATTTAATAGCAATGTGTAATTATCCATTATCCCCATTGCAGCAGGAATAAATAGTAACGTCATATAGCGCATAAATAAATTACAACTGTTTTTTATCCAACAAGTGGGGATGATTTGAAAAGCCAATAAGAAAAACAAAATTAATAGACCGATAATACTACCAGGGATCATGATAGGTAATCTTTCAGAGATGAAATTACCTGCCCAAAGACTAAGCGTTAAAATTAATAATCCTCGACCATAACTAAACAAAGTATAGTATAAAGAATATAATCGATGTTTGATTGTGGCATGTTTAGCTAAAAAATGTTTCATAGTCTAAAATTTAATAACTTGTTTGATTGTTTGTATAAGACTTGTTTGTTTGACGTCTATAATACGCCCCTCAATTTTAATTATCCAACTAAATAATGACAGTAATGATAAAGCTGTTTTAATAAAGCCAATTTTTCAGGTTGTTGAATATAAGTTTCAGCAAGTAATTCTAAAGTTAAGATGTAATCTTGAATCTTATGGGCATTTAGTTTATCGCGGCAATAGTCTTTCCAGATCAGCTCTTCATGATGTTTTAGGATTTGTGGAAAATTTCGAGCTTTGTATCGAAAAAAAAGTGTACTTAAACGAGGATCTTCAAATTTTAGAGATAAACTATCTAATAACTGTACTGGCGTTGTTTGTACCGTTTCACAATGAAGCTTATCTTGATTGTTCAAAAATCCATTGTATATTTGTGCATCCACATCCGTACTGATAGGATAATCATGACTTAAACTAAATAAGTCTCGCATTTTATCTTGTAATAGAATTTGATTTTGTAATAGTTTTTGTTGTTTGTTTAAGCATTCTTCTATATTAATTGCAAATCGATTTGCATTTTCAGGCAGTAAAGTTTTAATCGGAGCAAGGATAGGGCATTTATTAATATGGACTAGTTTTAATGGAATGCGAGACTCATCAAGCTCAAGATCTTCTGTTTTAGTATATAGCTTTTCATGTATTATATTTACTGGCAAATCAATAATAGAATCAATATCGCCAGTGAGATCACAAACAATGACGGCATTATTTTGTTGTGGATGCCAAGCAATAGGGCATACCAATGACATATTTCCTCGATAACTCCCTAACATACCAGAGACATGTACCAGTGGGGTCATATTGATAATATCAATAAGTTCGGCAACCTTATTTTTATTACGTAATGAAAAAAAATAGTTAAATAATTTTGGTTGTTTTTCTTTAATTAATTTTGCTATGGCGATAGTGGCATACACATCTGACATTGCATCATGAGCATGTTCATGCTTAATATTATTTGCTTTGGTTAAATGTTCTAAACGAAAACTTGGAAAACCCGAATCGTTAGTTGGCCAATGAATGCCTTCAGGCCGAAGAGCATAACACGCTCTTACAACATCTAAAAGATCCCATCTTGAATTACCATTTTGCCAACTGTAAGCGTAAGGGTCATAAAAATTACGGTAAAGGATATTACGGGTAACTTCATCATCGAAACGAATATTATTATAACCTAAAATGCAAGTATTTGGCTCACTGAATGCTTGATGAATTAATTTGGTAAATTCAGCTTCATTCACTCCTTTCTGATTTGCTTCTTGGGGAGTGATGCCGGTAATGAGAACTGCTTCAGGATTAGGCAAATAGTCAGGTGCCAGCTTACAATATATAACTAAAGGTTCTTCAATAATATTTAGTTCAGCATCTGTACGGACACCGGCAAATTGAGCAGGTCTATCCAAAGCAGGATTAATACCAAATGTTTCATAATCGTGAAAGTAAAAAGTAGGTTGTTTGGTGTTATTTTTCATTTTATCGTTTTACTCGTGATTATCTTTGATGAGTGAATTTAAATAAACTATAACAACATTTTACTTAATTTAATTGAAATTAAATAACATTATTTATTTTAGAATTAAAACAAACTAATTTTTAAGACTTATATATTTCTTGTCATAATAATTATCTTGATGAAATTAATCATGATGTTAAGATTGATCTTAAAGCATGAATATAATGATTCTAAACAATTGATATTTTGTATTAACCAATCAGTGGAGTAATAATCATCCATTTATGAAGATTCTAGAAATAAAAATTGCATAATATAATAAAAAAAGGGGAATCAAATTCCCCTAAAATATTTAAAAACAAAAACTAATCTTTTGGCGCAGACTCTATAATATTCGCTAATTTTTCAAGCGTAAGTCTTAATAATTTAGGCATTGATTCCAGTTCTATTGAGTCCATCAGATTTTTTACATAAAGCCCTAACTCTGTATCTCCTTCAACGATTAATCGGCGTTGAAAGAATAGGGTATCAGGATCTTGTCGCCGAGTGGCTATCATTATCAAATCGTTTGCATTACCAATAAAACTTACATCAGCAATTTCTTCCCGACTTACAACCAATTTATTATCTATCAAGCTAACAAACCAAGTAAGTTGAAGATCAGTAACTTCAATTTTTAACCAACGATTTTCTAAAAAATCGAGATCGCCATCTTCTAAAGAATGTTTAAATTGTAGTTGTAATAATTGTTCAATTGCTTGTTTTTTCAAATTGAACGGAATACAACGTAAAGTTAGCCCCAATATATGAGGGGCTTTGTCAACAAACTGTGAATGAATATGGCCAAAAAACTGATGTTTGTTTGCTATCATTTATGAATCTCCAGATATCATTTTTTCATAAATATCGAGGTCAGTATTTAAATGCTCAAATGTTTCTTCACTCACTTCATTACGAACTTTCATTTGTAGTAAAGCTGTACGCTCAGCACCAATTGCCACAAGACGCATACGTCTTTCAAGATTTTCTGCTTCAAGCGCTTTTTGTTCTAAATCTTTAAGTCCTGTTCGACGTCTCAAAGATCCAATAACACGTGAACCGACTTCTTGTATTATTTCTTGATCTAATCCCGCATCAGAAGTTTCTTGAAGTAAATTATTTTGCATTTTTTCAAGGCTTACAATTGCTTCTTCAGCCATTTGACCTTTGACTGTTAAAATTTCATTATCTTGTTCAGAATTGTCTAAAATAACACTTCCGCGCAATAAAATAGGTAAGACTATGACTGCGGTAACCAATGATATTAAAATAATTCCAGCAGCAATAAACACCAACTGATAGCGACCGCCAATTGTTAATGGAATCGATAATACACCAGCTAAGGTAATCGCTCCACGCACACCAGCAAAAGTTGAAATCCAAAGATCACGAGTGGTATATGAACGGAACGCTAATGGGCGTTTAGTACCAAATGGCATTGTAGGCATATGCTTCATCGCCCATAACCAAGCAAATCGAGTTCCCATTAGTACGATGAATACAAATACGACAATTAAGCACAATTGCCACACTTCGATAGATGAGTCATTTTGGTTTTCAATAAAAGTATTATCTAAAATACTTGGTAATTGAATACCTAACAAAATAAAGACAAATCCATTGAAGACAAAGGTTAACATCGACCAAGTACTATCTGATTGTAAACGTGTGGTTAACGGTGCATTACGCATCATACCAGAATGGTTAACTGTCATACCCGCACTTACTGCTGCTAAAATACCAGAGCAATGACATTCTTCAGCAATAATATAAGCTGCAAATGGTAGTAAGAATAATAAAACAATTTGTATTGCAGGATCATTGTGAGTTAATTTATTGATTAAACGTAAAATACGAGCATATAACCAAGTAAATAATACCCCAATAGCTAACCCACCAATGGCAACAACAAAGAAGGAAATACTGATTTGCAGCAAGTTAAATTGAAGTAAACCAGTTGCAATAGCAATAGCAAATTTTAAAGATACAAGGCCAGAGGCATCATTCATTAAAGCTTCGCCTTCGATGATTTCCATTTTTTCTTTTTCTATACGTCCTTTACCAACAATTCCTCCTAGAGCAACAGCATCCGTTGGTGAAAGAACAGCAGCTAATGCAAGTGCAGCAGCTAATTGAACATCAGGTAACATCCAATAAAGAAGATAACCTAATGCAATAATAGAAATAACGACTAGAACTAAAGCAAGTCCGACGATCTCTCTAGCATTGTGAATAAAATCTTTTACTGATGTTTTACGTCCATCTGCAAAGAGCAATGGCGGTATAAACAGGACAAGAAATAATTCAGGATCAAATTTTACATGCACACCAAAAGCCGCAAGCATGCAACCAAGTAAAATTTGCATAAGTGGTAGCGGTATTTGGAAAGGTAGTAATTTTATAACGACCCCAGAAAGTGATACAATTAGTACTATAAGTAATATTATTGGAAAAAGTTCCATGGTTTTCTATTAGTTTCCTATAATCATCTCATTAGTTATCTATTGATTATATCGGAAATTTAGTTTAATTTCAGTTGAAAATTAAAAAAAATAATCTTTTTTTGATCAATCTCTCTTTTTAATGAAATTAATTGTCGTATCTTAAAAGGCGTTTTAGATGGAAAATTGGCAAAGAGCATTTGTCTTACATACTCGTACTTATAGCGAAAGTAGTTTATTGGTCGATTTATTTGTCGAATATTCAGGAAAAATAACGGTATTAGCTAAAGGTGCAAGGCGAAAAAAATCCTCATTAAAAGGAGTATTACAACCTTTTACACCTATTATTGTTCAGTATTCAGGTCAAGGAGAAATCAAAACCTTGCGTCAAGTTGAAGGTATTTCCTTAACACTTCCGCTTTTTTCTATTTCATTATATAGTGCTTTTTATTTAAACGAACTTCTACATCGAGTTTTAGTTGCTGAAGTTGAAATCCCAGCACTTTTTGATCATTACCTTAAAAGCTTACAACAATTAGCCCAACAAATTCCTGCTGAAAATGTACTACGTTCTTTTGAATTAGCCTTATTAGAAAATTTGGGTTATCACGTCGATTTTTTTCATTGTAGTGCTACCGGCGATAAAGTCATTGAATCTATGAATTATCAATATCAAATAGAAAAGGGGTTCATAAGCAGTTTGCTTGTAAACAGTACTAGCTTTACAGGTAAACAGGTTTTAGCATTAGGATATCGACAATTTAATGATGAGGATACATTAAGAGCAGCAAAAAGATTTACTCGTATTGCATTAAAACCTTATGTAGGTTCAAAGCCATTTAAAAGTCGAGAACTATTTTTAAAGATTTAAAATATTATCTCAAAAAATCTAATTTTTAATCCCAAATAGCTGTCAATCTTTTAATAGGCTATTGATTAATATGTCTAGTTGATTAGCAAATTTTTCTCTATCTTTTGTTGAAAAAGGAGATGGGCCTTTAGATTGTATACCACTAGCCCGCATAGTTTCCATAAAGTCTCGCATCACAAGTCGCTCTTTTATGGTTTCTAATGTGAAAGGTTCACCTCGTGGTGTTAGTACAAAAGCGCCTTTATTTAGCACATCAGCAGCTAATGGAATATCTGAGGTGATCACTAAATCCTTTTTTTCAACTAATTCAACTATTTTATTATCAGCTTCATCAAAGCCATTCGCTACCTGTAATCTTTTTATAAACGGAGAAGCGGGAATAATTAACCATTGGTTTGCAACTAAAGTTGTGATAATTGATTTACGAATCGCTACCCGATATAGGATTTCTTTAATAGGGTTAGGGCAGGCATCAGCATCAATCCATATTTTCATCATTTTTCACAATCAAATTTTTATATAAATACAAAGTTATAAACTTTAATCACTCTGCAAAGTAACTTATTTTTAATTAAGTTAACTAATTTTTTGGTTCTCGTGATTAATTGATAAAACAGTGACAAGTTATAGCATATGTCTATTTGAAAAAAAGCACATAAATGATATTATACACGGTCAATTTTTTATGTACGCATGTGCGCTTTCGTGTGGCGCACCACTGTTATAAGGATTATATATGCCAATTATTACTCTTCCTGACGGAAGTCAACGTCAATTTGATAAGCCTGTTACTGTTTTAGAAGTTGCTCAAAGCATAGGTGCTGGTCTAGCTAAAGCGTGTATTGCTGGACGAGTCAATGGTGAACGTAAAGACGCTTGTGATTTGATTGAGCAAGATTCAACATTAGCGATTATCACATCAAAAGATGAAGATGGACTTGAAATCATACGTCACTCTTGCGCTCACTTGTTAGGTCATGCAATAAAACAGCTATGGCCAAATACGCAAATGGCAATTGGGCCAACAATTGATAACGGCTTTTATTATGATGTCGATTTAGATCACTCTTTAACTCAGGAAGATCTTGATGCATTAGAAAAACGTATGCATGAATTGGCCAAAAAAGATTATGAAGTAAAAAAAGAAGTGGTGAGTTGGGAACGAGCAAGAGAGGTTTTTTGGGAACGACGTGAACCTTATAAAATTGCAATCTTAGATGAAAATATTCCTAAAGATTCTACTCCAGCACTTTATCATCATGAAGAGTATATTGACATGTGCCGCGGTCCTCATGTTCCTAATATGCGTTTTTGCCATCATTTTAAATTACAAAAAGTTGCTGGTGCTTATTGGCGTGGTAACAGTGATAATAAAATGTTACAACGCATTTATGGCACAGCTTGGGCAGATAAAAAACAATTAGATAGCTATCTGCAATTTTTAGAAGAAGCGGCTAAACGGGATCATCGTAAAATAGGTAAGCAGCTTGATCTTTACCATATGCAAGAAGAAGCGCCAGGAATGGTGTTTTGGCATAATGACGGTTGGATTATTTTCCGTGAGCTTGAAGTATTTGTTCGTACCAAATTAAAAGAATACGATTATCAAGAAGTGAAAGGGCCTTTTATGATGGATCGTGTTTTATGGGAAAAGACAGGGCATTGGGGTAACTATAAAGAATTAATGTTTGTTACCTCTTCTGAAAATCGTGAATATTGTATCAAACCAATGAACTGTCCGGGACATGTTCAAATTTTTAATCAAGGTTTAAAATCTTATCGTGATTTACCATTACGTATGGCTGAATTTGGTAGTTGTCATCGTAATGAACCTTCTGGATCTTTACATGGTTTAATGCGTGTTCGTGGTTTTACCCAAGATGATGCCCATATCTTCTGTACAGAAAGTCAAATTCGTAGTGAAGTAAATAGCTGTATTAAAATGGTTTATGATACTTATAGTACTTTTGGCTTTACAGACATAACGGTAAAATTATCAACTCGTCCGGAAAAACGAATTGGTAAAGATGAAACATGGGATTTAGCAGAAAAAGACTTAGCTTCGTGTTTAACTGAAAATGGCATAGAATTTGAATATTTACCGGGTGAAGGTGCTTTCTACGGACCAAAAATCGAATTTACTTTACATGATTGTTTAGGTCGTGCATGGCAATGCGGAACAGTTCAGCTTGACTTCATGTTACCTGAACGTCTTGATGCAACTTATGTCGGTGAAGATAACGAACGACATGTACCCGTAATGATCCATAGAGCTATTTTAGGTTCAATGGAACGCTTTATGGGAATTTTGACAGAAAACTGTGCAGGATTCTTTCCAACTTGGCTTGCTCCACTACAAGTTGCGGTGATTAATATTACCGATAATCAAGCGGAATATGCAAAACAATTAACCGAGCAACTGCAAAAAGTTGGAATTAGAGCAAAAGCAGACTTGAGAAATGAGAAAATTGGGTTTAAAATTCGTGAGCATACTCTAAAACGAGTACCTTATATGTTTGTCTGTGGAGACAAAGAGATGGAATCAGGTACAATTTCAGTTCGAACTCGCCAAGGTAAAGATCTTGGTAGCTTTGAAGTGAAACATGTTATAGAATTGTTGCTTAACGAAATTCATAGTCGTTCATTAGAACAATTGAATTGATGATAAATTACTTTGGAGGAATGAGATATTAAAGTCAGTAAACGAATTCAGTCAACACGTGCACATAAGATCAATGATGAAATTACAGCACGTGAGGTGAGGTTAACGGGGGTCGATGGTGAGCAGCTCGGTATTGTTAGCTTAGATGAAGCGTTAAAGCAAGCTGAGGAAGCAACTTTAGATTTAGTTGAAATTAGCCCAAATGCAGAGCCGCCTGTTTGTCGTATTATGGATTATGGCAAGTTCCTCTATGAAAAAAGTAAAGCAACAAAAGAACAGAAGAAGAAGCAAAAGGTTGTTCAGGTTAAGGAAATTAAATTCCGACCTGGTACAGACGAAGGCGACTATCAGGTAAAACTCCGCAGCCTGATACGCTTTCTTGAAGATGGCGATAAAGCCAAAGTCACACTACGTTTCCGTGGACGTGAAATGGCTCACCAGCAGTTAGGTACTGAAATGCTTGATCGCATTAAAGAAGACTTAGCTGATTTGGCGACTATTGAATCTTATCCAACTAAGATTGAAGGACGTCAAATGATCATGGTGCTTGCGCCGAAGAAAAAATAATGGTTTAGCAAGCTAAATTTTAATTTATTGAAATTTACACCATTATTTTATTGTCATTAACAATGCGAAGTAGGAATTAGTAAAATGCCTAAAATTAAAACGGTAAAAGGCGCAGCAAAGCGCTTTAAAAAAACAGCTTCTGGTGGCTTTAAGCATAAGCAAGCTAACAAGAGTCATATCCTAACTAAAAAATCAACTAAGCGTAAACGTCATTTACGTGGTTTGACGACTGTGTCAAAAGGTGATTTAGGTTTAGTTGTAGCGTGTGTTCCATACGCTTAATTTATTGGTTAATTATTTAGAGGATATAATTTATGGCTCGTGTTAAACGTGGTGTTATTGCTCGTGCACGTCACAAGAAAATTTTAAAACAAGCAAAAGGGTATTATGGAGCTCGTTCACGTGTATATCGTGTTGCTTTCCAAGCAGTAATCAAAGCTGGACAATATGCTTATCGTGACCGTCGTCAACGTAAACGTCAATTCCGTCAATTATGGATTGTGCGTATTAATGCGGCAGCTCGTCAATGTGGTCTTTCTTACAGCCGTTTCATTAATGGATTAAAGAAAGCCTCAATTGAAATTGATCGTAAGATCCTTGCTGATATTGCTGTTTTTGATAAAAATGCTTTTGCAGCATTAGTTGAAAAAGCTAAAGCCGCACTATAAAAGCTTGTAAAAGCCGAGTTATCTCGGCTTTTATCATTCTGAATCATAATGTTTAAGGATTGATAAAATGAAATTAGTTATTTTTCGTTTCTTTTTTAGCTTCGTTAATAATATCTATTAGTGAGGCAAAACAAAAACGAAAAATAATTATAAAGCCTCAGAAGAGGCTTTTTTTATGTAATGAACAATAAGCAGGAGAATTTTATGTCTCAATTAGTTGAACTGGTAAGTAACGCCAAATCCGCTATTGAAAGTGCTAATGACATTAATACGATCGAACAGATCCGAGTGGAATATTTTGGTAAAAAAGGCTATTTTACATTGCAAATGGCTTCATTACGTGATGTTCCAGCGGAAGAGCGCCCAGCCGTCGGTCAAAAAATCAATGATGCAAAACAAGAAGTCGTTGAAAAATTAAATCAAAAGCGTAATTTATTAGAACGTCAAGCGCTTGATGCAAAACTTGCCAATGAAACGATTGATATCACTTTACCTGGTAAATCACTTGAATTGGGTGGATTACATCCAGTGACAAAAACAATTAACCGACTCGTTGAGTTTTTTGGGGAATTAGGCTTTGTCGTTGAAACTGGCCCAGAAATTGAAGATGATTATCACAATTTTGATGCGTTAAATATTCCTGCTCATCATCCTGCTAGAGCAGATCATGATACATTTTGGTTTGATGCTAAACGTTTATTGCGTACCCAAACGTCTACTGTGCAGATTCGTACTATGGAGAATCAAAAACCACCAATTCGAATCATTGCACCGGGCAGAACTTACCGTAATGATTATGATCAAACTCATACACCAATGTTCCATCAGATGGAAGGGCTATTAGTTGATAAAAATATTAGTTTTACCCATTTGAAAGGGCTATTACATGATTTTCTTCACTGCTTTTTTGAAGATGATATGGAAATTCGTTTTAGACCTGGTTATTTTCCGTTTACCGAACCCTCTGCCGAAGTTGATATTAAAGCTAAAAATGGAAAATGGTTAGAAGTATTAGGTTGCGGAATGGTACATCCTAATGTCTTACGAAATGTTGGTATCGATCCTGACGTATATAGTGGTTTTGCCTTTGGTATGGGAATCGAAAGATTAACTATGTTACGTTACGGCGTCACAGATTTGCGTTCTTTCTTTGAGAATGACTTACGTTTTTTAAAGCAATTTAATTAATTCTGGAGATCAAAACATGAAATTTAGTGAAAGTTGGCTACGTGAATGGATCAATCCAGAAATAAGTAGCGAGATGTTAGCTGATCAATTAACCATGGCTGGTTTAGAAGTTGATGAGGTTGAGGAAGTGGCTGGTAACTTTTCAGGAGTTGTAGTCGGGAAAGTTGTTGAATGTAAGCAACATCCAAATGCAGATAAGCTACGAGTCACCAAAGTAGATATTGGTAAACCAGAACTACTCGATATTGTTTGCGGTGCTCCAAATTGTCGTCAAGGTTTAACCGTTGCTTGTGCAACCATTGGTGCAATATTACCCGGTGATTTTAAAATTAAAGCTGCTAAGTTACGTGGAGAGCCATCAGAAGGGATGCTTTGTTCTTACTCAGAACTTGGTATATCAGAAGATCATAATGGCATAATTGAATTACCAGATAATGCACCTTTAGGACAAGATATTCGTGAATATCTAAATCTTAACGATGTTTCAATTGACATCAGTGTAACGCCAAATAGGGCTGATTGTTTTGGTATTATTGGTGTTGCTCGTGATATTTCAGCAGTGAATAATATTCCAATGAAATCACTCCAAGTTGAAAGCGTGCCTGCAACTATCTCAGATACATTATCCATCCAAATTGATGAGCCTAAAGCTGCGCCTCGTTATTTAGGGCGTATTATTAAAAATATCAATGTAAACGCATTAACACCTCTTTGGATGAAAGAAAAACTACGTCGAGGCGGTATACGTTCTATTGATGCTGTTGTCGATATAACAAATTTTGTTTTGTTAGAGCTTGGCCATCCAATGCATGCTTTTGATCTTGCCGAAATAGAAAAGGGCATTATTGTGCGATATGCTCGCAAAAATGAGAAAGTTGTTTTACTTAATGGCAATGAAACTGAATTAAATGATCAAACTTTAGTTATTGCTGACCATAATAAAATACTTGCCTTAGCCGGTATTATGGGTGGCGAAAAATCTGGTGTTACTCAATCAACGAAAGATATTTTTCTTGAATCGGCTTTCTTTGCACCGTTAGCAATTACAGGAAAAGCTCGGGAATATGGTCTACATACCGAAGCTTCTCATCGTTATGAAAGAGGGGTTGATCCTGCTTTACAAAATATTGCTATGGAAAGAGCAACACAACTTATTATTGATATTTGTGGTGGTGAGGTAGGACCTATTATTGAGAAAATAAGTCCAACTGAACTACCAAAACCAGCTAACCTACAACTTCGTCGAAATAAAATTGATAGTATAATTGGTTATGCAATTGATACACAAAAAATCACGGATATTTTAGAAAGACTTGGATGTAAAGTTAATTATAAAGATGAAATTTGGTCAGTTGAAGCACCTAGTTGGCGTTTTGATCTTCAAATAGAAGAAGATCTGGTTGAAGAGATTGCACGTATTTATGGATACAACAATATCCCAAATGCAAACTTAAAAATTGAATCAATAATGAAACCAAAACCAGAAGGTCAAGTTTCATTACGAAGAATAAAAGATTTATTAGTTGATAAAGGTTATCAAGAAGCTGTTACTTATAGTTTTGTTGATCCTAAAGTTCAACAAATTTTGCATCCTGATTTTAATCAAATTCAACTGCCTAATCCTATTTCTAGTGAAATGTCGGCAATGCGATTATCATTATGGACAGGTTTATTAGATGCAGTGTTATATAATCAAAATCGTCAACAATCTAGAATTAGATTATTTGAAACCGGTTTGCGATTTATACCTGATGAAAATTGTGAATTTGGTGTTCGACAAGAACAAATGCTATCGGGTGTTATAACCGGTAATTTGTATGAAGAACATTGGACATTACCGAAAAAAAGTGTTGATTTTTATGATCTGAAGGGAGATATTGAATCAATTCTTGCAATTTTAGGTTGTGCAGAAAAAGTCCGTTATGAAAAATCGGAACTGTCTGCGTTACACCCAGGTCAAAGTGCAGCAATTTACATAAATGATGATATTATCGGTTATTTTGGTGTTTTACACCCAGAAATTGAAAAAAAATTATCTTTAAATAGTAAAACGCTTGTTTTTGAAATAAATTTAGCTAAAATTAGCAATAAAGAAGTACCTTTAGCTCAGGACATATCAAAGTATCCGTCAAACAAGCGAGATATTGCTATTGTCGTTTCAAATAAAATTCCAGCAGCGGAAATTATTTCTGAGTGTAAAAGGGCTGGTGGTGAGCACCTAATAAAAGTTAATCTGTTTGATGTTTATCAAGGCGATAACATTAAGGAAGATGAGAAAAGCCTTGCTATCAGTTTGATTTTACAAGACAAATCACGTACACTTGAAGAAGAAGATATAACAAACATTGTAAGCAGATGTGTTACTGCTTTACAAATTCGTTTTAAAGCCCTATTAAGAGAATAATAAATATGACATTAACTAAAGCTGATATTGCAGATCGTCTTGCCGATAAATTTGATATTGATCGTCAAGAAGCTAAAGTCCTTGTTGAACTTTTTTTTGAAGAGATTCGAGTGGCTTTAGAAAAAGGGGAGCCTGTAAAACTATCTGGATTTGGTAATTTCACTATTCGTGATAAAAATTCACGTCCAGGGAGAAACCCAAAAACAGGTGAGAGTGTGGATATTTCTGCTCGCAGGGTTGTTACTTTTAGACCGGGTATTAAATTTAGAGCTCGTGTAGAAAAAAATCTAACAATCTAATTGCTAGGTGACTATTCTATCATCAACTTTAACGACCTTTCTTTTGCCGTTGGCTAAAGAAAGGTCGATTAGATTCATTATCATAAAAACTAATTGTATTATTTAACTTAATCAAGCATAATACAACCACTTCAATGGAGGCTCTATGGGTCCTCTTGCAACATTTCTTTACTCAGCAGGTCAGGTCCGGAAGGAAGCAGCCAAAGTAAATAATATGTGTGTGGGATGTGGCTGATAGAGTCTCCTCCAAACTAGCTCTGACAATATCATTAATCTTATCAAAAGAAATTAATAATATTTCATATCAATCATCTTTAGTTACAATGCTTAATAACTTTTCCTGAATGTCTCTAACAAATCTTTTAGTCAATCTGAACAATATAATCGCCTTTATTTCAGGTATACCTATTTTCAGCAAGATATCAAAATTAAAAATAGCCATTCTATCAAAAATTAATTTAGTTAAATTTTAAGGAGAAAATATATGTTGCGAGTTGGATTATTTATTTTAACTAACTTAGCGGTAATGTTTGTATTTGGAATTATTCTTAGTATATTGGGTGTTGATGCTCATAGCACTTTAGGTCTTTTAATATTTGCCGGTATATTTGGCTTTGGCGGTTCATTGATATCACTATTACTTTCCAAAACAATGGCATTAAAATCGGTTAATGGAAAACTGATTAATCATCCAGCAAATACCCAAGAACAATGGTTGTTGGATATTGTTCACCGTCAAGCATCGCAACTGGATCTAAAAATGCCTGATGTGGCTATTTACCAGGCTAATGATATGAATGCTTTTGCAACAGGCGCAAGTAAAAATAATTCATTAGTCGCAGTGAGTTCAGGTTTATTAAATACAATGTCACAAGATGAAGCAGAAGCTGTCATTGCTCACGAAATGAGTCATATTGCTAATGGGGATATGGTCACAATGACTTTATTACAGGGTGTACTTAACACTTTTGTTATTTTTATTGCTAGGCTATTAGCATCATTTGCTACTCAAGCAACGGATGATCGTAATCGTGGTTCATCTCAAATGTTTTATTATCTAATTGTTATGGTATTTGAAACGGTTTTTGGTATTTTAGCGAGTATTATAATAATGTGGTTTTCCCGTCACCGTGAATTCCATGCAGATGCTGGTTCAGCAAAATTGGTAGGTGCAAATAAAATGATTGCAGCGTTAGAAAAGTTAAAAACAAGTTATGAACCTGAAGAAGATTCATCGATAATGGCATTTTGTATAAATGGGGCGAAAAAAATTAAAATTTCAGAACTGTTTATGTCTCATCCGCCATTAGATAAACGTATTTCTGCTTTGAAAGCACAAACTTATCTTAATTAGAAATCAGCAATTAATATTTCATTCAATAAAAGTATTTCTTTGATGTTATTGACAAGCTTTAATGAATTCACTATAACGCTTGTCAATAAATTAGAACACCAAAATTATAAGTATTTTTGAGAATAAAACGATGTCACAAATGGATCAATATCATCATAAAAACCGATTAGAATTACTTAGCCCTGCAAAAAATATTGAAATTGCAATGCAGGCAATTTTACATGGCGCAGATGCGGTATATATAGGCGGACCAAGTTTTGGCGCTCGTCATAATGCAGGAAATTCGGTAAGTGATATTGCAAAATTAGTTGAATTTGCTCATCGCTATTATGCTAAAGTTTTTGTGACATTAAATACGATTCTTCATGATAATGAATTGGAATCAGCAAGACAATTAATTTGGCAATTCTATCATGCCGGGGTTGATGCTTTAATTGTTCAAGATATGGGTATTTTAAATTTAGATATTCCGCCTATAGATTTACATGCCAGTACGCAAATGGATATTCGAACGCCAGAAAAAGCTAAGTTTTTATCCGATGTCGGTTTTTCACAAATTGTCTTAGCAAGGGAGTTAACCTTAAATGAAATCTCAACTATTTTTAAACAAATAGATGCCAATATAGAGTTTTTTATTCATGGTGCCCTCTGTGTCGCATTTTCTGGTCAATGTTATATTTCACATGCTCAAACAGGTCGTAGTGCTAATCGTGGAGATTGCTCGCAGGCTTGTCGTCTACCTTTTACTTTAAAAGATGATCAAGGTCGTGTAGTAGCTTATGAAAAGCATTTGTTATCGATGAAAGACAATTATCAATCCGATAATTTAACGTCGCTAATTCAAGCAGGAGTAAGGTCGTTTAAGATAGAAGGGCGTTATAAAGATTTAACTTATGTAAAAAATATTACTGCATATTATCGACAAAAATTGGATGACATTATTTCTAATTCATCAAATTTAACGGCTGCTTCAAGTGGGAAAACAGAATATTTTTTTACACCTGATCCAAAACGCACATTTAATCGTGGTAGCACTGATTATTTTGTTACAGGTCGAAAACCTGATATTGGTGCATTTGAATCACCTAAATTTATTGGATTACAAGTTGGTGAAATAACTAAAGTAACCACCCAATTTATTGATATTAAATCCGAAAAAATGTTAACTAATGGCGATGGATTAAATGTCCTTATTAAACGAGAAGTTTTTGGATTTAGAGCGGACAAAGTTGAAAAATTATCCGCTAATCAATATCGGGTTTATCCAAATGAAATTCCTAAATTGCTTAATTCAATCAAATTACCTTGTATTGTTAATCGTAATTTAGACCATTTATGGCAACAAAACTTACTCAAAGATTCAAGTGATCGTCGTATTGGAATATCTTTTGAATTATCCAATATCGATAATGGGATTCAGTTGAAAGCAAAAAGCGAAGAGGGAGTTTGTGTCGAATTAGATCTGATTGGTCAATTTGATTTGGCGAATCAAACTGATAAAGCATTAAAAAATATTCAAGATAATCTATCTAAACTTGGGCAAACCATTTATTACTTATCTGAGTTTAAGATAAATTTATCTATCATTTATTTTATTCCTAGCAGTCAACTTAATCAACTGAGACGAGATATTATTGAAAAATTAACTATAGCAAGATTAGCAAATTATCAAACCAATAAGCGCAAACCAGAAACAAACCCAAAACCAATTTATCCGGATAACCAATTAAGTTATTTGGCTAATGTCTATAATCATCAAGCTCGTGAGTTTTATAAACAACATGGTGTTCAGTTAATTGAAAGCGCATATGAAGCTCATGAAATCAAAGATGATGTTCCTTTAATGATAACTAAACACTGTTTGCGATTTGCGTTCAATTTATGTCCAAAACAAGCTAAAGGTATTCAAGGAGTCAAAACCAAAGTCACGCCAATGAAGTTAATACAAAATAATAATGAAGAACTCATTTTAAAATTTAACTGTAAAGCGTGTGAAATGCAAGTTTGGGGAAAAATTAAAAATCACGTTTTGAAAATGCCATTGTCAGGTAGTGAAATTATTTTTATTACCGAATAATAACATTATTATTCGGTAATAATATTTCAATACTAATACTGTATGTTCAAATGGCTTTTCGTACAAAATAAAGAAAAGAATGATTTTGATGATTCTGACATTAAATATTAATGTCCAATGAAGAACTGCCATATTAACAGTGGAATAGGTTATAAAACAATGGGTCAGTTAACTCATATAAAATAATAAGATTTGTAATATTCTATATCCATAAATTCTATTTAACATAATATACATTATGCGCACTTAAATAGATTTATGAAGATTCTATGTAGTTAATCAATAGAATTATGCTACTAATTTAAAAATTTCTGGCGTTTTAAACCAATCCAGGCTCGAACAATATTCACGAACTTTCATAGGACAAAAATATAAATAGATTCACTAATGTTATTGGTACTAAAAATATAATTGGTAAAATTAAAATGATGCAATCATGTTTTTATGAATTAATTAACCTTAATTAAGGTTAAAATATAAAATGTGAAATAAATGAATATCAGAATATCAAAGAGTTTTTACATCTCGATAAATTCCTCCTATGCTCAATGACTAAAATGCTTACTTGATTGAATTGCTTTAAATTTAAAGTTTTACTAAAAATATCCTTTATTTCCTATAAATCAAAATAAATAAAGTATCTAATCATCTTCCTTCATTTGACTATTTTATATAAAGAACGATAATAATTACGTAGAAATACTATCAATAATAGGATTCAGGTTATTCCAATAATATTTTTATGGGTTATTTAGGAATCGTTTTAGTTCTATGTGGGTATGGGTAAAAGTTTTTAATAAATTTGTGGAAAATCTGATCAAAAACACTGTGTTTAAAATATTTTTTACAGCATTAACAGTTGTATCGGGATGGTAAACATAAGGTTTAATGTTTATAATTTAATTATATTTAAACCTACTCTTTTATGGGTATACAGTAAGTTATCAACAAGTTATCGGCAATTTAGACTAATAAATAAAAAAATTTAAAAAACATTTTTATAAAAAGCTCACGGTTGCCCTTCTCTGTCTAAAATAAATAAGATAATTAATCATATAGTTAAAGTTTGAATAATGTATATTATGTTAAATAGACTTGATTATTACGAACTGAAATTTTAATTTTTTTATCTTCTTTCTCTTTTAAAAAATTTGGCAGACAACTTGATAGATTTGATCTATTAACTTGTCATATAAATTTATAAAAACTTTTTCAAATAATGGTTATACCTCTTAGAGCGATAGCTGATTCAGTGATATTAACTTGATAACCTTTAGTATATAATTAGTTTTGCCTATGAATGCTTTTCTTTGTTAAGCTTGCTTTAAAAGTTTCAATACATACCTTTTTTAAAATTTATAATAAATAGACATTTTGTTGATTAATATTTTAAACAATCTGAATGGGCCAATTGTTGTTTTCTAAGAAAATTATGTTACTCTTGGCTAGAACTGAACTTGGAATAATGATTAATTTATTATGCAAACTATCAATAAGAATTTACGATCAAAAAGTTATTCAGTTCCTTGCGAATTATGCAGTATTGGTTCGTTATGTTTACCGATGTTGTTGAATAATACTCTTCATACAGTTTTAGAACGTAAAAAAACTTATGCCAAAGATGAGCTTATCGTATCCAAGAATACTGACTTTTCTAAATTTTATATTATCCATTCTGGTGCCGTAAAAACATATGTTACAACATCAGATAATAAAGAACAGATAAATGGTTTTTACTTACCCGGTGATATTGTTGGTTTAGATTCTATTTCGACTAAGATGTATAACAATAATATCAAAGCGCTGACTAATACTTTAGTTTGTGAATTACACTATGATGAACTCATGTCTTTAGTTGAAACCAATACGTGTGTAAGAAATATGGTATTCAAGCTGTTGAGTAATGATATCTATAATTATCAAAAA
The DNA here is from genome assembly GCF_050589305.1 of Gilliamella sp. G0441. Lineage (NCBI taxonomy): Bacteria > Pseudomonadati > Pseudomonadota > Gammaproteobacteria > Orbales > Orbaceae > Gilliamella > Gilliamella sp. G0441. Next base: position 130,567 of record NZ_JBNRJF010000002.1, on the reverse strand, counting down.
TTGATTTTATGTTATTCACAGAAAAAAGCGGATGAACGATTGGCTTACTTTATCTATTCTCTTTATCGACGATATGAAAATCGCGGCCACACCTCATTAAATATAAAATTATCAATGAGTAGAAGTGATATTGCTAATTATTTAGGCTTAACAATTGAAACGGTAAGTCGAATATTATCTAAATTGCAAGAACAAGAAATCTTACAAGTTAAAGGGAGATATATTCATATTAAAAATTTAAATGCGTTAATTAGTTTAGGTAACTGATTATTTCATGCTAGAATAGCAAAAATTTTAATATGCGGTTTTAAAAATTGTAAGGTTTATAGAATATGATGACTTTAAAGAAAACACTTATTGCTGCTATTATTGGAATGGTTCCAGTGTATTCCTTTGCAGCTCAGCAGTTAACAGAAGATCAGGCTAATAGTTTGCAATCTTTTAAACAAATTTCCGTCCGTGGTGCTTTTTATACTGATAGTGATTATTTGACAGCTATGTCTAAAGCCGCCGACAAAGAAGGGGCTGCATCTTTCTATATTACAACGACCAACATAAGTCCTTCCAATGATACCCTGCGCATTGTTTATGCTAATTTATATAAATCTAATGCGCCTAAAGCCCAAGAAAAAACAGAAAGTTTACGTCGCTTTGAAGGAATTTATGAATATCCTAAATCAAAAGCCATCCGACTTGAGCCCTATGACATAGTTCGAATTAGAGGTTATTTTCCTAGTGAACATGATATCAATCAAGCAATAGCCAAAGAAGCTTCAAACAAAGGAGCTTATGCTTATTTTATTGATAATCGTTCGGAATTAGGAAGTAATTTACAAGTTGTTGCCTATTTATTCAAAAAAGATGCTCCAGAGCGTAAACTACAACCCGAAAATGCGATTCCTTATGATTCTGAAGCAGGACAATTAGCATTAGCTCAAGGTGGTGAAGCGGCAATGCAAGTTGAAAAACCAGGATATTATTCACCCTCAGCATTTAACGAAAAATTCTATGCAGAAAAGTTTAATAACAAAGTCAAAGTCGTTGACAACAATGTTTCTTCTAAAAATACTACAACTACATCTGTTGAAAAGGTAGCGGAACCTCAGCGCGTTAATCGTTACACTGTCACGTTATCTGATGGTCGAAAAATTCAAGAATTAAATGATGCAACCGCAGCAAAAATGGTACCATTCAACACAATTAAATTCCGAGGATACTACGTTACAGATCAAGAAATTTCATATCAAGCAGGTAAACGAGCTCTTGATGGAGGAGCTAAGTATTATCATATTGCTAGAATAGCTCAAGATACAAACGGTCCTAACATCACCGTTTTTGTTGATTTATATCGTTAATGTCTGACAGGGCGCACTAGCGCCCTCTTCTATTTCGCTTAATTTACTTTCACTAAAATTATTTTCATAATTCGGATTTTATTGACTCTATCTGTTGCTTAATTCGTTTGGCTGAAATTGGATAACGAGTACCAATTTGCTGTGCGAATAAATTAACTCTCAATTCCTCTATCATCCAACGAATCTCAACAACACGATTTTCTAATTGCTGATTTTTTGAAAGGCTACTTAAAAAGTGATGATAATAATTCTGAATTTCTTCGATAATATTCATTGATTGTCTATCTTTTGCCGTATTAAGCATTAATTTTTCAATTCGCTTTTCAATTGCGGATAAATATCGATAAATATCATTCAATTTGTCATAACCTGATTGTGAAACAAATCCCTTATAAACGAGATGATTAAGTTGATTTTTAATATCTGATAAGGCAAAAGCTAGCGATAAATCGACTCGACCTTTCAACTTTTTATTAATATTAAAATGAAGCGTAAGTATAGATTCTACTTGTTTAGCTATCTCAACAACAACTTGGTTAATATGGGCTTTTGTATAATCAAGTAATTGTTGATACTGCTCAGCAGTTTGAATAGATTTATCATTTTTTTCGATTAAATAATCAATTCCACAGGCTATACAATCATCAATAAGGGACAGTACGGTACCAAATGAGTTAAAGTAAAGACCTAACTTAGATTTATTCGGTAATTTTTCATGTAAATATTTGATAGGTGAAGGAATATTCAAAATGAGCAAACGCCGTAAACCAAGCTTGGTTAATCGCTGTTGCTCGATTTGGTTATCAACTAACTTAATACTAACTGATTTATGATCGTCTACAATAGCTGGGTAAGCCTTAACTGTGTAATTTTTTTGTTTCTCTTCATAAACAGTTGGAAGCGTACCAAATGTCCAATCGGTTAGGTTATTTATCTCAATTGGATTTGCTGATTTTTTAGCAGTTAATGAGGATAACGCTGATTGAATTTTTGCTTTTAATTGCTCTTTTAGAAGATCGAGATCTTTACCAAAAGCAATTTCTTTACCTTGATTGTCTGTAATACTAAATGTCATTTTCAGGTGTTCAGGAACTTGATCTAATTGCCAATCTTCAGAAGTAATTTGGACGCCAGTCATTTTTCGAAATTCATTTTGCATAGATTCAAGTAAAGGGAACTTCATAGATGTAACTCTAGTTAAAAATGCTTCAGCATAATTTGGGGCCGGAACTAAACTTCTTCTTAAAGATTTAGGTAATGACTTAATTAATGATATTATCAAATCTTTTCTAAACCCAGGCACTTGCCAATCAAACCCTTCATTTTTAATTTGATTTAATAAATCAATCGGAAGCGTAACGGTGACACCGTCACGCTTATGGCCGATATTAAATTCATAATTTAATGGAAGTTTTAAATGATTTTGTGACCAAAAATCAGGGAACTGATTCAAATCAATCAATTGTGCTGATTGGTTGATTAACATCTGTTTTTCAAAATTAAGAAAATCAGGTGAAGATTTTTGCTTTTGTTTCCACCAATTATCAAAATGCTTAGCTGAGACAACTGATTTATCAATACGCTGCTCATAAAAAGTAAACAATTCATCATCATCAATTAAGATATCTTGTCGACGAGATTTGTGTTCAAGGTCTTCCACTTCATTAATCAATTTTTGGTTTTGCTTATAGAATTTGTGGTTAGTAATCCAATCACCTTCAACCAAAGCATGTCTAATAAATAAGGAGCGCGACAATGTTGGATCAATCCGGCTATAATTGACTATTCGATTTTGGACAATAGGTAATCCAAATAATGTGACTTTTTCATTAGCAATCGTTGTCCCTTGCTTTTTAGACCATCTAGGTTCACTGTAACTATATTTAACTAAATGTTTCGCTATTGGTTCAATCCATTCGACTTCTATTTTAGCAACTGTTCTACCCCATAATCGGGTAGTTTCAACCAGTTCACTTGCAATACACCATTTAGGTTGCGTTTTGAATAATACTGAATTAGGAAAAATTGCAAATTTGATATTACGAGCACCTAAATACTCATTTTTTTCAATTTCTTTTTGACCAATATGGGAAAGCAGTCCACTCAATAAAGACACATGCAACGACCGATAATCTGCGGGTTGACTATTGATTGGAAAAGACAACTGTTTAATGGTTTGACGAATTTGCGTATAAACATCTTGCCATTCTCGAATACGGAGATAATTCAAATATTCTTTCTGACATAATTTTCTAAACTGATTACCCGATAACAAATTTTGTTGTTCTTGAATATAATTCCATAAGTTAATAAGTGATACAAAATCAGATTCCTTATCCGCAAAACGCTTATGTTTTTCATCAGAAGCTTGTTGTTTGTCAAAAGGTCGTTCCCTTGGATCTTGAATTGATAGCGCAGCTGTCACTATCATGACTTCTTTTGTACACCCTAATCGCCTTGCTTCAACAAGCATTCTGGCTAATCTAGGATCTATAGGTAATTGTGCTAGTATTTTACCTATTTCAGTCAAATGATAATGGTGATGTTTGGTAAAAATTGCACCCAGTTCTTCTAATAAACGAATTCCATCACGAATATATTTTGAATCTGGAGCTTCTACAAAAGGAAAGGCAGCGATGTCACCCAAACCTAAAAATGTCATTTGTAATATGACTGAAGCAAGATTTGTACGCAAAATTTCGGGTTCAGTAAACTCAGGTCTGGATAGAAAATCTTGTTCATCATAAAGGCGTATACAAATACCATCTGAAGTACGTCCACATCGTCCTTTTCGTTGATTAGCTGATGCTTGAGATATAGGTTCAATAGGTAAACGTTGAACTTTTGTGCGATAGCTATAACGACTTATTCTGGCCAATCCAGAATCGATAACATATTTAATACCAGGAACTGTCAAAGAAGTTTCCGCAACATTGGTAGCAAGAACAATTCGTCTTTTTGAGTGTGGTTGAAATATACGATTCTGCTCAGAAGCCGATAACCTAGCGAATAAAGGTAAAATATCTGTATGGCGCAATTCAAGCTTATTGAGCGTATCAGCTAAATCTCGAATTTCTCGTTCACCCGTTAAAAATATTAAAATATCGCCTGCACTCTCTTTTGATAATTCATCAATTGCATCAATAATAGGTTGAAAATCACTATTTTTATTGGCCTCTTTGTCATCCTCATTATCATAAATTGGAGGACGATATCTCACTTCCACAGGATAAGTTCTTCCAGATACTTCAATTATTGGAGCCTGATTAAAATGTTCAGAAAAACGTTCAACATCTATAGTTGCAGAAGTGATAATTACTTTCAAATCAGGACGTTTAGGTAATAATTGTTTCAAATAACCAAGAATAAAATCGATGTTTAAACTACGTTCATGAGCCTCATCAATAATGATAGTATCGTATTGCAATAAAAGTTTGTCTTTTTGAATTTCAGCTAACAAAATACCATCAGTCATCAATTTGATTAATGTAGTATCACTAACCTGATCCGAAAATCTGACTTTATAACCAACTAACTGCCCTATTTCAGTATTTAACTCTTCAGCAATACGATTGGCAACAGAACGGGCTGCAAGCCGTCTTGGTTGGGTGTGACCAATATATCCTTTTACACCGAGACCTAATTCTAAACAAATCTTAGGTATTTGTGTCGTTTTACCGGAACCTGTCTCACCAGCAATAATGACAACTTGATTTTTTTCTATAGCATTATAAATTTCCTGTTTTTTTTCAGTTACAGGCAAATTTGAAGGAAACACAATCTTCGTTGGTAAAGAAGCCAATCTTGCTTGATAATGAGAAACAGCATGAGTAATCGCTAAATCGATTTTTGCAGGCTCTTGATCATTCTTAGCCAGTTTTAATATTTTGTGTTTATCTAAGAAAGTCATTGATTTTAGAAATTTTATTTGCTGTTGAGATAACATAAATAGTAAAATATAAGTAATTATTTTTAATTAAATCTATTATAACAAATTTAAACTGTCATTAGGAGTTAAGATGAAAAAGACATTACTATTAACAACATTATTTGCAGGAGCATTAGTTGTGACGGGATGTGGAGAATCTAATAAAGTTAAAGCTGAAGATTTAATGCATCATCGTTTTTTATTGGTAAAAGCAAATGGGCAAGATGTTTCTGAAGATAAGGCAGCCGAACTTGAATTTGGCGAAAACATGAATGTAACGGGTAAAATGTGTAATCGTTTTGTTGCTAAAGTTAATTTAGAAAATGAAACAATCAAAGGTGCCGGTGTTGGTATGACAAGAATGCTTTGTAATGACGAACAATTAGATAAGTTAGATGGCATTATTTCCCAACTGATTACTGAAGGTGCTAAAGTAACTTTAGACAAAGATCAATTGACCTTAAAAAATGAAAGTAATGAACTCATTTATCAACTTAAAGATCTAATGTAATATACATTAATATGATTCTTCTTTTTTCGTCAAATATAATCTAGTTTTTTGATAAAAAACTTTATTTAAAGTGTGGTTAAGACTATAATAAACACAGATTTTTAAGGATATATATTTTTTGATGAAAATATTTAATTTTTCAAATATTGCAGTTAATACAAGTAACTTTTCAGGTTACTTTTACCTTTTTATATACCAATGCATGGGCATTGGTTTTTTTTTGTGTGAACAGAATTGAAAATAGTTTATTTAAAATTTGAACTTTAACCTTAACAACTAGTAGATAATATTATGAAAAAGACAAAAATCGTTTGTACTATTGGACCAAAATCAGAATCAAAAGAGATGCTAGCTAAATTATTAAATGCTGGCATGAACGTTATGCGTTTAAACTTTTCTCATGGTGATTATGAGGAGCATGGAAATCGAATTAAAAACCTCCGAGAAGTCATGCAAGAAACGGGTTTAAAAGCGGCTATTATGCTTGATACAAAAGGTCCTGAAATTCGTACAATTAAATTGGAAGGTGGGAATGACGTTTCACTAGTTGCAGGTCAAACATTCACATTCACAACTGACGAAACTGTCGTTGGGAATTCTGAGCGTGTTGCTGTAACTTATAAAGGTTTTGCTCAAGATCTTAAACCGGGTAATCGTGTTCTTGTCGATGATGGTTTGATTGCAATGGACGTGAAGGAAGTTAAAGGAAACGAAGTTATTTGTACTGTTTTAAATAACGGTGATTTGGGTGAAAATAAAGGTATCAATTTACCCGGTGTTTCAATTAAATTACCAGCACTTGCAGAAAAAGATAAAAATGACCTTATTTTTGGTTGTGAACAAGGTGTAGATTTTATCGCTGCATCTTTTATTCGTAAACGTTCTGATGTTGAAGATATCCGTGCACACTTAAAATCACATGGTGGAGAAGAAATTAAAATTATCTCTAAAATTGAAAACCAAGAAGGGTTAGATAATTTTGATGAAATCTTAGAAGCATCTGACGGTATCATGGTTGCTCGTGGTGATTTGGGTGTTGAAATTGCGGTTGAAGAAGTTATTTTTGCTCAAAAAATGATGATTCAAAAATGTAATAAAGCATCTAAACCAGTTATTACTGCAACTCAAATGCTTGATTCCATGATTAAAAATCCACGCCCTACTCGAGCAGAAGCGGGAGACGTGGCAAATGCAATCATCGACGGTACTGATGCTGTCATGCTTTCTGGTGAAAGTGCGAAAGGAAAATATCCTTTAGAAACCGTAAATGTTATGGCGACTATCTGTAAACGTACTGACATTACTATTCCTGCTTCTTTAGAGCTTACCGCTAAAGAAGAAAAATTACGTATTACTGCGGCTGTTTGTTGTGGTGCGGTAGAAATTGCAGAACGTCTAAGTGCACCTTTAATTGTTGTTGCAACTCGTAGCGGTAAATCTGCTCGTGAAGTCCGTCATTATTTCCCTAAAGCGCGTATTTTAGCCTTATCATCAAGTCAAAAAACGGTTAATCAATTAGCCCTAACAAAAGGTGTTGAGCCAATTTTAATCGATGCAATTAATTCAACAGATGATTTCTACCGTTTAGGTAAAGAGTTAGCTGTAAAAATTTGTGGTTTACAACAAGGTGATACTATTGTCATGGTTTCAGGTGCTTTAGTACCAAGTGGCACAACGAATACCACTTCAGTTCACCGTATTTAAGTAAAGTTGCTTTCCAGCAAAAATTATTTATTATATTTAGATTAAAAGCTAGCTATATGCTAGCTTTTTTTTTAAGTTAAGTTATCCTGTATTAAATTTCATTATTGTATTTTAAGAGATAAAGAATGCTACAAGAAAAAGTGTATTTTCCCAAAGAACTTAGTTGGCTTGCTTTTAATCAACGTGTATTACAAGAAGCCGCTGACAAGACTAATCCACTTATTGAACGTGTTCGATTTTTAGGTATTTATTCCAGCAATCTCGATGAATTTTATAAAGTACAATACGCCAATCTAAAAAAATACGTATTAATTGAAGAGGAACAAGGGCATTCTGCTACCTCTAATGCTAGGTCATTATTAAGACAAGTTAATCAAAAAGTGATACAGCTTGAACTACAGTTTGATCAGCTTTATAACGAATTACTTCTTGAAATGGCAAGAAATCAAATTTTTCTCATTAATGAAAGACAACTCTCATCTTATCAAGAAGATTGGATAAAAAATTATTACAAACAGAATTTAAGACAGTACATTACACCGATATTACTTGATAGTCATACAGAACTTATCCAGTTTTTGAAGGATGATCATGCCTATTTAGCTGTCGAAATTATTTGTGAAGAAAAGATAAGTTATGCCCTGCTTGAATTACCGACAGATAATGCACCTCGATTTGTACTTTTACCTTCAGAAGTATCAACTAAAAATAAATCCATTATCTTTTTGGATAACATTTTACGCTATTGTTTATCTGATATCTTTAAAGTCTTTTTTGATGCTACTGAATTAAATGCCTATTCAATCAACATTAACCGAGATGCAGAATATGAATTAAATACCGAGTTAGACAGTTTATTAGAATTAATGTCACAAGGATTAAAGCAGCGATTAACTGCTCAACCCGTTCGCTTTACTTATCAGAAAGATATGCCAAAAGCATTATTTGAACTGTTAATTAACAAATTACGATTAACTGAACAAGATGCCATGCCTGGTGGACGTTACCCTAATTTTAAAGATCTGGCTAACTTTCCTGATCTTGGTGGAAAAAATCTTTTGAATAAACGATTACCGAGTTTGGCTTATAATCGTTTTAAGAAGTTTAGAAATGCGTTTGCAACGATCAAAGATCGTGATGTACTTCTTTACTACCCTTACTATTCATTTGGGCATGTATTAGAAATTATGCGACAAGCTTCATTTGATCCTGCTGTAACCCATATCCGCATGAATATTTATCGGGTAGCAAAAGATTCTCGATTTATCCATGCTGCAATTAATGCAGCGAATAACGGTAAAAAAGTCACCGTGGTTGTGGAACTTCAGGCTCGATTTGATGAAGAAGCAAATATCAAATGGGCAAAAAGACTAATAAGTAGTGGAATTAAAGTTATCTATTCACAACCCAAACTCAAAATTCATGCCAAACTATTTTTAATCGATCGTCGAGAAGAAAATAAAATTGTCCGATATGCACATATTGGATCGGGTAATTTCAATGAAAAAACTGCCCGTGTGTATACAGACTTTTCACTATTAACTGCCGATCCGGCCATTACCGATGAAGTCATCAAGGTATTTAATTTTATTGAAAATCCATTCAAGCCGGTTTCGTTTAATCATTTGCTTGTTTCTCCTCAAAATACGCGTTTGCGTTTTCATGAATTTATTGAAAGAGAAATTCAAAATGCAAAAGCAGGAAAACCTTCTGGCATCTATTTAAAGCTTAATGCGATCACTGATAAAGAGATGATAGACCAGTTATACCGAGCCTCATGTGAAGGTGTAAAAATTAGAATGATTGTTCGTGGAACCTGCGTATTAGAGCCACAAATTCCAAATTTAAGTGAAAATATTTATGTGACCAGTATCGTCGATCAATACCTAGAACACGCACGGGTGTATATTTTTGAAAATGACGGAAAAAAGGATACTTTCATCTCATCTGCTGATTGGATGCCACGTAATTTAGATAACCGCATAGAAGTTGGTGTGAAGATATTTGACCCTATTTTAAAATCAACTATTCATGATATTTTTAATATCCAATGTAATGATAATGTCAAAGCACGAATTATTGATAAAGAAAACATGAATAACTATGTTCAACGAGGTAATAAGAAAAAAATTCGAGCACAGCACGCTATTTATGATTATTTAAAACAATTAGAAGCTAAACAATAAGGATATCTAACAGTGAAGAAATCTAATGAATATGCGGTTATCGATTTAGGTTCAAATAGTTTTCATATGATCATCGCCCGAATTATTAATGGCGCAACACAAATAATTTATAAAAATAAGAAGAATATTCATTTAGCGACAGGATTAGATGAAAAATATCAATTAAGTGAATCGAGTATTAAACGAGGCATTGAGTGTCTGGAACTATTTGCTGAGCGTTTAAATGGATTTCCTCCAGAAAATGTGAGAATTGTTGCAACTTACACTCTACGTGTTGCCGCCAATAGAAATAAGTTTTTAAAGGCAGCAGCTAAAATTTTACCTTATCCTATAGAAATTATATCGGGACAAGAAGAAGCGCGTTTAGTCTATTTAGGTACCATGACAGCTGAACCCACTTCTGCAATCGATACTAAATTTGTTATTGATATTGGCGGAGGATCAACGGAAATTGCGATTGGCAAAGGCAATGATCTAAAACCCATACTCGTGGCTAGCCGTCCAATGGGCTGCGTAACCTTTAATAAACGTTTTTTTCCACAACAGAAGATTGATGTAGATTCATTTCAACGAGCAAAACTTGCGGCCGAACAACAAATTGAAACCATGATTAGCACCATAAAAAAACAGAATATCACGGTTGCTTTTGGTACGTCAGGAACCATCAAATCTATTCACCATATTTTATTAGATCTTGGGGTGAGTGACGGTATTATCACCCCCAAAAGATTAGATGATTTAGTTAGTTATGTTTTAGATTTTGATACATTTAACGACATTAACTACCCTTCTCTATCTAATGAACGTAAACAGGTTTTTGTTAGCGGATTGGCAATATTTTGTGGGGTCTTTAACGCATTGGGATTAAATGCCCTACAGTATAGTTCTAATGCTTTACGTGAAGGGGTTTTGTATGAATTAATCGGAGGTCCTAATTATCGAGACATACGTCAAACCACTGCCGAATCTTTATCTAAACACTACAATATTGATCAACGTCATGCTATGCAAGTTGTCAAAACAGCAAAATACTTCTTTTTGCAATGGAAAGAACAAGCTCAAATCGATATTCCAATCTGTGTTGAATCCATTTTATATTGGGCGGCACTTTTACATGAAGTGGGATTAAAAATTAATTTTACGTCTGTACATAAGCATTCAAGTTACATTTTGCAAAACAGCAATTTGCCAGGATTTAACGAGGAACAACAACTATTATTATCGACACTTGTTCGTTATCATCGAAAATCGATTAATATTGAAGCATTTCCTTATTTCAGCCTTTTTGAATTTAAACACATTATTTCATTATTACAAATTCTCAGACTTTCCATTTTGATTAATAACCAACGCTCCACACACATTAATTTGAATGCATTTAGATTAAAATTGGTTAAAGATAAATTAACTAAAGTTACATTCGAGATTGATACCAGTTTTGTTGAAGCTAATAAATTGATTTTATTGGATCTAGAGCAGGAACAAAAATATTGGCAGGCAATTAATGATTGGAGTTTAACGATTATTTTGTCTTAGATTTTTGTATTTTGAGAATTAAAAACCGCCAAAAAATCGGCGGTTTTTTTGTTTAATGTTGAAGATACGTTATTTTTAACCTAAATCCAACATTTTCCACCACAAAAGACCAACGGTAAACACAATGGTTAAGTTAACAACGCTACAGATAAATCCTACTTTCCACCATGTTTTGACTGGAACAAAACCTTCAGCAAATAACAACGGATTTCGAGCATTGGCAAATTGGGTAATGGAACCAAAATAGTTGGTACAAATAACTAATGCAAATATCGCAATCATTGGTGGAACATGAAGTGCCACTGCTACAGATAAGAATACTGGAAATAGCGCCGCAATATGCGCATTGCCACTAGCAAAGAAATAGTGTAAATAAACATAGGCAACACACAAAATAATGATAACAAATACCCAGCTACTATCACCTAAATGCCCCTCTACTGCACTACCGATAGTATCACCTAACCATTTTGTAACACCTAGCTTATTAACTTGTCCTGCTATCATTAATAATGCCGCAAACCAAATTAAGGTATCCCAAGCAGCTTTTTCACCTTTCACATCCTCCCAACTTAGCACACCACTTAAGATTAAAATCGTTAAACCAATAAAAGCAGTCGTTGTTGCATCAATACCTAAATAGTCTTTACCGAAAATCCAAAGACCTAATAATAAAATTACCGTACCACCCATAATAATTTCTTTAGCGGTAATTGGTCCCATTTTTTTCAATTCTTCAACGGCTAATCTTGGCGCATCAGGTGTCTTTTTAAGCTCTGGATTGGTTAAGAAATAAATGACTAATGGAATCACAATAAAAGAAACTAAACAAGGTACGATAGCTGCAATAAACCACTGTCCCCATCCCAATGTCACGCCTAATGTTTCTGTGACTAATTTAGCGGCTAATAAATTACCGGTAAATGCAGTCAAAAACATTGCTGAGGTAATATCATTGATATGACTAATGGTTAACATTAAAAAAGTGCCAATTCGATTTCTTGATTCATCCTTCGGATTAGAATTAAAGTTAATCGATAACGCTTCAGCGATTGGATAAATCACACCACCAGCACGAGCTGTCGTACTTGGAATGGCAGGCGCCAATGCCACATCGGTTACAGATAAACCATAAGCTAAGCCTAAAGTGTTTTTACCTAAAATTTTTACTAAATAATAAGCAATACGTTTGCTTAAACCAGTTTTAATAAATCCTCGCGCAATCATAAAAGCAACAACGATCAACCAAATTAAGCTACTATTTAATTCACTTAATGATATCTTGATAGACTCAGTTGCATTAGCTGCACCAGATGGTCTTAAAATAGCAAAAACCGTAATGGCTAATAATCCAATTGCGCCAATTGGCATAATTTCTGCAACAATACAGGCAATAGTTGCCACAAAAATAATGCTTGTTCGCCAACCTTCTGTACTTATTCCTTGTGGAGGCGAAACAAATAGCCATAATATTGCTGAAATAGCTGCAATAATTATGAGCGGTACCCATTTTACTGGCGGTTTTTTCACTGCGTTCATAATAATTTCCTTCTTAAATTTAAAAAACGTAATTAATTCATTTAGAACAATAAAAGTTTAGCAATTTCATTGATTCTTAATTCAGATTCGTTTCATAGTGTTTATCAATCAGATCAAATTTAAAATTATTTGGATTGATCAGGGTCATCGTTTTATCTTTCAATAAAAAAATAGCTGAAATATCCTGATGCTTCTTTAAATATTCACAACTGTTATTCACCCCTAATCCATACAGAATTGTTGAGTAAATATCGCCTTCAAGAGAAGTATCTGAAATAACGGTAACACTCTCAACTTCATTATCAAGAGGATAACCAGTTAACGGGTTAAAAATATGATGATAAAGGCGATTATTTTGAACAAAATAGCGTTCATAAATACCAGATGTGACGACTGATTTATTTTTGACTTTTATTATACCTGCTAACTCGTCAGATAAAGAAAAGGGTTTTCTTAACCCTATACACCAATAACCTGACTTTTCTATTGGGGAAGATCCTAACGTTAGTACATTTCCGCCTAAATTTATGATGCCATAGTGAATGTTATGTTCAAGTAACAGACTTTTAATAACATCAGCGATATAACCTTTTGCGATAGCACCAAGATCTATCTCCATTCCTGCCTTTTTTAAAAAAACAGAATGGGTTTTATCATTTAGTTCTATATCTAGTGGATCGGTTAATAATAGTTGTTGCTTGATATAATCATCGGCAGGAATGCTATCCCCTTTAAACCCTATTTTCCAAAGTTTGACCACAGGACCGATAGCCAAGTTAAAACAACTATTGGGATTCAGGCTTAGTTGCCAAGCCTGTTTAATAAGTGAAAATACTGGTAAGCTTACTACTACCGGATGTTTTCCTGCTGCAAGATTGATTGACATAACCTCAGATACAGGGCGGTTGACAGTCAATTTATTTTCAAGCAATTTAATGGTAGCAAAAACAAGTTTTGCGACGGTTTCATTCTGCTCAAGTAGCGTCAATGTCACCGTCATACCCATCAATGTTTGAGTATACTCGAAGGTAGTAGAACTTACCATTTTGAAGCCAATTTCAATTAACTGTTAATGTAATCAGTGGCTTTTTTACCTGCTTGCATACCAAAAATAATGATATCTGCAACAGCATTACCACCAATACGATTTGCTCCATGTACACCACCAACAACTTCACCCGCAGCAAAAACACCTTTAATCACATGTTTATCATTGTCAAGTACTTGTGTCTCAGTGTTAATCGTTACACCTCCCATTGTATGGTGAACACCCGGTGCAATTTTAATTGCATAAAACGGGGCAGTATTAATTGGATGACGCATTCCCGTCGTTCGACCAAAATCTTCATCTTGTTTGTTCATTACAAACTGATTATAACGTTCAATCGTTTTTGACAGATTATTAGCATCAATAGAAAGTTTGTTAGCTAATTCAGTAATTGAATCGGCTTGAACAACCAGATCATTAGAAACATACTCTTCAACGGCTTTGTTTTCGTCACGAACTTGTTGATCGAATAAAATATAGGAATAGTGTTCAGGTAATTTGATAATATCCGCTGAAACTTTATCTCGGGTATCTAATTCATTAACAAAACGTTTACCTTCTTGAGAAACAAGAATTGCGCCACCGCCACGTATAGATTCTGAGATCAAATATGAGGTAGTTTGTTCAACAGTTGGATGGATTTGAATTTCGCCCATATCAACAGTGCCAGCCCCAAGTTTTTCTAAGATCATGATACCAGAACCTGTTGCCCCTTTATGGTTGGTTGTCACAAAACCTTTTAAGTCAGGACGATATTTTTCAACCATTTCACGGTTAGCACTAAATCCGCCCGTTGCAATCACAACCGCTTTCGCTTTAATGATATAATTTGTGCCGTCTTCTTCAACGACTTTAACGCCAACAACTTTATGATTTTCGGTAACGATTTCAGTCACATTGGTATCTAACATGACTTCAATACCACGTTTATTAAGATTTTTTACCAATCCACTAATCAAAAATCCGCCAACAGCTGCACCACTTGCTGGTCGATGTGTACGGTCAATACTCATTCCACCTGTTGTCGTAATACCACTTAGTTCAATACCGTTTTCATCTAACCAATCAATCGCATCGGGGGCATTTTCAACAAAGTAACGAAGTAATTCCGGATTATTTTTATTTTTACCACCAGCCAAAGTTTCTTTATAGAATAGATCCTTACTGTCAACAATGCCTTTAAGTTTTTGGAATTTAGTTTCAGCTGCATTCATACCAGCAGACGCTTTATTGGTATTTCCGCCAATAACAGGCATTTTTTCAACGACAACAACGCTAGCACCTAAATCATGAGCTCGTATTGCAGAAGCCAGCCCTGCTCCCCCGCTTCCCACAACAACAATATCGTAAGATTTATCATTTGGATCACCACCTTCAGCAATAATGGCTTCTTTATTCGACTGTGTCATAGCCTTAGTAACGGCTTTTTTGAACGCTTCACATTGAGAAGTAGCCCCTGAAATAGCATCCACATGTGGACTATTTGAATTAATGATTCTTTGTTTAATTTCTGCAAAATTATCTAAAATTTGATGATCAAATTCATTAGCATTCACAAGTTGCATATCTTTAATAAAATCTTTGCCTAATTCGACATTGATAAGAAATTCATAAGATTCATCATTAACTTTTTCTTGATATTGACCTGGTTTGAACTTCTTATTATTTAAACTCGCATCACGAATTAATGCTTCAACTAATGAAAAACGCCATAAAGGCTCAGGAATATTTAATTCTTCACGTTTGTCACTACTGATGGTTAGCTCCAGTTGTTCACCTTTTTCAATACGACTAATCCAGTCTGGATAAGCGATGCATGCGCGACCAACGGCGACCAAATCGTAACCATTATCAATCGCCGTTTCTACATCAATTTGATTAACCACATTACCTACACCTACTACCGGAATTTTAGCTAATGTCGCAGATCGCATTGCCACATATTTATTGATTAACGGGGTTGGATCTTGGGTATCAACAATTGAAGGTCTTAAAATCGCGCCCATTGAAAAATGGATATAATCAAGCCCTTTGTCAGCTAACTTTTCAAGTAGATACATCGAGTCATCAAAACGAATGCCCGGTACTTCTAGTTCTTCCGGAGAAAAACGATAACCAACAATAAATTCTGGCGTTGCAAACTGTTTAACCATTTTATGGGTGATATCTAAGATTGCTAAAGGGAATTGCAAGCGATTATCACGGCTTCCACCCCATTTATCAGTTCGTTGATTTGAATTTGGAGAATAAAATTGTTGGATTAAATAAGTGTTAGCACCGTGGATTTCAACACCATCAAAACCGGCTTCAATAGCACGACGCACTGCTTGACCAAATTTTTCGATCATGTCGTCGACTTCGTCAGCCGTTAATTCGATTGGTGTTGCAGCTCCTGCCCTTGGTGCTGCGATAGCACTTGGTCCAACAGGAGACTGTCCGCCGATGAGCTTAGGTTCAACCATTCGTCCACCGTGATAAACTTGAATAACCGCTTTCGATCCCTTTTCTTTGATCGCTTTGGCAATTTTTGCTAATCCTTCAATTTTATCATCGTTATCTAAACCTATCGCACCAGGAAACGCTAATCCTTTATTATCGACAAATCCACACTCAACGATGATTGTTCCTATTTCACCAGATCGATCTCGATAATACTCGATCAAATCATGTGTGACAGAACCATCATAAAATCCGGAGCATGTCGTCATTGGCGCCATCATGATTCTATTTTTAAGCTCAACGCCATTGGGTAAAGTGAAGGGTTTAAAAATATTTTCTTTTTTCATTATTATATACCTAATTATTTTATTCAGATTTATTTACTAAGGTGATCATATCATTACTTATTGACATTCTCTACTTAGAAAAAGACTTTTGATGTTCTGAAGTATTATTTTTTAGACAACATTTTTTATATATTTATTAGTGTTTTAGAAAAGATATCGTTATATTAAAAAACGATATTGCTTATTATTTAGCTGAGTTCCTATTTTTGAATAAAAAATAGCATTTAAAAATCTAAAAAAAAACACTATAACTATTTCATTTACTTATATATTTAAACCAACTATTATCTTGAACTTTCATTTTAATCGGCTAGAATGCCTTGTAGCTTATTAAAAAGAGAATAAGAGATGATTAATATGATAATTTCCAGGCAACAATCAAAACTCACTCATTGTTCTTTTTTAGCCATGTTATTTGATCCTCCTTTATGGAGGATTTTTTTTATCTCAAATTTTATCGTTATTCTTCTAATTCCTAATCTAACTATCAATATTATCAGCACATTCATCAAACAGGAGATGTTATGAAATCTTTGACACCATTTTACGATCCGACTATAAGTTATGAAGATAACTATGCCAAAGGACCTTTTGGGCTATTTTCTCAACTTGAAAAAGCAGAAAAATTGACAACCGAATCGACCAAATTTTTGAATTTTGATGTCAATCTACCTTTTGGAATGCCAGCCGGTCCATTATTAAATGCAAATTATATTAAAGCTGCCTTTGCTTATGGGTTTGATTTGTGTGTTTATAAAACTGTTAGAACAAAATTTCATAAATGTCATCCATTACCCAATGTTTTATCTGTTCATCCTAACGGTAAATTATCCAGTAATCTTGATACTGTCTTAGCAGATACAAATTATACTCAACCTTTATCGATTACTAATTCCTTTGGTGTCCCTTCTCTTGCTCCTGATATTTGGCAACCTGATATGGCTGATGCTGTGAAAGCTGCAGGTCAAGGACAATATGTTATTGGTAGTTTTCAAGGAACACAAGGACATGGCGAAATAGAAAAAGATTATGCGTTAGCCGCTAAATTAGTAAGAGAAACTAATGCCCCAATTCTAGAAGCAAATTTAAGCTGTCCAAACGAAGGAGCAAGTAAATTACTCTGTTTTGATGTGGATAAAGTAGAACGTATCGTAAAAGAAATCAAAAATACCGTCCCCGATCGTCCACTTATATTGAAACTAGCCTATTTCCCAGATGATGAAAGAATTATTTCATTACTTACAAAAGTCGGTTCGATAATTGATGGATTAAGTGCTATTAATACGTTATCTGCAAAACCTGTTAATGCAAACGGTCAACCAGCTTTAGGAGAAAACAGAAAAGAAGGTGGAATTTGTGGTGATGCAATTCGTTGGGCCGGTTTAGATATGGTGAGTCGCCTTGATAAATATCGTAAACAAATGGATTTAAAATTTGCCATTATAGGTGTTGGTGGAGTTAGCAACAGTGAACATTATCACCAATTCATTAAAAATGGGGCTGATGCTGTAATGAGTGCGACAGGAGCCATGTGGAATCCGCTTCTTGCTATAGAAATTAAGAAAAGTCTTCAATAGATTGTTAACCATGTTCATAATCGTTACAGGGTAACGTACCCTGTAATTACCGTTTTTTATTTTTATATATTTTCTTTTTTCTAAAATAATAAAAGCCAACAACAATATGCGCAAAAAAAACGATTACTAAAATAATGCGCACATGCAAGGAATGAATAAAAATAAATGGGATTAATAATACGATAAAAACCATAGCTAGCATTTTAAACAAACTTTTTTTAGATGCTTTCTTCTCAATAAGCATCTTTTGTATATAAGTTTGATAATAATGACTTTGAGTAAAAAAGCGATAAAGACGTTCTGAACTATTAAGCCACAAATATGCTGTTAACAAATAGAAAGGCACTGTTGGCAAAAGTGGCACGAAAATGCCTACTGTTCCCAGCAAAAAAGAAACTCCACCTATAATAATAAATAACCATTTTTTTAACATAACTAAGTATACTTATAGATAATTCATAAAATTTGTGATTGCGAATAACAAAGCATGAATTTAATGTCAGAAAAAACTTTATCATTACGCCTAGTGTTAGGATAAATTATTCATTGTGTGACAACTTAAGTATAACATATTTCAGTAATTTTAATTTTAAATTAGTTTTAATATTGAAAAAAGAAGGCAAATTATAAATAAATTAAATATTTATTCATTTTATATAAATGAACTAGAAAAAACATTATGGGGAAAAACTGATGAAATTGGCGGAACGGACGGGGCTCGAACCCGCGACCCCCTGCGTGACAGGCAGGTATTCTAACCAACTGAACTACCGCTCCGCTTTTTAGACTACTTCAAGACATCACTGCTGAAGTAGGCGTGATATTAAAGATTATTTTCGATGACGTCAATAGATATTTTAAAATATGAAATCAATTGAATAGAAAACAATCATTTACTGGCGCGCCATAATGCTCCGCCACTTTTTTTATCAATTTTGGATAAAACCGATTCATGTTCTGACAATTCATATTCAGATGCTTTTATGACTTTTAACGGAGTCGCTCCTCGCTCTATTCTCTGAAGAGTATTACTGTTTTCACCATTAGCTAAATTATGTTCATCCATATTGAAAGACAACGTTGTTTGTCCCCCTGTCATAGCTAAATATACTTCAGCTAAAATCTCAGCATCGAGTAAAGCGCCATGAAGTGTACGATGAGAATTATCAATTTGATAGCGTTCACAAAGTACATCTAAATTATTCCGTTTACCAGGGAATAGGCGTCTTGCCATTGCTAAGGTATCGGTAACAATACAGTGATCAGCAGTTTTATAATCTAAACCACAAAGACGAAACTCATAATCCATAAACCCAACATCAAACGATGCGTTATGGATAATTAATTCAGCACCGTCAATAAACTTAATAAAATCATGGGCAATATTTTTGAATATCGGTTCATTTTTAACAGCTTCATTGCTTATACCATGGACTTTAAACGCTTCTTCATCAATTAAGCGTTCAGGATTAATATAGACATGAAAATGATTGCCCGTTAAACGGCGATTGATGATCTCAACAGCACCAATTTCAATAATCTTATGTCCTTCATAATGATTATTGCCATCTTGATTCATACCTGTTGTTTCTGTATCGAGTACAATTTGGCGAGTAGAATGAGTTATCACGTTATTCTCTTAATTGTTTAGTCGTCGGAATGTTTATAAGTAGATTAGTTTATCACTAAAACAGACCAATGTTGATACACCAACAATTAACTTAATAACAAATTAAATTTTTTTTCGATATTGTGTTATATTTTATTTATAAGCAATTCAACGATTGACACAACTGTCAAAGTTCAAATAACATGATGAAAAATATAAAAATATTTACAGATGGTTCTTGTTTGGGAAATCCCGGGCCAGGCGGATATGCCGCTATTTTAAGATACAAACAAACTGAAAAAATATTATCTGAAGGATATTTCAACACGACTAATAATAGAATGGAGTTATTAGCAGCAATTATCGCTTTAGAAAAATTAAAAGAGCCTTGTCAAATCGATCTCTATTCCGACAGCCAATATTTGAAAAATGGCATTTCAAAATGGATTTATACCTGGAAAAAAAATGGATGGAAAACTGCAAATAACAAATCTGTCAAAAATGTTGATTTATGGATAAGACTTGATAAAGCAGTACAAGCACATAAAATCGATTGGATTTGGGTAAAAGGTCACGCCGGGCACCCTGAAAATGAACAATGTGATATCATTGCCAAATCTAAAGCGGAGTCCCCTACTTTAGTGGATACTTTTTTTGAACAGTCAAATTTAGCGTAATGAGGTTTAAACAACATCATTTAACATTATGTTTTACCCATTATAGTTATCAAATGTCACTTAATAGCATGGATTTTATTTATGTATAAATTACACATAATCCCAGTATTAAAAGACAATTATGTCTGGTTATTAGAGAATAATGCTAAACAAGTTATTATCATTGACCCGGGTGCTGCCGAACCTGTTTTTAACTATCTACATCAACATAATTTAACCCCCCTTGCAATTTTGCTTACTCACCACCATATAGATCACATTGGTGGCGTGGTAAGACTACAAAAAGAGTTTAATTCTATTGAGGTATATGGACCCAAAGAGATTCCTTTATCCATCCAATATATAGAAAATAAAGATAAATTAATTATTGCTGATTTCACATTTGAGATCATTCCAGTGCCTGGTCATACATTAGGTCATTTGGCCTACTATTGTCAGCCTTATCTTTTTTGTGGAGATACGCTAATTTCGGCTGGTTGTGGTCGTGTTTTTGAAGGTACACATCAACAAATGCTAAATTCACTTAACAAATTAGCCCAATTATCGGATGATACCTTAATCTGTGCAGGTCATGAATATACAAAATCTAATCTCGATTTTGCACTAAACATGTTACCAAATGACACTAAAATTAGTGCCTATTATAATTTAATTTGTAATAAATCAATTACTTTGCCATCTATTTTAAGAGATGAAAAACAAATTAATGTTTTTCTACGATGCAAAGACAAAAAGATACAAAATAAGTTAAATTTTAACAATGAGTTAGACTTATTTGTTTTTTTTAGGAGCCAAAAGGATATTTTTTAGGTATAATACACGGTTTTAATAAATGTTTAATGTAATAAGGTAATGAAAAAGTTATTTATATTCACAGCATTATGTTCGTTTTTAGTTGCGTGCCAGAACCATCAATCTCAATATAATAGTAGTGACTATCAAACACATAACTCGAAACCAGTCGTTACTAGCGGAATTAAAAGTGGTGGCATAAACTATACATCTATCACCCAAAATCCTTGGCATTATATGTTAAGCCAGATTAATGTTAAAGTTCCTGAAAATAAACGCATAAAAGAAGAGAGACAACTGTTACTACGTAATCCTCAAGCTTTTGAAACGATTGCTCTTCGTTCAGAGCCTTACGTTTATTATATTATTGATCAACTTCGTCAGAATAATTTACCCGTTGAATTAGCATTAATTCCATTAATAGAAAGTGCTTATGATCCATTAGCAACTTCAGCAGGTAAAGCGGCTGGATTATGGCAATTTGTTCCAATTACAGCAAAAGAGTATGGTTTGAAGAAAAGTGGTTCATTCGATCCGCGTCGAGATCTTATAGCTTCTACAAATTCAGCTATTACATTATTGCAAAACCTGAATAAACGTTTTAAAGGTGATTGGTTATTAACGCTAGCTGCCTATAATGCTGGTGAAGGACGCATTAGAAAAGCAATTGCACAAAATCAAGCCAATGGATTACCTACTAACTATTGGTCACTTGAATTGCCAAACGAAACTATGCGTTATGTCCCGAAAATTTTAGCAATAATTGATATTGTAAAAAATAGCAAACGTTACGGTATCAAATTACCTGATTGTAGCTATGAAAACTCATTAGTTCGAATTGATGTGTCTCAGAATATTTCATTAGCTAAAATCGCTCAGTTCACTGGTATTCCAATTAATAATTTGAAAAGTTTTAATGCCGGATATTTGCAACAAACAGTAAACGGCCCGTTCCATTTGCTAGTTCCTTATTCTTATGCAAAAGAACTACATCAAAAATTACGGGCTCAAAATCTTGTTTCGGCAGAAATTACAGAACTTCTACAAAATGTGCCACAAAACATGATGCCATTTGAAGTAAAAACAGCAACAATAAAATCATCAGTTATCAGTGGAATTAATAATAAGAATACATTACTTCATTCTGCTAATAATGCTAAAAAGCAGATTTCTTATCAAGTCAAAGCTGGTGATAACCTTTATTCGATAGCACAAAATTATCGAGTAAAAATGACAGATATTTTAACGTGGAATAATATGAAAAACCCAACAATTAAAGAGGGTGACGTATTGACCATCAATGTTGTAGATCCAATTTAAAAGTGACCCACAAAGGGTTATGATCAGATGCTGTCGTACTTATTATTTTAGCGGTATCTAATTGTAACCCTCGATAAAATACAAAATCTAGTGGTCTACCCATAAACGTTTTTCTGATATCAATACTAAAATTTACTGGCTTAAGATTGATCGTTTCCACTAACTGATACAAAAGATTTAATCGTTGCTGACTCCAAGCATTAAAATCTCCTGCTAAAATTACAGGTCCTTTATGCTCCTTAATTCGATTTAATAACATGTGCATTTGTTGCCGATAACTTTTAACGCCAATGCTAAAGTTAACCGCATGAATATTTGCAACAAGCAATTGTTGATTTGAATTAAAAATAGGATAAATTGTTATTAAAGCAGATTTTGGTACTCGGATAAGCGGTTCTCTTTCCCTGAATGAAAACAAATAAGTCGGTACTGTGTCTGTTATTGTCATTACCCCAGCATAAATATTGTTAAAGCAATAAGCTGGTACATGATCGGCTATCTTATTTTGTCGTGAAATAAAATTCAACAATTGAGGAGTTGTTTGAGCTTCTTGCAATAAAATCAATTTAGCTTTGCTGGCATATTGTTCTAAAATCTCTATACAATCAGCTCTTTTTTGCTTGAAGATATTCCAAACCAAAATTGAAAAAGAGGTTTTATCAATTAGAGGTTTATTAATAACAATCTGATTATTAGGTAAAATAACTTCAACCTGACTATTTGCCCGATAGCGTAAGGTATAATCTCGATGCTTAAACATATTAACTATTTATTTTGTAGAGTTAAATATTCATCAAATGATAGTTTATCATTTTGTTCTAATTTTTCTTGCTTTTCGAGTGACAAATAACGTTGTTGAACAAAATCATTATCGGTTAACACGGCTAAAGGTTCTGATAATAACTGTTTTTTATATTGACTTGCTAAAGCTAAACCAAATTTAGCTGTACCCAAATCACTAATCGCTTGTAATGTTCTTGCTGATAAGGTTAATTCGGGGTGATCAAACATAATATCAAGTCGCTCACAAACCTTACGGTAGTGTTGCTTTTCATCATGATGATCTAAAACATCGGCAACACGCAATAAATCCTTAAATAATTGATGACCTACTTTGGCCATTGGTTCATGATAACTTCCACACCCCATTGTTATTTCAATACCCGGTTTTCGACCTTCTAAAATTACTCGATTCCAGTTTAGTTTTGCACACTCAAGCTCTTGGCTGCTCATTTCTGGTGCTGGTGCTAATGCACACCAGATTAAAAATAAATCGATAAATCGAATTTGTTCTTCTGTAATCCCGATTGGTGAAAATGGATTAACATCTAAAGCTCTTACTTCGATATACTCAATACCCCCACGTAGCAATGCATCTGAAGGTGATTCCCCTGCCCTAGGAACACGTTTAGGACGAATAGGCGCATAAAACTCATTTTCAATTTGTAAGACTTTATCATTTAATTGACGATACTGACCATCAACTTTAATACCTAGACGACTAAATTCAGGTGATTGTGTTTTGGTTGCACGTTTTAATCCCTCGACATAAGTATCCAAATGATTAAACGTAATACCCAATTGCTTTTGAGCATTGTTGGTATATCCAATATCGCTAAGCCTTAAAGAAGTGGCATAAGGTAAGTAGCAATTACCATTGGTTTGCTCGATAAATGCTTTCGCTTTTTCGGGATCTTGAATGAATGAAGAACACATTGATGGCGATGCACCAAAAAGATACGGAATTACCCAACCAAAGCGATAATAGTTACGAATTAAAGTAAAATAGCCTTCGGAAATGACATCTTTACCCTCTTCAGTATTTTTTACCCCGTCTCTTGCCTGCCAAAATGCCGTAGGTAATGAAAAATTGTAATGGACACCTGAAATAGTTTGCATCATCGCACCGTATCGATTTTTCAAACCTTCACGATAAAGTGTCTTAAAACGCCCTTCGTTTGAAGAACCATATTGCGCTAAAATAATATCGTCTTCTTTGGCAACAAAACACGGCATACTCAGTGGCCACATCATTTCATCACCAATATTAATACTGGCATAACGATGTAAATCTCGTAAAAACGTTAACATATAATCAATGTTCGTATTTACTGGGGTTATAAACTCAAGCATCGATTCAGCAAAATCAGTTGTGATCCAAGGGTGAGTTAAAGCTGAACCAATTTTATTGGGAAAAGGCGTTTTAGATAAAGAACCATCAGGTAAAATTCGTAAGGTCTCTCGTTCCAGTCCACGTTGAATACCTTGTAAAATCGTATAATGTTTTTCTAACCAATTAAGTGCTTTAGAAACATCAGGTATCATAATCTTTGTTTATCCTAAATTGAGTTTTATATATTTAATATTATCATAATTTACAAGCTTCTATTGGTAATTTTGGTTTTTTACTCATGCGCTATCAGATTTGAACTTATTTTAAAGATTAAAACCATCAATAATACTATTTATTATTTATAGTTAAGTCATAAATCGAAATTTAATAATCTTGTCTATTTCATGGATAGGAATGGGTAATCATCCGCATTCCTTTTAATGTAAAACAATTAGATATCATCAATTTCGCAAAGTTTTAACTCTGTTGTTGTGCTTTTTGATTGGCAATATAGCTTTCATCAACTTGCGTTATACTATTATTTTGATGATCGATTTGATAGGTTTTACCAAATCCAATAACCAATCTGCCCTGCATCGGTGAAATTTTAAATAAATTAAAGTCTTTCATTTCGGACAACATATAAACCATTTTACTGACTCGTAAAGCAAATTGCTCAATAATAGAATTAAACATTTCGGAATCTTTTTCGATCATAACAGCTGATGCTTGAAAGCTTAAACGTTTACGAGCATAGATGTTCTTTGTTTGAGATTCATCTTCAATAATAAACACTGAGATATTGGCATTACCCTTGATATTCTGACTATGCGGAGCTAAATCAGAAATAAGTATATAGTAATCTTTACCATCAAAAAAATAAGGTGAATAACTTGTTTCGACCTCTCCGTTTTGATTAGTGGTCGATAATATGACCGATAAGACGGATTCATGAAGGCTATTTATTGTGTTTTGAACTATCTCATTGTTGGACTCAGCCATTAAAATCTCCTTTATTTTTTGATTCAATTCTATGCAATTATTAATATTTCAAAGTAACTTAATAACGCTAGTTTATATTAGGTAATATTTTAGTCCCTCTTATAACATCAATTATGCATTAATTTTATAACGTTATTATATGATAAAGTGCTGATGAAGTCATAAAAGGCATAATTAATCCTTACGCATCCTTTCTTTCCAACAATACTAACACCTCCATATGTGAAGTATGAGGAAACATATCAAATAATTGAACATTAATCAGTTGGTAATCAGGTAACAAATTTAAATCATCAACCAATGATGATAAATTGCAACTTGAATATAAAATATAATGAGGTTTCACCTGAGCTAAAAACTGCATTAATTTTTCTCCACCTCCTCTTCTTGGTGGATTGAGTAACACTAAGTCAGGTATATTCTGTTGTGCTATGCTATATTGAGTTGCATCTAATGATTTAAATGTGAGATGCGTAAAACCCATTTCATGTGCTGAGCGTGAAGCACACTCTATTGCATCTGGGCTAATTTCTATTCCCGTTAATTCTATATTCTTGTTATTTGAAGAATTGACTAAATGTAAACCAAAACCACCTACTCCACAAAATAGATCCCAAATGGAGCTTATTTTTAAATTATTTACCCAATCACTCGCTGTTTGATAAAGATTCTTGGCAATATTGGTATTGGTTTGGAAAAAACTTTTAGCTTTAATATAAAGTGGAATATGATTCAATGTAAAAGTCAGATAACTATTTTGGGTAAGGACAATTTCTTCTTCACCTTCTAAAATAGCTGAATGATTGGGTTGAATATTAACTGAAACAACTTGTAAATTATCAATATTGTTTTGAAGTTGTTGCAATGAGCTCCTGATTTTCTCAAGATATTTATGTG
Source organism: Gilliamella sp. G0441 (assembly GCF_050589305.1). NCBI lineage: Bacteria > Pseudomonadati > Pseudomonadota > Gammaproteobacteria > Orbales > Orbaceae > Gilliamella > Gilliamella sp. G0441. The sequence continues at coordinate 103,987 of NZ_JBNRJF010000002.1, read as the reverse complement.
ATCTCACAACAAACCTAATCATAAAGCCGCTTATATTATCGATTGTGCTTTCAGTAATTATCACAAACTTCAATTCCCCTTTTCGCTTATTGATATTATAAGGAACTAAACCTTGTTTACGAATATACGTTCGTACCATTTTGAGAATATTTTGCATACTGGGGGTATAAAGCGGACAATCGCAAAGGTCAATAGCTTCATTACCATTTACCATACCTAATATCGGTTTTTCAACGGTGCCAAGTACGGCCATTTTTGCCTTATTACGAAAAGCCATTTCTGAGCTAGCAACGGGGGGTTTAACCTCTTTAGGGTTAAACTCCGTTATTTTTTCTAATAAATTACTCTGTTTTTCTTGAAGTTGAGTGGCGTAAGGGTAATTGATCCAGTTACATGATAAACATTTCTTTTGCTGATAATAGCGACACTGCATTATAGTCATAACCTCGTTTTATAATAAGTTATTATATAATTAAATTGTTTCAAAGATTAGTTATTTTAAGCCAAAGCATAAAAGACAGCCTGAAACTGACTTTTTGAAAATAAAAATTAATTATTTTTCATAAAGGTATTGAATTATTTCATTACCAAGGTTTGACGTCATAGTGCTATATGATAGGATATAGCCATTAACATTACAGGAACAATTTAATGTCTATTAAGTTAAAAACACCAACAGAAATCGAAAAAATGCGTGTCGCCGGCAAACTTGCTGCCGATGTATTAGAAATGATCGAACCCTATGTCAAACCGGGTATTACGACAGGTGAATTAGATAAAATCTGTTACGAGTATATCGTCAATGTCCAAAAAGCTATCCCAGCTAATATTGGCTATAGCGGTTATCAACATACCAGTTGTATTTCAATTAATGATGTTGTTTGCCATGGTATCCCAAGTTTTGATAAAAAAATAAAAGATGGTGATATACTTAACATCGATGTCACTGTTATCAAAGACGGCTATCATGGTGATACATCGAGAATGTATATTGCAGGAAAACCAACCGTTGCTGGCGAAAAATTATGCCAAGTAGCACAAGAAAGCTTGTATGAAGCGATAAAAATTATTAAACCGGGTTTACGATTAAGAGAAATCGGCAAAACAATTCAAAAATATGTAGAAAAATTTGGGTTTTCATCTGTTAGAGAATATTGTGGTCATGGAATCGGTGAAGTTTATCACGATGAACCCCAAGTTTTACATTATGATGCTGATGACGGTGGAGTTATTTTAAAACCAGGTATGACATTCACCATTGAACCTATGGTAAACACAGGTGACTGGCGTACTCGAACAATGAAAGACGGCTGGACAGTAAAAACCAAAGATCATGGACTTTCTGCACAATATGAACACACCATTTTAGTTACTGATAATGGTGTTGAAGTATTAACGTTACGCAGTAATGAAAACTTTCCTCGAGTAATCGAACACTAAAACCAATGATTCAGCAATAAATTTTATTGTTGAATCATGATTTTCTTTTATGTTAGCTTAATAGAGTAATGTATAAAGTTTCCGGCGATAAGAAGCCGCTAACGGATTACTTGTGCCTAACGCAGCTAAAAGGTCAAGTAAGGTTTTCTTAACTTGTCCATCACCGGCATTAAGATCTTGAGTAAGAGGCTTAAATAGTAATTCAAGTGCTTCTTCTTGGCGCCCGACTTGCATTAGTTGTGATGATAATTGGATCATCAACTCTACATTATCCGGGTGTTTTTCTAATTCAGCTTGTAATAATTGTAGTTCAGGAGAGTTTGCAGCCTGTTCCAATAACTCAATTTCAGCTTGTAAACCATGATATATAGTATCCTGATCTTGTAATGGAACAGAAGCTAAAACGTCTTTTGCTTCCGCTAACTGCTTTAATGCTATCTGTGCTTTGGCTAACATGAAAGCAATATCGGATCTTGGCTTACCTAAATGATCCTTTAAATTCTTCCATGCTTGTCTTAATAATGGCAAAGCTTCTTCATATTTTTCTTCACTGAATAGTTTTTGTGCTTCGATTAACTTAAGTTCATCTTCATTAGGCAGCGCTTTAGTGAGTAATTCACGGATTTTTTCTTCGGGTTGAGGCCCCTGAAAACCATCAACGGGTTGACCATTTTGGAATAAATAAACAGTCGGAATGGCACGTAATCCAAACTGAGCAGCCAACATCTGCTGCTCATCACAATTGACACTCGCTAAAATAAATTGACCATGATATTCATCAGCTAATTTTGTCAATGTTTGTGTCATTTCTTCATAATTTGGACTTCTTGGCGACCAAAAATAAAATAACACAAGCTGTTTAGTTGATTTTTCCAAAATTTCTTGAATATTTTGTTCATTAACATCAAAAATAAATGGGTTTTGCATATTATGTCCTAAGAATATTAAGATTCATTATTTATTAAGTAAAATTCTATCCATTAATCTATCCGGAAGCAAACGTTTGCCAATCGCCGCTAACTGGGTTACTTTTGTTACCCTGTAACGTATTTTAGGTTTGCGATGCTCAAGGGCATGATATAAACATGGCAAAACGGCCTCGGGCGGTAAGGTAAATCGTTTAGCTATTGGTGGATTTTCAATCCGATGTGTTTTTTCTGTTTGATTGACATTTCTTGAAAAAGCTGTTGTTAATGGACCGGGTTCAATCAAACACACTTTAATATTTGTATTGGCCAATTCAAGTCTTAACACATCTGACCATGCTTCTAAAGCATACTTACTGGCTGAATAAGCACCTCGTCCCGGTGTTGCAATAATACCAACGATTGAACTGGTTTGTATGATTCGTCCTTCATTATGTTGAATCATGGCGGGTAAGAGCAATTGAGTTAATTGATGAACACCAAAAAAATTAGTTGAAAATTGAGATTCTAACTGCTCACGACTGATTGTATTTAATCGACCGTATACACCAAACCCGGCATTATTAAATAAACCATATAACTTGTTATTGGACAATGCTAACACTTCCTTAGCAGCTTGAGTGACTGAATCAGGATTATTGAGATCAAGAATCACTGCTTCAAATCCTTGGTCAATAAGTTTTTTTTGATCCTCGTTTTTACGGCAAGAAGTAATAACACGATATCCTCGTTGTTTGAGTGCAACAGCCGAAATCAGCCCTATTCCACTTGAACAGCCCGTTATAAATATTGTGCGCAATTCTCTTCTCCCAGATAGTTGTATGTTGTCAAGTTAGCCTATAGCAATTATGATATCACATCTTAATTTAAGTTACTTAACGTAGTCATGAGGATTGTATGAGAATCGCTATTATTGCCGCAATGGAAGAAGAAGTTGCGATATTAAAAAGTAAAATTACCCATTATAGAGTGGAACGCCATCTAAATTGCGATTTTCATCTTGGAAAAATAGCCAATTGTGAAATTGTACTCCTTCAATCAGGTATTGGAAAAGTCGCAGCATCATCAGGCACCACCCTATTATTAAACAATTATCAAGTTGACGCAGTTATCAATACCGGCTCAGCAGGTGGACTATCAACAGCATTAAACATTGGCGATATCGTGGTATCGAAAAATGTATTTTATCATGATGTGGATTTGACAGCGTTTGGTTATCAACCAGGTCAAATGTCAGGATGCCCGATTGCATTTGAGGCAAGTGAAACTTACCAAACTTTAGCCAAAGAGTGCATTAAAAAACAAGGGGTTAACGCTATTGAAGGATCGATCGGTAGTGGTGATGCATTTATCAATGGAAAAACCAATCTGGAACGAATTAAGCAAACATTTCCCTATGCTATCGCTGTTGAGATGGAAGCGGCTGCTATTGGTCATGTTTGTTGGTTATATCAGATACCTTTTGTGGTGGTTAGAGCAATTTCGGATAATGGTGATAGTGAATCAGCCGTTGATTTCCAATCTTTCTTAAAATTGGCTGCAACGCAATCTTCATTAATTGTCGAATCAATGCTAACTGAACTTGCTTAGTTGTTGTCAAATTTAGACATTGATAATTGAAAAACATGTCATATTAAATGAGCAGATATGATCTGCTCTGCTCATTTGCAACATTTATTGGCAATAGGGTTCAAATAAAGGTTTTCGCCAGCCTGATAAAATTTCTGGATCCTGCCCTTTTTTATCAATCTTCCACTTCACGTATTGGTTTATTAATCGTCGGGATAGTAACAAATCTGGATTAAGCCCCGTTTGTGAGGCAATTTTGACAGCTACATTTTTTAGTTGATCTGTGATCACCTTATAATCAGGATAACTATTAATACGACGTATTGCTGGAATGTCTGGAATAGGCTCAGATAAAATATTCAGAATCTGTTGACCATATAACCGAATCTCTTTTCCATGCAATCCTAATTTATCAAGTTCTGACAAGGATGAGGGTGAATAACGGGCTATTTTCCACAATACCTCTTCTTTGACCACAAAGTTTACAGCAATATCTTGCTGCTTAGCTAATTGATAGCGCCAACTCGCTAATTTATATAACTGCCCTAAACTCTTACCTTTCAATTGCCAACTATTTTTAATATTAAGATAAGCATCCTCCGGATTGATCACCTCACACTTGCGACCTATAACCATTTGACATTCTTGATAAGCGGCAGCTAAATAATGATTGCTGATTAATTGTGATTTGAGTTTTTGTATTAACGGAAACAGGTATATCACATCATTAATCGCATATTGACACTGTTTGTCTGTCAATGGTCGTTTCAACCAATCTGTACGGGTTTCACTTTTATCAAGATCAATATTAAGATATTTTTTAACTAAGCTGGCATAACCACTGCTTAATGGATTATCTAAAAAAGAAGCAAGAACTTGACTATCAATGATTGGCGTTGGGACACAATCAAAATGATGCATAAATACTTCAATATCTTCACTGCACGAATGGAAATATTTTTCAATGGCATCATTTCGAAAAATGTCGATTATACATTGCCAATCGGTGATTGCAATAGGATCGATCAAGGCAGAAAATTCACCATTAAATACCTGAAGTAAGCCTAAATGAGGATAAAAAGTTCGAGTTCGAACAAATTCGGTATCTAATGCTATAGCTGAACTATTCTTAATTGCTAAACAATAATTTGAAAGTTGAGCATTATTAGTGATAAATTGATACGTCAACATTTAATCCCTATTTTAGTTATTAATCTGATTTTTTTGATTATCAAAAGTCACATCAATACTGACAATTTCTGAAATAGTCATCAAACGAAGTGGCATCACTCCATAACCATATCCACTACTCACAATACTGGTAAAGTGTTTTTCTAAATTATGATAAATACCATCAGAATTTTTGTACAGAAGTTTTAATAACACATTGATTGGAAAAATTTGTCCACCATGCGTGTGTCCTGAAAGCATCAAATCAACACCTAAATTGGCTGGCTCCTCAAGATTATTTGGCTGATGATCTAATAAAATGATGGGTGAAGAATCATCAGCAAACACAAGCAAATCTTGCAATGATGCTCGATTAATTCCATGTTTAGATGATGAATAATCATCTCGACCAATCAATGTAATTCCTAACTCATTTAGATAAACAATATCATCTCTTAAAACTGTCATATTTGCATTTTTAAAGGCTTTGATAATGTCTTCACCTTGATTATTTTGGGCGTTAACAGCCAAATATTCATGGTTACCAAAAATAATATAAGTACCATACTTTGATTTTAACTTTTTGAACAATTCGCTAACTTTAGCATCACTAAATGGCTGCAATCGTTTATCAATAGTATCACCAGTAATCACAATAATATCTGCATTGAGATCATTAACATCCTTAACCATTCGTTGTATAAAGCTGTTTTGAGTTAATTCATTAATGTGAATATCACTAATTTGAACAATACGCATATGATCAACTTTAGCCTGCTTGTCAATCTTAACCTGATAATGAATTATCTGGGAATGGGTCGCCATTAGATAGCCAATGATAAAAAGTACAATGACACAACCCGTGAAAATATACCCCATAAAAAAATTGGGCTTAAATCTTTTTTTGCTAACTAAATGGATAATATCAAAGGTAACCGTAACATATACACTACATAAAATTAAGCTAAAAAGTGGAGCAAAATAATTTGGAAAATCTTTCCAGAATTTGGATAAGATAAATATTACTAACATGAGTGTTATTATCACCCAGTAAAATATTATTTGATAAATTGTTAATTTAAAGTCAAACCAAAATAACCAACGTTTTCCTAGATAAAAAGCAACTAAAATACTTATCAAAATTGTTAAAATTGCAATAAAACTCATAATGTCTCGAACAATACAAATCAAAAAGATGTTATCATAACAGAATTATATTCTTTACGTTATCTATAACTTTTATGAGTTCAAAAAAAGATCAACTATTTTCAACACCTATTGATAAATTAGGTGACTGGACTTTCGATGAAAAAGTAGCAGAGGTTTTTCCTGATATGGTTAAACGGTCTGTTCCTGGTTACTCAAATATTATTGCTATGATAGGAATGCTAGCTGAACGATTTGTACAAGCAGATTCAAAGATATATGACTTAGGTTGCTCATTAGGTGCGGCAACACTATCCATTCGGCGTAATATCAGCCAAAAGAATTGCCACATAATTGCTGTAGATAATTCTTTAGCAATGGTAGAACGTTGTAAACGACATATCGATTCATTTAAAGCTAACACGCCTGTTGAAGTTGTTTGTGAAGATATTTGTAATATCGAAATGAAAAATGCTTCGATGGTTGTATTAAATTTTACACTGCAATTTTTGACTACAGAAAATCGCCAACGCATTCTAAACAATATTTATCAAGCCCTCAATCCTAATGGTATACTGGTTTTATCCGAAAAATTTAGCTTTGAAGATTCAACCATTGATGAACTTCTATTTAATATGCATCACGATTTCAAACGCGCCAATGGTTATAGTGAATTAGAAATTAGTCAAAAAAGAACAATGTTAGAAAATGTTATGCATACCGATACCATTGAAACACATAGACAACGTCTATCTATAGCTGGTTTTAAACACATAAATACTTGGTTCCAATGTTTTAATTTTGGATCCATCATTGCAATTAAATAATCGGTATCAACGTGATAAACAATTAAAGCAAACTTAAGTTATTACAGAATTTAACAAGGATATAAACATGATCGATTTTGGTGATTTTTACCAGATTATCGCAAAAAGTAAACTCAGCAGCTGGCTTGAGGTATTACCAGCGCAATTAGCAAATTGGCAAAAACAAAATATTGATAGTCGTTTTAATCAATGGATTAACAGTATCAAACATTTACCCTCCATTACACCTTATCATATTGATTTATTAAATAGTGTAACGGTATCTGCTGAACATTCTTTGTCAATTGGCGAACAACAACGTATCACTAATTTGTTAAAAAATATGATGCCTTGGCGTAAAGGTCCTTTTAATCTATATGGGGTAAATATTGATACCGAATGGCGCTCTGATTGGAAATGGGAACGACTAATTCAACATATAGATAATTTAGAAGGTAGAACGGTTTTAGATGTTGGTTGTAATAGTGGTTATCATCTATGGCGAATGATAGGGGCAGGAGCAAAACTTGCAGTAGGAATTGATCCTGTGGCTCTTTATTTATGTCAATTCGAAGCAATAAAAAAATTGTTAGGTAATGATAACCGTGCACATTTACTGCCATTAGGCATCGAAGAATTACCAAATCTTAATGCATTTGATACCGTGTTTTCAATGGGAGTCTTATATCATCGAAGATCTCCTATTGATCATCTTTTTCAATTGAAAAATCAACTTATTCAAGGCGGAGAATTGGTTCTTGAAACCCTCATTATTGAAGGAGAAAATCATCATGCATTAATGCCTGGTGAACGTTATGCACAAATGCCTAATGTTTATTTTATTCCTTCGGTACCAACAATGATCAATTGGTTACACAAGTGTGGGTTCAAAGACATAAAAGTAGTTGATATTTCCTTTACAAGTGTCAATGAACAGCGCAGCACCGACTGGATGACTTCTGAGTCATTAGCTGATTTTCTTGATCCCAACGATAAAACTAAAACTATTGAAGGCTATCCGGCGCCCATGCGTGGTGTGTTCATTGCTAAAAAATAGTCATAAAAAACGGCTTCAAATCTATTGAGTTTAATTATATTGGGTTTGAAGCAAAAAATTATGTTACATATGCCTATTCTCACGTTTTACAATCATACACATATATATACACATCCTCATAACCAGCAAACAAATTTTATTAAAAATAAATTTAACATTATAATTTATATATAGTATTTTCTTCCGGAATATTATATCATCGTGCATTATTTCTTACTGATTTTTAAGTAATTAAAATTTTAAATTAACTATTTTTTATCAATAAGTTTATCTTCAATAATAAATAATTTTTCTTGGAATTAAGGGAATGGATTAGACTATGGAATTACTCAAATTTATATTACGGCTCCCCTTTTATATATTACAAAAATCAATCGAAATCATTAGTTATTTCATTATTTTTTTAATTGCATTATTTAAAGGTATTCTTTGGTTTTTAAATCCTATTATTGGTGATATAAAATGGTCAACACCAAGTTGGTTACCTGAATTAAAAAAAGCCTACACTTCAATCGGATTAAAATTAAATAAATTTAAAACGCTTATTGGTACAACAATTATCGTATCAATAATTGCCTTTTTTTCAGTCAATTATGCTTATCATTGGTATCTCAATCGTCCGAAACCAATTGAACCAGCGCCAATAATTATTCACAAATATTCTGCATCTGTCTATTCCCCTGATACATCTAACATCGGATTAGTTATTAACTTTTCCGGAAGTGGGTATAGTCCAGCGCCATTAGAGAACATTAATAAAGTAATAACCGAAGGCATCATCATTTCACCTGAAATTCAAGGCACATGGAAATGGACGTCTGATAAATCAGTTGAGTTTATACCTGAATCAAAAAAATGGCCACTTGGCGTTGAATACACAATCACATTAGATGATAAAAAATTGTTTGCAGAGAATAATTTATTAAATAGTGATCAAACTATTAAATACTTTGTTACTAAAGATTTTAGTTATAAATTTGCCAATTCAGGGGAACTTTATCTAGATCCAACATTACCCGATAATAGACAAGTAATAAATAAAATAGAGTTTTCTCATCCCGTTGATAAAAACAGTTTTGAAAAAAACATCAATTTATCATTGTATCAAACAAAAGATAAAGAAGAAGATTCAGATAAGTTTTTAAATAGTATCGATTTTACAATAAATTATGACAAAAACGATACGATTGCTTATGTCAAAAGTTCAGCTATTCCTTTGCTTGAAAAAGAAGGGTATTTAAAGATAACTATTGACAAAGGTGTTATTTCAACCGATGGAGGGCATCCAACTCGGTCTCTTTTGAGTAATACAGTTTCTGTTCCGGAAAAATATAATTTAAGTATAACAAATAGTGCGATTAATCTTATTGAAGTAAGTGATCAAAAAATAGAACAAGTATTAATGCTTTCTTTTTCTCATGATGTAAAAGCCACTGACGTAGAAAAAGCAATTAGAGTATGGCAATTACCTAAATCAAAAGATAAAGAGTATAAAATCAGATATTACGATAAATTATCCAACAGTTATAAAACTAAATTTCAAATTAATGATCAAATCTTAAATAATGCTAAAATTATTTCACTCAAAACGATCGATTCAGAGCTGCCTTATCAAAAACAAATCAGTTTTGCTTTTAAAGCCGAACAAAGCTCAGAACTTTATATTCAAGTATTACAACCGTTACCTTCATATAATGGTTACTTTTTAAAAGATCAATATCAAGAAGTGTTAACTGTTCCTAACTATCCAATTTCTCTTGGTTTTGCAGCTGAAGGGTCTCTATTATCATTATCAGGTGATAAAAAGTTACCTGTTGTATCACGCAACATAACGGATATTAAGCTCAAAATTGATCGGGTTATTCCGTCACAACTCCAACATCTAATTGCGTTTAACGAGCATTATAATTTTGAAAATATGGATTTTGGTGACCTAAGTAACGACCACTTTGTTGAAAAATACAATTATGACAAAAATATTACTGGCTCACCAGAAGAGCTCAAATACACTGAAGTTGATTTAAGTCGTTTTTTAACTGTAGATACTGATGGAAAACAAAATCGTGGTGTCTTTTTATTACGGTTATATGGAAAAAGCATCAATAATCCAGATGTAGACTTTTATGAGTCACGTTTTATTATGGTGACTGATTTAGGTATTATATCTAAAAAATCTCTCGATCAATCCTATGACCTATTTATTCAATCAATTGATACTGGCAAACCAATCAATAATGCTAAAGTATCTATATTAGGCATGAATGGCATAACCATCACCTCTCAAAGCACAGATAGCACTGGTCATGTCAAATTTGAGCCATTATCTGAATACTATCAAGGGATCAGACCAACTTTATTTGTTGTTGAAAAAGATGGTGATTTATCTTTCCTACCAATTAATGCCTCTGATCGAAAATTATACTTGTCTCGTTTTGATATAGGAGGCATTCGTGAGACGCTTCAAGGAGGAGAACTAAGTTCACATATCTTCTCAGATCGCGGTATTTATCGTCCCGGTGATACATTCCACATCGGAACGATTATAAGAGCTGAAAAATGGGCTAATTCTCTTGCTGGGATTACAATAGATGCCGAAATTTATGATCCCAAATCAAATTTAGTATTAAAGAAACCTATTGTTCTTGATAAATCAGGATTTAATGAGTTGAGCTATAAAACCAACTATGAATCCCCTACTGGCGATTGGCATATTAATTTATATTTAAAAAATGAAGATAACGATGACGATTATCGCATTTTATTAGGGACAAGTTCCGTTGTCGTGCGTGAATTTGAGCCAGACAAAACAGCAGTAACATTAAAACTTCTACCTGAAATAAAAGATGGTTGGTCAAAACCAGACCAGTTAATTGCTGAAATTCATGCTAAAAACTTATTTGGCACTGATGCTGCTGATCGTCGAGTAACAAATACCTTAATTCTTGAACCATCAGTTCCTCATTTTAAAAAATATGAAGATTACTATTTCTATCAATATATATCAGGAAGTCGTAATAGTTTTAAAGTTGAACTTGATGAATTACAGACTGATGATAATGGTAAAGTTATAGTTAATCTAAATGACAATATGGAGAGTTTTGAAGGCAATTATACATTAAGAATGCTCACTGAAGTTTTTGAGCCTGATAGTGGGCGCAGTGTAGCGGCAACTGCAACAACCTTTGTCTCCCCAAATGAATACCTTGTTGGCGCTAAAAGTGATGGCAGCTTAAGTTACATTAATCGTGACGCAACCCGTTACATCGATTTTATTGCAATAAATCCATCATTAAACAAAATACCTCTTTCAGATTTAAAGCTCACTATTATTGAAGAAAAATACCTTTCAGTATTAGTTAAACAACCATCTGGAGTTTATAAATATGAGTCTCGCAAAAAAGAGAACGTAATTTCTGAAGAGCCATTTGCAATTAGTCAGGAAAAAACGACTTACAAAATAGACAGTAAAAACCCTGGTAACTATAAAATCCAACTAAGAGCAAATGATGGTCAACTACTCTATCAAAGCCACTACAACGTTGTCGGAGAAGCAAATGTTACACGTGATTTAGATCGAGATGCTGAATTAATGCTAAAAATAAAACAGAAGGCTTATAATCCTGGTGATGAGATTGAAATAGCGATTACTGCACCTTATGTAGGAAGTGGAATTATTACAATTGAGCGGGATAAAGTTTATGCATGGAAATGGTTCCATACCGATACAACAAGCTCAATACAAAAAATAACATTACCTAAAGATATGACTAACAATGGTTATATCAATGTTCAATTTATTCGGGATCCAAATTCCGAAGAAATTTTCATGAGTCCATTAAGCTATGGCGTAATACCATTTAAAATTTCTAACGAGCAATTTAACGATAAAATCGTTTTAAAGGCACCAAAAACAATTAAACCTGGTGATACTTTACCGATTACTCTTAAAACTAATACACATCAAAAAGCCGTCATATTTGCGATAGATGAAGGAATTTTACAAGTATCCAATTATAAATTAAGCGATCCGTTAAATAGTTTTTTACGTAAAAAAGCATTATCGGTTAGAACCTCACAAATATTAGATTTAATATTACCTGAGTTTCGTCATCTACTTAATATTTCAGCGCCAGGAGGCGATGCTGATTCTGAAGATGCATTATCTGGTCACTTGAATCCATTCAAACGAAAAATTGATGAGCCTGTTGCTTTCTGGTCAGGAATAATTGAGGTTGAAGGCACGAAAACGGTGGAGTACAAAGTACCTGATTATTTCAATGGTAAAATCCGCATTATGGCAATATCTGTTGGAGAACAGACAATGGGACATACCCAAATGTCAACGACAGTACATAATGATATTGTTTTACAACCTAATGCTCCATATTTTGCCGCACCAAATGATCAATTTGAAGTGAGCCTTAATGTGACAAATCTCATTGAAAATATTGGTGAGCAAAGTGTACCTATTAAAGTTAAGGTTTCAACTACGCCTCATTTAACAATTATTGATGAAGATCAACACACTATTGAATTAGCAAATGGAAAAACTGGAAGTTTGAAATTCAAATTTAAAGCAAACGAAATGTTTGGTAGCGCAGATTTTCATTTTACTGCTAGTTATGGTGATATCATCATAAATCGTAATGTAAGCACATCGATAAGACCAATTACAGAATATCGATTACAAACGATTATGGGTAGAATGGATGGCAGTAAAGAGACTTTCAGCGATTTCAGAGACATGTATGAAAACTTCAGTAAACGTGAAGCATCTGTGTCATTTTCACCGTTTATATTAAGTAAAGGACTAAGCACTTATTTAGAAAATTATCCTCACTTCTGTTCAGAACAAATTGTAAGTCGAGCTATTCCCGTGTTAATTGCAGGAAAATATCGAGATTTCAATCTTGCCTCAAAGCAAGGATTAACACCATTATCTGAACTATTCCAAATACTTCAATCAAGACAGAATGATGAAGGTGCAATTGGATTATGGTATTCAACCTACAACGTCGATCCATTTATTACTTTATATGCTGTTAATTTTATGCTTGAAGCAAAAGAGATGGGACAAGTTATACCACAAAAAATGTTAGATAATGCGAACAAATATTTAGAACAGTTGGCACAATCTTCCTATAGTAATAACTACAATTTGCGATTACGAGCTTATGCTATTTATCTATTAACTCGTCAAAATAAAGTAACAACTAATTACTTAGCATCATTATTAAGTGATCTTAAAAGGAATGATTCATCATGGCAAACAGATCTGACTGCTTTGTATGTTGCATCATCTTATCAAATGTTAAAGATGGATAAAGAAGCCAATAAATTACTTAAACCAATTTGGCAAGATTTGGAAAGTGCCTATAACCATGCATGGTGGACACATAATTACTATGACCCATTAGTCATTAATGCAGGCAAAATTTATTTAATTAGCAAGCATTTTCCTGAAAGAGCAAAAGAAATTCCCGCTCAAGCACTCGAAAATATGGTGTTAATGTTAAATAAACAAAAATACACAACGCAATCATCTGCTATGACAATCCTTGCTTTAAGTAGTTATTCATCAAGCATTGATAATGCAAAACTAAAAAATGATTCGCTACAAATTAATACTATTTCGAAAGATAATGGTGTTGAAAAACAAAAAATTATTGCGAAATTAAAAGGTATTTTAGCTAAAGGTCAATTCAGTGCACAAGATTCAACGTTAAATGTTATCAATAGCACTGATTATCCAGCATGGTATCTTATTTCACAACAAGGCTATGACAGAAATATTCCACAAAAACCTATCAAACAAGGTCTAGAAGTTTATCGAGAATTTACTGATCTTGATGGTAACCCAGTTGAACAGGTTAAACTCGGTGATAAAATCAATGTTACAGTTCAAATTCGAGCGATAGCCAAAGAAGGAGCAACCAATATTGCCATAGTAGATTTATTACCTGGTGGTTTCGAGGTTATCCAACAACCTATTACACCAGCAAATGAACTCAAAGGCGAATATACCCAAGATGATGATGAATATGAAGAGAATGATGATTATAGTGAAGAAAATCATTTTAATTGGGTTTCACCAATTGCTATAAAAACAGGTAACAACACATGGTATCCGGAATATACTGATGTACGTGAAGATCGAGTTATTATTTATGGTTCTACTTCAAATAATAAAATACAAAAATTCACTTATCAGATTAAAGCAACGAGTGTCGGAACTTATACCGTTCCACCTGCATTCGGTGAAGCAATGTACGATCGTGATATTCAAGCGGTATCTAAAGGTGGTAACACAATTACGATTCGACCAAATGAATAATTCTTTCTAACCTAGAAATAAATACAAAACGGGCTTAACGCCCGTTTTTTTATTTCATTTTTTAAATTAACACAAATTATTGCACACCAGGTACGGTAAAATGCATAATTAAAAGCAACGTTGGTAAAATAAATATGGATAAAATTGTCGAAGCAAAGAAGATACTTGAAGCTTGTTCTTGCTCAACATTCCAATTATAAGCCAAAATAACGGCTGTTGATGCTGTCGGCATAGCTAACAAGAATACTAACTCTTCCGCTTCCATACCAGTAATACCAAAAAGATGCACAGCAATTAATGCAACCACTGGCGTAAAGAAGCTTTTCAAAATCACATTGACAATTAATGGTTTTGAAAAATTCAATTTAACACCATAAATACCAACCCCAACAGCTATTAACGAAATAAAGTTACAAGCATTTGACATAATATCAAAGGTATTAAATACAAAATGTGGTAACCATTTTGTTCCATCTGTAACACTAACAATTAAACCAAGAATGACCGCTAAAAACATTGGTTTCATTAACGAGTTCTTCACTGCGCTAAATACCATATTACTAGTCACTTTTCCGCCAGATATTTTCGTATCACATAATTCCAATAAGAAAATTGTCATTGGTATTAATGATAACGCCACCACAAAATTCGCTACAGCGACTGAAATGGTTGACGAAGCACCTAACATCAATGTTAAAAATGGTACGCCCATTCCTCCCATATTTGGGAAACAACATAACATAGAGTTCATTGCTGTTGATTTTAAATCTTTATGCAAAATGTATTTATTGGTTAAAAAACAAATTATCCACAAAAATGACATTGTACAGAAAAATGCAATCATCCAGATGCCGTTGAATATTTCAGACGGCTTAGCATGTGATGTATGCACAAAAAGCAATGCCGGAAATACAAAGTTTGATACTAAACCGGATAATAGCTTCTTGGAATCTTTGGTAAAAATATTCTGATGAACACACAACCAACCAAGAAAAATTAATAAAAACACCGGAAGACAAGAACTAACAACTTGCCCTACTGCTGACCAAATTAGATTCATTTTTTTTAAAACTCCTAAAATAATATTACTTAAAATACATATTCGGTAATTGGTCGGTAACTTTGGATTAGAATTTATATTTATAGACCGAGCTAAAATAAGTAGGTAAAAAAACTGAACATGGCGTAGTTATAATAAAACTAGCAACAAAATCATTTTTCAGTTTTTGAAAAACTTTATATAACTAAATGTTGTTTTACGTACTTTGTGTTTTTGAAAAATATTTTTAATACGACAACCCTTGCTATATCTAAATGTCAAATAACATAACTTGGAAATATTATATCTGATTCTTTTCGCCCTTGTGTCGAGCAAGCAATACTGACTGTCTAAAAAAACAAAAAATCACGACAAATATTATTGACATACATCAATATTGATATTTTATTTTTATAAAAAACAAAGAGTGAGAAAATAAAAAAAACGAGCGTTAAATTAGAGTAAAAAACAAATTTAAGCTAAAATAAGCTAAATAGCACTTTTTATCATCGATAATCAATCAAAAATGCATCAGGTTTATTTAGGTTAACAAATTGACTTTTTGTATTATTTCGTTAAGTCACAATCAAAGATTACCTTTAGTCACATATATAAGGGCTATGAACAAAAATACAAGGTATAGTGAATTCTGTCTTAAATTAATCAATAAACAATCAACATAATGTAAATCATTTAAGTGTATTTGTAAAATACGGTAATACAATTTCAATCAATTGTTATGATAGCTTGCAATTTTGTTCTGTATCTTTATGAAAAACGTAAATCTAATTCCCTTTATTTTAGTCATTCTTAATACAAAGCTAGTATATTTATCAGCTCGCTAAAAAACACTAATCATCCATGACTTTATGTCCATTTTTATGACATTGCTATTTTTTTACAGTGATTTTCATTGAATCAAGAATTTTATACTGTATATTTATACACTATTCATTTTTAACTACGAACAATACTTCATTGTATATAAATTTTACTTATCAATTTTTAGGAGAAACACTCTTGAGTAAATCCTGTATTGTGCTAGGAACCGTTGATAGCACTATCAAAAATTACTTACCTTTGGTTGATACTCCTGTCAGGGCTGGCTTTCCATCCCCTGCTGATGATTACTTAGAAGCCAAACTGGACTTAACTGATCATTTAGTTAAACACCCAAGTGCTACTTATTATATTAAAGCACAAGGTGAATCAATGATTAACTATGGTATTTTTAGTGGTGATCTTTTAGTGGTAGATCGGTCATTGGTACCCCAAATAGAAGATATTGTTGTTGCAGCTGTTGATGGTGAACTAACATGCAAGTGCCTGGGACTTATTGATGGGCAACATTATCTATTATCGGGCAATGAACTTTATCCCCCTATTTCATTAGCGGGTAAAGAAGTTCATATTTGGGGCGTTGTTATACATACTATCCATTCTTTACGAAAGCGTGGTCATGCATGATTGGACTGATTGATTGTAATAACTTTTATGCTTCGTGTGAGCGTGTTTTTAACCCTAAATTAGAAGGAAAACCAATTGGCATTTTGTCCAATAATGATGGATGTGTCATCGCACGATCCAATGAACTTAAACCTTTAGTACCAATGGGTATGCCTGCCTACCAAATTGAGGCTAACATTCGAAAACAAATTACATTATTAAGTTCTAACTATGAACTTTATGGTGATATGAGCCAACGTGTTTTTGATACTGTCAGCCATTATACGGCTGATATTGAACCTTACTCTATTGACGAAGCTTTTATTAAACTAGTGGGATTTAACGATGTTACAACCCATTGTCAACATTTAAGGGCAATAGTAAAACGTGATACGGGAATTCCGGTAAGTATTGGCATTGCATCAACCCATACTTTAGCAAAGTTGGCAAACCACATTGCAAAAAAACAGCCTATTTATCAGGGAGTTTATTGCCTTCCTAACGATTCAGCCTTACTTGATCAGATTTTAAAATCATTCCCTGTTGATGAAATTTGGGGCGTTGGCAGAAGCATAGCCAAAAGATTACAAACGTTAGGCATTCATACTGCATGGGATCTGCGTCAGGCAAATTTAAAACAAATTAGACAACAATTTTCAGTGGTGCTTGAACGTACTGTATTAGAGTTGCAAGGTATTAACGCTATTGAATTAGATGACATTGCAACACCTAAAAAAAACATTATGACATCACGTAGTTTTGGGCAGTTAACAGGTGAATTATTCGACTTGCAAGAGGCTATTCGTATTCACGCCAGTCGAGGAGCTGAAAAACTGAGACAACAAAAATCAATTGCTAATGCTGTACTTGTTTTTTTGAAAACAAATCGGTTTCGACAAGACTTAATTCAATACAATCCCTCGATTATCGTACCGCTACTGTCACCTACTGATGATTCAAGAGTAATTATTCATGCGGCACAAAAAGGGCTAACAGCAATTTATAAAAAAGGATTTTTATTTATGAAGTCAGGTGTTATGTTACTCGATTTAAAAGCTAAAGATAGCTTTTGCCAATCTGACTTATTTGCTTCAAATAGTATGCCAGTCTTACAGCAAAAAAATGATAACTTAATGAAAACAATCGATACCATTAATCAAAAAATGGGCAAAAATACCATTCAGTTAGGCGGAAGTAGAAAAACTGCACCTTGGCAGATCAAACGAGAACGGCTTAGCCAACGTTACACAACTCGTTGGGATGAATTACCATTAGTTAAATGATAATTTCAATAAATATAAGTCATTTTTTATATAAATATAAATAAATAACCCATTAAAAATTATTTACTTACAAATAATTATTACAAAATATTAACGATATTATTAAAATATGTTAACATAATTGTTAAATTAATATACATTGAGTGTTTAAGAATAACTCAAAACACGAATAAAAGAAGGATATATAGCTGCTATGTATGTCTTCAAAATGCATTTCATAAAATAACAAAGCTTTGAAATAAATAGTTTTTAGACGGAACTTATATCTTTATTCGAAATCATTAATGTACTCTAAATTTATAAGTTTCCTCATATGCAATGTTTAATAGGTTACGGTAAATTTTGTAAGGAAGCTATTCGTAGTTTTTTCACTCTAAAATTTTTTAAGTAAATATTTGCGTGTTGAATGCCACAACTTTTTAGACATTGCCTGAAATATTTTCATAAATAACTAAAGTGTTAAATGTGTTAAATAACTTTTGTCATTTTAATTTGTGCATTTTTCATCAAATTTCAAAACAGAAGGATATATTCATTAACATTATCAATGTTGTAATTTCCACGATAAAAAAAATACTGTAGCAATGAGGCAAATAGGATGAATAGTACAGCAGTAGAAATTGAAAAACTTAAACAGTTAAGTGAAGCAAATAGTAACAGCAATTATATCTCAATTTACACCTCTAAAAAGCAACAAAATTTATCAAATATACCAATTTTAAAGCCTTTACTGATAATTATATTAAGTGGTTGTAAAGTAATTGGCAATAAAACAAAACTGGCCTGTAATACCGGTGATTTCATTTTTTTTACCGATGTTCAGTCAATGAACATGAGAAATATACCCGCAAATACGAATTATTTTGCATTACTTATTGATTTTGAGTTTTCAGATTTTAATGATACTTCGATCAATATAAATCCTAAAAAAAACAATGAATATACCGCAGGGAAAGTAAATCCAGCCTTATATAAATGTATTTCACAAATGATAGAGTGCTTAGAATGGGCATCTGATGACATCATTACTAATCGTAGAAAGGAAATTATTAAACTATTAGTCCATTCAGGTTATGAAAATTTGGCGTGTTTACCCAACAGAAAAGAAACTACGCAAAAAGTAATTGAAATATTTAATAAAAAAGACAATAAAAAAATAACCATTGATGAAATTTGCAAAGAAATCTGCATGAGTAAAGCAACGTTGTACCGAAAATTGAAACTCGAAGGGGAAAATATCCAAAAAATTAAAGAAAAACTCGTAATGGGACAGGCCCTTCACTTATTACAAACCTCAAATTTTTCAACAGAACATATCGCTGAAATGATTGGATATTCTTCGTCAACTCGATTTTCACAAAGATTTAAAGCCAATTTTGGATTAACGCCAAGAGAATTAAAAAACACCAAACGAAATTAATAAACATTTCATCATTTATTCCATTAAATGGAAACCACGTTAAGAATGAATATTACTTTCGCTGGTAAACATGCTAGTTCTAGTAAATGAGTAAATGGTGAAACTATAAAATCTTAATATCTATTTTGTCAGAAAGACATTAAGAAAATTCTAAGACTAAGTAAGTCTTAATTTGAAACAAAAAATAATTAATTACAATATTACTGCTTTTACTTATTTTGTGACTTTTACTGAAAACTCGTGAAAACTTTTAGAGGTAACAAAACCACTAAAATTAAATTAATGAAATAGAGCTGAATTTCATTAAATGAAAAGGATTAAATTTTGCAACAACAACTATAAATGATAAACATACGCGTTAATTTATTAATAAAAAAATAAACTTCGCGCCAACTGTTAACCTTAACCCTTTATGTTTATTAGGATTTAACACTTAAAGTCGGCTAAATCTGCGCTAAATTTTAACAATAACTGATATAAAAGAAATGACATTTACATTCATTTTAGTGACAAAATCATTCATATTTATAAAATAATGAAAATATTTGGCGTAATAGCCCAATATTGATGACAAACATTAATTTAACTCAATAAACGAAGATTGCAATTTCATTCACTGATCAGTTTAAGTAATATGAGTGATTCAAGATAACAATGACTATTATAGAAAATAAAGGCGATTAAATTGAAAAAATAATAAACCATAACCAACTCATTAAAAATCAATCGATTGGTTATGGTTTATCAACATATAGCAAGAGACTTACGATCCCATATTAACAATTGAGCTACGGAAACGCCTTAATGCAATTAGGAAAAAGATCGATCCGATTCCAATTAACCAAACATACGATGTCCATACAACGCTTAACCCTGCACCACGATACAATATAGCTTGTCCTAATTCGACAAAATGTGTTGTTGGGGCAATCATCATTATATTTTGAACAACTTCTGGCATACTTTCCCTTGGTGTACTACCACCGGACAACATTTGTAACGGTAATAAAATCAAAATCAACAACATAGCAAATTGTGCGGTTGATTTGGCAACTGTAGCCATGAAAATTCCAAGTGACGTTGTCACAAACAAGTGTAAAGCGGCACCAATTAAAAATAACGTAATTGAGCCAGTAATTGGAACATTAAGCCAGCTTTTTACTACTAATAGTAATGCCACCCAAGTTGAGATTAATACCACTAATCCCATTGACCATACCTTAGATATCATTATTTGAAACGGTGTGACAGGCATGGAAAGCAGATGATCGATAGTGCCATGTTCACGTTCTCGCATTAATGCAGCTCCAGTTAAAATAATAGATAACGTCGTTACAATATTAATGATTTCCATTACCGAGCCAAACCATGAACGAGTCAAATTCGGATTAAATGCAGTATGAACTTGAATATTAACAGGGAGATCGGTTACTTTGCTATAACGATTAACATACTCTGTCACCTCCCCCGTTATTATTTGTGTGATATAACCATTTCCCACAAAAGCTTGCCCCATTCGAGTCGCATCGATATTTAATTGGATTTCTGGACTTTGATTGTTCAACACATCACGCTGAAAATTAGGCGGAATATTCAAAGCAAAAGTGTAGCTATCGGTATCCATGCCTCGATCTACCTCATCCATTGAGTTTAATTTTACTGGTTGGTTAAACATTGGCGGATAAAAAGCAGCAACAATTTGTCTTGATAACGGTGAATCATCTTCATCAACCACCGCTATAGAGGCATGATGAAGCGAGTCAGATGTTGCTGTTGCAGCAATATAAATATCGAAGGTAAAACAGTAACCTATTAACAGAAGCATGATAGGATCACGTAATAACCCCCATAATTCTTTAATACCTAATCGATAAATATTAATTAAGCTTTGCTTCATAACTACCCTTCCTGCTTTTTAAGAAGAAAAATACTGGCGCACAGCACAACAGGAATAGTGACTAATAATGCGAATAAAGAATTGTGTAAATCATTAAAACCAAGTGCTTTATTAAATACACCT
Organism: Gilliamella sp. G0441; assembly: GCF_050589305.1. Taxonomy (NCBI): domain Bacteria; kingdom Pseudomonadati; phylum Pseudomonadota; class Gammaproteobacteria; order Orbales; family Orbaceae; genus Gilliamella; species Gilliamella sp. G0441. Next base: position 82,331 of record NZ_JBNRJF010000002.1, on the reverse strand, counting down.
CGTGCAATGATTAGCATATGTGTTGTCGGATAAACTTCACCGATATAACGCCCACTCCCCTCCAATGAAGCCACTGGATTGAGTAAACCAGAAAACTGAATAGCAGGTAACATAGTGCCGACACAGGTTAAAAATATCACTGCAATCTGACTACGTGTAATTGTTGACGCCAACAGCCCAAGACCCGTTGAAATAATACAATAAGCTAAAGCAGCCAAGCATAACGTGAATAAACTGCCTTTGATTGGCACGCCAAAAATAGTAATCGCCATAAACAGCAACAGCAAAAAACTAAACATAGAAATAATAATATACGGTACCTGCTTCCCTAATAAAAATTCGGCACGAGTCACAGGGGTAACATATAAATTAATAATCGATCCCATTTCTTTCTCACGAACAACCGATAAAGCTGCCAGCATGGAAGGAATCATTAATAATAAAATAGGAATAACCGCAGGCACCATTGACGGTAAGCTTTTTACATCAGGATTATATCGATACCGCGTCTCAATATTCGCCAAACTAGTAGAATCTTTACCTGACATTTCTTTCACTTTTTGACTTAGCCAAGCAAGGTGCATGCCTTGTACATACCCTTTAATGGTTTCTGCCCGTAGTGGCATAGCACCATCTATCCAAACACCGATATCAACGGAATCCCCTCGTTGAATATCTCGTCCAAAATTAGGCGGAATTTCAATCGCTAACGCAATATCATTACTTCGTAAACGGGCATCCATATCTGCATAATCCGTTATAGGTGGTCTTTCAACAAAGTAACGTTTTGAACCAGACAAATTAAGGGTATAATTTTGACTGATTTCACTTTGGTCACGATCAAGCACGGCAAAACGTAGATTTTCGACATCTAGCGTAATCCCATAACCCATAACGAGCATTAAGATCGCCGAACCCATTAATGCCAACATCGCTCGCAAAGGATCTCGCGACAGTTCAAGTGTTTCGCGCCATAAACAACCAATCATCCGAGTTAAACTAAATCCTTGAAGATGATTCGCTGGTGGGATGACTGTTTGGGATTTGTCGGCGGTAACTGGAGCTTCGGTCGATTTTTGTTGTGCATCACTATCATCAGCACCAGCATCAACTAGATAGCGGATGAAGGCATCTTCTAAAGTCGATGCGTTTTTCGATGCAATAATATTATCGGGAGTATCACTTGCCAACACTTTCCCCGCATGCATTAAAGAAATTCTGTCACATCTTGCGGCCTCATTCATAAAATGTGTGGTAATAAAAACAGTTACTTTATCTTTACGGGATAATTCAATGATCAAACGCCAAAAGTCATCTCGAGCAATCGGATCGACCCCCGATGTCGGTTCATCTAAAATTAATATTTCTGGGTTGTGCACAACAGCGACCGATAAAGATAAACGCTGTTTAACCCCTAAAGGTAAACTATCAGGTAGATTTTGAGCATCTTGCTCTAATCCAAACCGTTTAAGAAGTTCAGAAACACGTTCAGGTATTTTACTTTCTTCAATGCCAAATAAACGTGCATGTAGCACTAAATTTTGCTCAACCGTTAATTCACTGTACAAAGAAAAAGCTTGAGACATATAACCTAAATGCCGTCTGGTATTAATATCATTGGCATCAACAGGTTTTCCAAATAACCAAGCTTCACCGGACGAAATAGGTAATAACCCGGTTAGCATCTTCATGGTTGTTGATTTACCACAACCATTTGACCCTAAAAAACCAAAAATCTCACCTTGCTTAATCGAAAAATTAACATGATCGACTGCAATAAAATCACCAAATTGCTTAGTTAGCCCTTTCGCTTCTATCGCTGTTTGTAGATTGTTATTTACATCCAAAGGTGGAATTTCAACGGCTTGATAGCCTTGTTTGGCGCTCTCTGGCATTAACTGAATAAAGGCATCGTCTAAATTATCTTTTCCTGTTTGGCTTAATAATGATTTAGGTGTGCCTGTTTCTAAAATTTTACCGCCATACATCGCAACAAGCCAATCAAAGTTTTGTGCTTCATCCATATAAGCTGTTGCGACAATAACGCTCATTTGTGGTCTTTGCTGCCGAATTTTATTTATTAATTGCCAAAATTGCGCTCGGGAAAGTGGATCGACCCCCGTGGTAGGTTCATCAAGAATCAGTAAATCGGGATCATGAATCAAAGCTGAACATAAACTGACTTTTTGTTTCATACCACCAGATAGTCGCCCTGCTGGTCTTGATAAAAAGGGATACAGCCCGGTACTTTTTGTTAATTCGTCAATACGACGTCGACGCTCTGCGGCATCATTACCAAATAAACGGGCGAAAAATTGAAGATTTTCCTCAACAGATAATGTCGGGTAAAGATTTTTACCTAATCCTTGTGGCATGTATGCAATGCGAGTACACACCGCTTTACGATGTGACTTATCTCGCATATCGCCATCTAAAACATAAACTAAACCATCTTGAATGACATGTGCACCCGCAATCAAAGACAATAAACTTGATTTACCTACTCCATCTGGCCCAATTAATCCCACCATACATCGTGGTGGAATAGTTAAACTAATGTTATCCAGTGCACAATTCTTTTTATAATGCAGTGAAACATCAGTAATTTTAACCACTGCATCATCAATAGACTTAGCTTCTGTTAATAAAGCTAAATCCTTATTGTCTGAATCTGACATATACTATCTCCAATTATTTAGCTGGACATTTGGCTACATCAGATAAATCAGCTGGCCAGGATGTATTCGGATTAAGCTTAACCCAAGCCACACCAGGTAATCCTGTTTTAACTTGATTAATAAAACATTTTAATAATTCAGGATCGAGCTGCGCTTTTACCCTAAACATCAACTTTTGGCGCTCATCTTTCGTTTCAACTGTTTTTGGGGTGAACTGTGCGACACTCGAAACAAACGAAATTTTCGCGGAAATGGCCTTTTCAGGTAAGGCATCTAGAATAAGTCTAACTTCGTCACCGATGGCCATTTTTCCAGCCACGGTTTCAGGTAGAAAGAAAGTTAAATAAACATCATACAAATTAACCAGATTAAGTACTTTACCACCTGAAGGCATCACTTCACCTAATTGAGCAATACGGTATTGAATACGTCCATCAACAGGTGCAACGAGCGTACTATCATCAATATCTGCTTGGATTTGTCTAATATTGGCATCAGCAACATTAATGGCCGATCTAGCACTTTCTACACCAGCTTGAGCTACCTCAATAGCTGCATCAGCAGCCGTAACTTGTGATTTTGCCGAATCTAATGCAGCTTTAGCGCTATTAAATTTAGCGGTATCATCATCGTATTGTTGAATGGATAAAGCCCCTTTTTGATAAAGGGTGGTTGTTCGTTGAAGATGTTTTGAGGCGATATCTAAATCGCTTTCTCGTTGAGTGACACCTGCTAAGGCAGCAACTTTATCACTCATTTTCAAAGCAACTTGTGCTTTAGCACTTGCCTCATTACTGATTGCTTGTCGGTATTGAGCCTGTGCTTCATTCAACTGTGCTTGCAAAGTATCTGTTTGCATAACGACTAATGGTTGACCTGCTTTAACAAAATCCCCTTCATTTACATTAATTTTTTCTATTCGACCGGCTAATTTAGCTGAAATATTGATTTCGGTTGCTTCAATACGCCCATTTCCACTGGTAAAATCAGCACCATATCCATCCGTTTTTAATTGCTGCCATGCAATAAAAATAATAGCAAGAATAACGAGGGTAATAATAATCCATTTTTTGCTTATTTGTTTCATAATGATGCCTTGTAGAAAATGATTGATTTATAGTAATGATTAACAAAATCATTAATCGTTATATACTATTGGGTCGTGATGATTAAATAATAGCAAATGTTTTTTACAAATAAAATCAGCATATAAAATAAACGCAAAAAATGTTAAAAAATTGAAAATCACCAGATCGTTACAAATCTATCACATCAAATTCCAACCTTTTGGCAATAAAGATTAACTGATCATGATACCTAAACAGATACAACACGGATTGAAATAAGCGAGTTAGTCATAGGCAAATCTTACAGTAAGTGATATGCTTATCATCTTATTAATGGATTTAATTTAATTAGCAATTTAAGGTGATTTTGTATGGCACTGCCCTCTTTTTTAACGCTTTATAGTGAACTGATATCAACCCCAACAATCAGCAATGTAACCAATGAAAAACTCGATTTTTCAAACAAACCTTTAATAGACAAATTAGCAAACTGGTTTGAAGAGTTAGGCTTCAAAGTTGAAATACAGCCCGTACCGAATACTCGCGGTAAATTTAATTTATTAGCGACTTATTCAAATAATGAAAACCAGACACAAGGTGGATTACTGCTTAGCGGCCATACTGACACAGTGCCTTTTGATGAAGGACAATGGACTAAAGATCCTTTCAAATTAACGGAAGAAAACAACAAGTTATATGGATTAGGCACAGCAGACATGAAAGGTTTTTTTGCTTTTATACTCGATGCTTTACGTGATATTGATCTAACCAAACTGACTAAACCTATTTATGTTCTTGCTACCGCTGATGAAGAAACCACTATGGCTGGTGCATCATTTTTTGCTAAAAATACTCACTTACAACCCGATTGTACAATCATTGGTGAACCAACATCATTAATACCGATACGTGCACACAAAGGCTTTATTTCCAACTCAATCAAAGTCATTGGTAAGTCTGGTCACTCCAGTGATCCAGACAAAGGAATAAATGCGATTGAAGTCATGCATTTAGCTATCGCACAATTGTTAAAACTTAAACAACAGTTTAAAGAACGATATCATAATGACGGTTTTACTGTTCCCTATCCGACGCTTAATCTCGGGGTCATTCATGGGGGCGATGCAGCAAACCGTATTTGTGGTTGTTGCGAGCTAATTATTGATATTCGTGTACTGCCAAATAACGATGTTAATTCGCTTTATCATGACCTCTGCCAGGCTTTACAACCAGTCATGGACAAATACCCTAACCGTATTTCGGTTGAATATGAAGTATCCCCAATTCCGGGTTATGAATGTAAAAAAGATCATCCTGCTTTACAGCAAGTTGAAAAATTAGTTGGTCAAACTGCGCAAACCGTAAACTACAGTACTGAAGCGCCCTATTTAAACCAAATTTCACCAACTATTGTATTAGGTCCTGGTTCTATTGAACAAGCACATCAACCTGATGAGTTTATTTCAATGGATTTTTTAAAACCGACTAAAATAGCTATCGAAAATTTGATTAAAGATTTTTGTTTATAAAAAATATCCTTTTCGCCGAAACAGTCGGCGAGAAGGATTAGATATTGAACGTTGAAAAATCACTCGCAATTTCCGTATTAGCAAATATGCTTCTTGCCTCATTAAGTAATTTATCATTATCTTTAAGGCTATATCTTGGGCTGATATGGGTCATGATAAGTTGCTTGGCATTGGCATATTTAGCAATCGTTGCAGCATGAACAGTGGTAGAATGCCCTCGCTCTAAGGCTTTTTCTTCCAAAGCATGCTCTTGAGTCGCCTCATGCACCATTAAATCAACATCTTTGGCTAGCGCAATCGAGGCTTGACATGGCTCCGTGTCACCAAAAATTGCCAATTTTCGACCTTGCCTTACCGCTCCTAAATAATCATTACCATGAATAACACGACCGTCTTCTAAGGTAACGGTTTTACCGGCTTTCAAAAGTGCATAGTATGCGCCAATTTCGATATTATCTTGTTTTAATTTATCGATATCTAAACTGGCTGGTAAATCCTTTTCAATAATACGATAACCAAAACAAGGAACACGATGCTGCAACAATGTTGCTTCGACTTTGAACTTTTCATCTTCGAAAACCGTACAGTCTTCTTCAAGCTCAATAATATTGAGTGGATAACTTAACCAAGAGTGACTAATTGCGATAACCGTTTCAATAAATTGCTTCACCCCTTTAGGTGCAATTAAGGTTAAAGCGGATTGATTTTGCATTAAAGAACGCGTGGTTAATACTCCTGGTAGCCCAAACAGATGATCACCATGTAAATGTGTTAAAAAAATCATTTCAAGTTTTGCAAGACTAAATTTAACTTTTTGCATTTGCATTTGTGTGGCTTCACCACAATCAAACAACCACAATTTGCCTCGTTCTTGCAAAAGATCGAGCACAATACTACTCACATTACGCTCAGCTGTTGGGCATCCAGCACTGGTGCCTAAAAAAGTCAATTTCATAAAACTTAGATATTTTTACGCTCGATTGTTTGTTCACCCCAAAACAGTCTATCTGCTTTTGTTTTAGAAAAGGCAAGTGGCAATACTTCATCACTACCTTCTGACCAAATTTGTTCAGCAAGCTTTTCATCATTATGTGCTAACTCAAAAATGGCTTCTGCAATTTCTAGAGATGTTTCACGAATTTTTGCCCAAGAACGAAGATCATGTATTTCTTTTTTGGTTTGATTCATTTTTATACCCCTTTTTTGCAAGATTAGGTGTAAAATACCCTCAATCTACATAAATTACAATAGGTGTATCACTTTATGCTAACGATAATTTCTCCTGCCAAGACCCTCGATTTTCAAAGTCCGCTTATCACAAAAACACACACATTACCTAAATTTATTAAAGATTCTGAGATACTTATTAAAGAGTGTAAAAAATTATCCGCCGACGATTTAGCTAAATTGATGTCAATTAGTCCAAAATTGGCTGAAGTAAATTATGAACGATTTCAACATTGGCATAAAGAATTTAATCTTGAAAATGCCAGACAAGCAATTCTTGCTTTTAAAGGTGATGTGTATGAAGGGCTTCATGTCGACGATTTTTCAGAAGCAGATTTAAAATTTGCTCAATCTCATTTACGGATCTTATCCGGACTTTATGGTCTACTCAACCCCCTTGACCTTATTCAACCCTATCGTTTAGAAATGGGGATACGCCTAAAAAACGGTCACAACAATAATTTATATCAATTTTGGGGGGATAAATTAACCGACCAGTTAAATAATGAGTTTCATAAAAGTGCAAATCCAACGTTGATCAATTTAGCCTCGAATGAGTATTTTAAAGCTATTAAACCAAAACAGTTAAAAGCGACAATTATCCAACCTATTTTTTTAGATGAAAGTAAAGGTGAATTCAAGGTAATTAGTTTTTATGCCAAAAAAGCACGAGGATTAATGAGCCGTTACATCATCAAAAATAATCTCAATCAACCTGATGATATAAAAAGCTTTAACCTTGAAGGCTATCAATTTGATCCAAAACGATCGACGCAGTTAGAATGGTATTTTATTCGTAAACATCAATAAATAGTAATTATCATATGGCTTTTTTTTCTACGTTAGGACAACAATTTGTCGCAACATTACCGCTATTTATTCTTATTTTATTAGGCTATGTAGCGGTTAAATTAGGTCGCTGGCAAAAAACGGTGACCGACAGTTTAACCAAATTCACCTTTTACATCGCATTTCCGATTATGCTCTTTCAAATTATGAGCCATTTTTCCGAGCATTCTGAAATCGATATGAAACTATTATTTGTCTTCTTCGGTAGCTCATTTATTGTTTTTGCTTTAGGCTGCTTAATCGCCTATAAATGTTTTCACCTAAATGGTTCTGAAAGTACGATGTTTGCTATGGGAGGAATCTATACCAACACAGTATTTGTTGGTATCCCAATCATAAAAATGCTGCTGGGTGACAGTGCAATTCCAATTGTTGCGATTATTGTCATCTTTAATGCACTTATTTTATGGACGCTAGCAACCGTATCGATCGAATTTGTACAAATGGGAAAACTTTCCAGCAAAGGATTTATTAAAGCATTCAAAAATGTCACCAAAAACCCTATAATTATAGGGATTTTTGCTGGTATTGCGGTTAATTATACGGGTATCGCATTACCTAAATTCATTCAACAATCCACAAAAATGGTCAGTGACATGACAGCACCTTTATCACTTATTGTATTAGGCATGGGGCTGGCCGAATATCAAATCAGGAACAAATTACACATTACCGCAACAATCTGTATGATAAAACTGGCAATACTACCTATTGTTACATTTGTGACAGGAAAACTGTTAGGATTACCCGTATTGGAATTACAAGTTATTGTATTATTAAGCTCAGTATCGATTGCGATTAACTGTTATATGATGGCAAGACAATTTGAGGTATTACAAGGCCCTATTGCATCAAGTTTACTCATATCAACAGCATTATCATCCATAACAACACCGTTGATATTATCCATTATGTTACAATTTGGCTTAACATAATGTTATTTAATTTATTTTGGGGAGTGGCGTTTTACTTTGTGATGAAGTATTAAAGCAAACACAATCACCGCACTTCCAATTGAAAATCGAATCCAGTCAATGGATTGATGCCAAACTACGACATTAACTAAGATGCCTGTTGGAATAACCACGTTATTCATAATCGCTAATGTCCCTGAGTCCACTTTAGTTGCGCCATAGTTCCATAAAAAATAACACAAACCAGAGGCAATCACACCAAGCCAAATAATGATACCCCACTGTAAGTTGGTTGTGGGTAATTTTGAATAATCACCAAACAATAACCAGCCAATACTAGCAACAAGCACAGCCCCTAAATAGACCCATGCAAAAGCTTGATGTTGGGGCAATGGATAAAGTTCCATAATTCGTTTATACCCAACCTGCCCTAAGGCAAACACAACATTTGCGCCCTGAATTAATAAAAATCCAATAATAAAATCACGACTGATATGATCATAGCGAATAATAGCTGCACCAATAACGGCAATAATAGCCGTTAACAGATAACTATATCGAAGACGATGCCCTTGCAATATGTCATAAATAATCGTGACATAAATAGGCGTTGATATGGTAAAAAGAAGGACTTCAGGTACTGAAATATACTGAAAGGAATTATAATAAAAAAAGTACATAATCCCCAATTGACAGGCTCCAACGCCCATTAACAGAATCATCTGGTTAAAGCGGATACCACGAAATCGAAAAAAAGGGATAAAAGTAATAAAGGCTAACAAAACACGCATCACAACTGCAAACCAAGAGTCAACTTGTCCACTGAGATAAACAGCAATAAGACTGAATGAAAATGACCAAACAATCGTGACAAAAATAAGATAAAACATAAATCACAAATAACAAATTAAATTTAAATTGCACGCATCGTACCAATTCATCATTAACTTGTAAACGATTGATTACAATAATTGGTGACAAATAACGTTTATGATCTAAATTATTCAATCATTCTACACGACCACATCACTTGATAACCTGTATACAAATAATTAGTCCCCTTCATCGAATACTGCAGTAGCAAAATCCATTCCACAAGTAAAAGTCTAATAGAAAATAAAATTTTGAATTTTACACCCAATAATCGTAGATATATTGAACTTATTTCATATATTAAAGGAAGATATACATGATTAAATTCAAATCATCCTGAAATTACTCAAGATGTTTCTAAATTGTTGTACAAAAATTTTTCAATATAAAGAATAGTGATTAAACAAAGAAAGGTTTGTTACCCTATTCCGCTATAAAGATACAGTCCGGTGACAGTTGAAGGGCAAAATTCAATCTATCCAAGAAGATTATAAATGGATGACACTATGAGATTATTAAAGATTTTAATCATAATATTACTAGTAATTAAATGTTTTACCAAAATTCTTATTTGTCAGGATGATCCTACCGTTTTTATGGTGTTGAAATTGAATCCTATTTCTGAAAATTATGGTTATTTAAATTATTTAAGTCACAATAGTTATTATGTTTTGTTTACTGATGAAAATGAAATGATAGGACAAAATATACTTAATTTCATTTATGAAATTCCTTTAATTCTTTATATTTCAGTATTGCTTGTATTAATTTTTTTTAAACATAAAAATGCAAAAAATCATGTATAATAGCTAGGAATCTGATAAATCTATAAAAATTAATACTATTATCTGTTAAGACCAACATATTAGACTGCCCTTTACCTACTGATAATAATACTGAAGCGAATGTAGGCATTGAGGATTACTACAAATATGCGGTATTTCTCCAAGAAAATAATTGAAACTATACCAAAATTTACACACAGAATATTCAGCTTTTATACGAAATTACCGGAAATTCAATGAATATGAAATTTTTCAAAAAAGTGATGCAAAGTTTTGTGCCTTATAAAACAATAGTAAGTTGTCTATCCGTATTTTTATTGGTGGGTTGTTGTTATAATCACAATAATTCTTCTACTACAAATAATACTTATTCAGAAAATATTTACAGTAAGTTGCCCTATACGAACAAGCTTCCTTTTGGTAAAAAAGAACTGATATCAACACATTTTCCTAGAAAATGGACAACTCAATTTTTGCAAGAAAAATTTGAAAGAAGTAATAGTTGGATACAACGTAATTATGATTCAGTATTTTTTTATTTGAGTAAATATTCAAATGATTATTTATATCCAGAATTACATTTAAACCCTCGATTAACGATGCTTAAAAACAGATTTTGTGAATCTGAAATGAGTAATCTTTACTATGATAAACTAACACATTTTTTTGATGAGGATATTAAAAAAGATAATTACCTTTCACCAGTAAGCAAAATCAAAATTAATGATAAAAGTCTAAATCTATTTCTCTTAACATCTTCTCATATAACACTTAAAGACAAGCCAGTTTATAATAGTGAATACGATTCTTATAATTATGAGAGAATGGATTTAATCACAACAGATAGTACTAACATTATTGATAAATTGAATGTTTATTACTCTTTATCATGGGTAATTTATGGTTATGAAAAATTATTTTTTATAGATAAAAACAATATAATTCATATTAAATATTTTGAAGGAGACGAAGAGGATACGAATTTTATCCGTTATGAAAAATTCCAAATTTCGACTGAAGGCAAATTTATTCGATATTACGATCAAAACGGATTTTACCAAAATGAAGAAGAACAAGGATTAGTCGAAAATCATACCCGTGAAGGTTTATGGATTGAGAAGAAGCCGAACGGTTATTATACTTATTCTCACCGTTATACTTATCTTGAAGCAAATTACCATAAAGGGTTACCAATTGGAATTTGGAAATTTTATAAATTAGATTACCAAGAGAAGCCAGATGGATCTGCTGATCTATCTTCTGCTAAAAAAGGCAAACTTTTGTACACAGAAACCTATAAAGACGGTGAACTTATCGAACGCAAATTTGTGGATAAAGAAATTGATGAATTGAATTAAAGATTGTGTAGTAAACAAACGATTATTATGCTTATCACCCTCATAAATATTAACGGTGGTAAGTAAACAATAAATAAAAAAATAAACATAACAACTTAATATTTTTAGTTGTTATACTGTTGTCAATATAGGAAAGAAACACCCTGATACTAGAAATAATGTAGGAGTTCTTTGGGGAAAAAATCAAACGAAATATAAAGTTTTAATCAAGCTTGATTATATTACACACCCTAAAGATGCAAAAAGTATTTACGACAATATGGACTTAGTAGCAGAGCAACTTGCTCAAGGGTTAGAAATCAATATTAATAAACATTTTTAAGAATAAAATGAAAAAATTACTAATGGTGTCTATTTTTTTTGTTGGCATTTTGGCATGTGTTCAACGCATTGAAGAAAAAAAGATTTCAGAAGCCACCCCTTCAAATTCAGTACGAATTAAAGAATCCAATACTCCGGAGGGTTTTCTACGGTATGAATATTATATCAATGGCAATAAAGCAGCGGATTATATAAAAACTTACTATACTAAAGGCGGTCAATTAGAATCTGTGTATTATATGTCATCATATAAACCAGACGGCATTTCTTCTCAAGGATTTTACCCAAATGGAAAACTAAAATTCATCCGCTATGTAAGAGATGAAGTTAAAAAAGGAGATGTATTATATGTTATTTATTATCCTAATGGACAAATAAATCTTATAGAAACAATAGTTACTGACTCTTTAGAATTACCCAAACTCACTACTATGTACTTTGAAAATGGCGTTAAGCAAGATGAAGGGGTTATGGATATATATAATGCTACCACAATACCTGTAGGATTATGGAAAACATACGATGAAAAAGGCGATTTAATCGAAACCACCTATTATCATCCTGATGAATTAGGCAAAGACTATAAAATCGTAACTCAATATAAGAATGGAAAAGTTGTTTCAAAGAAAATTTACAATTTTGATGATTTATATGAGACTGAGTTAAAAGAGCTTTTCACCATACCGAAATAATAAATAATTGAAAAATGAAAAAACAATGATTCAAAACTAATCCTTATAATGGTTGTTAGTTTTTTTGAAATTTAATAACAACAGTCCGATAACAAAGGATATGTAACTGGAGTATTTTTTATGATGATATCCCTAAATAATAAATTCATTATCACTACCCTATTAAGCCTTTTTTTATTCAGCTGTAACCCAGATAAACAAGGAAATATGAAATGGATAGCCAAATACGATTTTAATCAATTATACCAATTAACCGACCAAGCAACTGTCTTAGACCCAATGTCTGCTTTTCGTTTTGAAGATTTTATAGCCCTCAATGAAAACACCATTATTTTGATTGGAAATAAAGATCTTAATGCCTTTGATTCAATCCAAAGAGGGTATCAAGCAGTAATACTTGTATCGAAAGATCGGGGCAAAAGTTATCAAGAGTTAACGCTTCCTGAACAAGATATGAGATGGATTTATCCCAGCAATGATTATTCATTAATAAAAGCTCAAAGTAGATTACCCGACAACAGTAAAAAAAATTCCATGTATCTTTTAGATAACAACAGCTTAAAAATCGTTAAAATAGATGAATATGATTCTGAAGCTGATATCTCCTATTATAATTTTAATGGAAAATATGCCGTATATTCCCATAACAAGGCATTAAAACTGGTTAATTTATTGAATCGAGAGGAACAGTATCCTTTACCCTACGAATTAAATAACCATTCTTTTTGGGTTACTGCTGATGATACATTACTTATTCTTGATGCCAAACAACTCATTCGCTACAACCCGAAAAACAATACAAAAACCGTCATACAGCAATTACATAATAATTATGATGTGCTGACTTATAAGGATGGTGAATATTTTTTTACTAAATTCAATGAAAATAAGTCTAAAGGTGGAGGTTCTTATTATAATAATAAAGAAGAGCTTTTATATACTTTCGAAAAAGGGGATAGAAGTAGATATTATCGCTATAAAAATTTTGCATGCGATTATAAACTTACTTCAGCCCTTTATCCTATTTTCCGATATTCGTATGATTATGGTAAAACATGGTATGAAAAAGAGTTTAAGGGCTTTTTTATTGCCTCTGAACCTGTCGGATTTTATAAAGATAAATTTATCATATTAGATGCCACATTTTATGACAAAAATGAGAGTGATGACGGAGGAGGACGGCTTTTAATCGGTGAGTTTGAAAAATAAAAAACCTCATGGTAATAAGTAGAGGTATTTACCTTTTTATTCGAAAAATATAACTAAATACATGAAGAAATCTAAAATAAAATGAAAAAAATAGCACGCTGTTTACTCATTCCCTTTATCGTTAATTGCAGTGGAGGAAATGTATCTAACACTAATCCAGTTCAAAGAAATATAGAATCAAAAGATGAAAACTTCATTCTTAGTCATTCCCTTACCTTAATAGATGGTGAAAAAATCTCATTATCAAATATATATACCATACCTAACAATATAGATTCTATACAAGTGGATAATGTGCAATTTGAAGCAACATTGTCTGATTATTGTGGGAAAGGAAACTATATATATGATGAAGAAAAAATGGATGGTTTTTTATCTAAAAAAATCGAATTTATCCTTTATTATCAATATAAAAAGACTAATACAGAACCCACTGCATTTAACTTTAAACAAGATAATACAAATCTTTACTTAACCGTTACTAACCATGAAATAATTACAAAATATTGTTGTAAAACAAATATACGAACACGAAATACCGCATTTTTATTAAAAGTTTATTCGAACGGAGCTAGATATAATTTACTGGCGATTAATGATATAAAAAGTATCGATGAAATATGATACTTAATAAGATGGATAACGTGATGAAAAATAAAATAAGTTACTTTTTTATTATAGTATTACTATGTAGTTGTAGTAATAAACAATCAAATAACGAAAATGCGGAAGTTGGTTTCTTTAATGAAAAAAAGAATATAAATGAAACGACTAAAACAATGTCACCCATTATGAAAGATAATTTCGGAAATACTTATATTTTAAATATTTTCGATGTTTTTTCACAGAAATTAATTTTGCAATCCGAAGTTTTTTTTATAGATTATCTAAATACCTATGATCAAGTATTTGAAATCTCTTTGATAAATAAATTGGATTATGTCATTGTCGAAATACAAAACAGAATTGGTGTTAGCGCCTATCAACTATTTATTCGAGAAAGAAATAAGAAATTTGAAATTTTCAAACAAACTGGTTGGGATAGTATAGTTTTTACAACGGAAATAGCAAAAGATGATTATACTGCTCAAAGAGCAAATTTGATCTGCTTAAGTCAAGAGATAAAACCAATAAATGGCATCATAAAAATCCCTGATGATTTAAATTTTACCAATGAAAATACAAAAGACTGCTTTGCCTGCCCACAACAATATACTACTGAAGAGTGTTTACAAAAAAAACAATCGGGTGAAAAATTTAATTGGAAAAAATAAAAGGAAAGATAATCCATGTAATGAATTAGAAGAGAAACACAACATCAAAACAAGCACTAAGATTTTTATTTGATCATGCTGTTCGTATTTATTGCTATGGTTTTAACCCTGAAAATATTTTACTTAAAAGCTGAACTAGCAAAAAATAATAGTCACGTTTTCTTTTTGGCATAGTCTAATACTTTTTGAAAAACGCCTTTCATATTTTGAACTTGAAGGAAGATTTCTTTTGAAAGTTCTGTTCTGTTCTGTTCCGTTTAGTTTTGCGTTGGCATATTTTACAGCATTATCAATATAACTTTTCGCTGTTTTATCCGTTACTCCTCCCTAACAACATAAATTTTCTGCTTACTATTTCTTTACTGGGTAATAATCTAGTCCTTTTATATTATTATTTTTTAAAAGTTGATATAGCTTTTGCGATACAAAGACTTCTTTATAATTGGCATGACCGGAACCAAAATTTTCTTGAGATACAAAAAAATCAAAATTTCCAGGATGATTTTCAAAAGACGGAAAAAATCCTTTATTGTTTAAATGAAACCTAGTCATTTCCCACTCTGGGATATGTGTTTTCTCATCTATATTATTATCATTTATATTTAATTTAGATGAGGATATTCCTTGTGGTAACAATTGAACTACTGTAACTAGAGGTTTTTGATTACCATACCCAATTACACTTTTGCTTTGTATATTTAGTGGTTTAAATATATTTTCATAAATTGAAGGTGTAGTAAAAAATGTATCTTCAAGCCAATATATTGTTCCTATACCTTTTTTATTCCATTTAGGTTCGCTTAATAATGAGATACTTCCAATTTGCTTTCCTCTAATAATTCCAAAATTTTCACTTCTTTTTGTTATTTCAAATACGTTCTTTAAATAAGGAAAAACATTAAAAGGAAATTTTTCCAATTCATCATTTCCATCTAAGTCTTCTGGTTGAGGATATCCCAATATTTTACTAGACTCAATTGATAAATAATCGGCATTAATTCTTTCGTTTTCTGAAAATTCTGTTTTGACAACAGAAACATAGTTTTTATAGTTGCTTCCGAATATGGATTGAAGTTGCTCGTTCATTTCGTCATTTTCATAGAATGTAAAAGCATCACATCCCACATCGACATAAATATTTATATTTTTTAATTTAGAAACTTCTTTTAAGGAAAAATTTTTAAAAAATCGATATTTTATTTTCATAATCCTAGACTTTTTAATATTTCTGGTTAATTTTTATATAATTCTCTTGCGAAATTTTCAACTCCTTTAGGTATTAGCTTTGTATCACTATAAGGAAATTTCTTCCTCCATGCATGAGTGAATGTTTGGTGTTCTTCTTTTGTTGATACAATAGAAAGCATCTATCTATTTTTAGGGAGGGCTAAAGATATTTGCAATATCTTTTTCAATATAATGATGAACTTGAGGATCTTTTCCTTTAACTAATGCCTTTAATTCCTTGTAAGATTTTATCCCATATCTTTCTATGAATTTGAATATTCCACTCAAGCAATGCTTAGCATTATGCACCAGCCAAGCGAGTTTACCGACAAAATAGGTATGCCAATTTCGAATGGAATAATTAAATATAAAAAAATGAAAAATGTATATTATGGTAAATCTAAATATTCGGGCTTTAAAATATTCTGATGATCTAATAAATATTCATAATCTTTGTAATTCTGAGGTTTTCTTATCCAGTTATGGGATAAGTTTACTTTTGTCTCTTTTTCTTCATAATTCATACTAAATTCCGGCCTTTTTGTTTCTGTAATGGTCTCAACATTCATAATGCCATTATCTCTAAAAAGAACTTTGTTGGTTATTCTTTTATCTGCATTTTCATCATATAACTCAAACTGGCGTAAAAATATCTTTCCATCAACGTCTTTATTATACGACCCCTTTTCTTTATTATAAATCATATAAAGATAGACAAATAGTTCTCCATTATTATAAGTTAAAAAAGTTACACTTATCTTTCTAAAATAATTATTTACGCATGCTATAGGTTCACCATCTTTAAAAAAAGTAACATAGTATTCTTTATCATTATCAAAAGCATATTTAGCCCAATCCTCAGCATTATTGAGATGTTTTTTGTCTTCTGCTGTGGGTTTATTCTCAAGACTAAGGGTTAATATATTGTCTAAAGTGCCTTCTTCAGACATAACCTCTTTCATAAGGTCATTGTATTCTAAGAATTTTAATGTATACATATTGTTTAATTTTTATAAATTTTATAATCCCGGTAATTTAGAAAAGTTATCTATTATAGTAACTTTTTTATTTTTAGCATAGTCTAATACCTCTTTGGAAACCCCCTTCATATTATCAACTTGAAGATAAATTTTTTCTAAAAGTTCTGCTCCATTTAGCTTTGATTTGGCATATTTTGCAGCATCATTAATATAATTTTTTACAGTTCCCTCCGTTACTTTTGCCAAATCTGTGGCTTTCCGACAAATTTGACAGAGTTTTCTGGTGTAAACTCAGGTGTTCAAAATCATTATGGTCATGAACATTTGGGATTTAATATAGATTTTATACATACTACTATTTAATTAGGAAAATAATGAAAACGATAGCTATACTTTTACTCATTAGCTTTTTGACTTCTTGTACTTATGCGCATAAAGAGGAAAAAACAAGCATAAACTCTAGCAAAGTCATTGCGTTAGACCATGATCCTGTTTCAATTCAGTTAGGCAGTAAAAAATTAGCATTAAAAGGATTAAACCCTGAAGACTTTTCACTGGTACAAAAAGGTAAGACTCTTTTTATCATTAAAAAGCTGTATCTGGGTATAGATGATCTCCAAATAGAATTTATAGATAACAAGGATCAAGATTTCCTATTAACTGGTGAAATAGAATATGCGGTTTCTCAAAACTTAATTGATGATATTGATAGGGGAAATGTATTTTTACCATTTTCTTTTAAAGAACATATACAGTTGCATAACAATAAAGGTAAATTTATTTTATCAACAGCGATTAAAACTACACAACAGATAGAAGCCATTTGCCAAGAAAGATATTTTGATCAGATCAGGAAAGAGTCTTATTTGGTTCAAAAACAGTTCTATCAGAATGAAATAATCGATAACCCAGAAAAATATAAGGATTGTTGCCCTGAATATATTGAATATGCAACACAATTTTTATCTAAAAAAGAGCGTGATTTTCACTCATTACAAAGCCTGTTTGTTGAATTTACCTATAAAAAAATAACGTTAAACATGGGTGATGGTTATCATATCGTCTTTAATAATATTAGTGATTTTGTTCCTGAATAAAAATGAGTGATTATGCGGATTGTATTAGTTTAATTAAATAACAAAATAGAGATAAAATACAAACCGCATATAATATATCATTTATCTATTCTCTAATATCTATGTACGCAAAAAAGGCAAACTTTTGTACACAGAAACCTATAGAGACGGTGAGCTTGTCAAACGCAAATTTGTGGATAAAGAAATTGATGAATTGAAGTAACGATAGTATATTAAATATACTGGTTATTTTACTTATCACCTTTATTAATATAAACGGTGGTAAGCAAGCCGATATAAATGAGTAAATTAAAAAGAATAATCATTCAAAACTAATCCTTATTAATGGCGGTAGTTTTTTTGAAATTTAATAACAACAGTCCGATAACAAAGGATATGTAACTAGAGTATTTTTTATGATGATATCACTAAATAATAAATTCATTATCACTACCCTATTAAGCCTTTTTTTATTCAGCTGTAACCCCGACAAACAAGGAAATATGAAATGGATAGCCAAATACGATTTTAATCAATTATACCAATTAACCGACCAAGCAACTGTCTTAGACCCTATGTCTGCTTTTCGTTTTGAGGATTTTAAAGCACTTAACGAAAACACCATTATTTTAATCGGAAATAAAAGTCTTCGCTCTTTCGATTCAATCCAAAGGGGGTATCAAGCGGTAATACTTATATCGAAAGATCGGGGCAAAAGTTATCAAGAATTATTACTACCCGAACAAGAGATGAAATGGATTGATACCAGCAATGATTTTTCATTAGTAAAAACTCAAAGTAGATTACCCGATAACAGTAAAAAAATTTCCCAATATCTTTTAGATCATAAGAGTCTAAAAGTGGTTAAAATAGATGAGTATTTATCTGCCGATGATATCGATTATAAAAAATTCAACGGTAAATATGTCATATATTCCAATCGAGGCAATTTAAAACTGATTAATTTATTGAATCGAGAAGAAGAATACCCCTTGCCAGACGATTTAAACAATCAGCCATTTTATTTAACCGCACAGGGTAACATTCTAACTTTACAAAAAAATCAGATCATTAGTTATGACCCTAAAACCCAAAACCAGCAAATCATCAAAAGTTTCAAAAATAACTATGATGTCTTACTATATCAAGATGACACTTTTATTTTGGGTAAAGCTAACCTGTTAAAAACGTCTGCAACTTTTTATAATGAAGAGGAAAAAGAGTTATATACACTTGATTCAAAAAATCATAACTTTTACCGATATAAAAATTTTGTATGCGACTATAAACTTTTATCATCTATTAACCCGTCGATCCGATATTCATATGACTATGGACAAACTTGGTATAAGTATGAGTTAAAAGGCATGTTTACTGCCTCTAGACCTGTCGGATTTTATAAAGATAAGTTTATCATTTTACGTGCATCATTCCATGATAAACCAGATCCTGAAGATCGAGGAGGAAGGTTATTAATCGGTGATTTTGAAAAATAGGACGATGTTAAACACGCTTAGTATAATATAATTATTTTTGATTTAATTTATCTATTAATCATGCAAATTTTATTGGTATCATGAGCAATTAATGAAATGTAAAAGTTCCCAATGGTTTAGAAGAAGAAAGAAGTTTACAGAAATATTAAAAGGTATAATGAAATATAATGAGTGTATTAATAAAAAATAAAGGAATCTTTTTTATTCTAATAATTATATTAATTTTTCCTTGTCAAGGACAAGTTAAAAATGTTTATAGTAAACAAAAAATTCAAGATGAGAGCGAAGCTAATATTATTAAAAATAATATTTTTCATATTCAATTTGATAATGCAGGGGAACTCCATAAAAATTTAGTATCGGATCAACCGTATGATCATTTTATAATTCAAATAGAACAAGGAAATATAAAATTTAAAGAAAACTATAAATTATTAATTAGTAATTATGGTGATAGAAATGATTTAACATTTACTTTGACAAAAGTAAGTAAAAAAGAATATACCTTAGAAATTATACAAGAAACTAGACATTTAACGGTTGATAAATTCATCTTTGAAAAGGATAAAAACAACTTATTAGAATTAATATCCATGGAACAAATCCAATCAGGAAATACTATTCAAATCTGTAAATATAGTATGTCAAGAAAGAAAGGAAATGAAATTAATTTAATCATAAATTCAATTGATGATCCTAAATGTTTCAACATCAAAAATAAATAATATTAAAAGTGAAAACATGAATGTTTCAGTTCAAAATGATAAAACTGAAAGAGTAAACCATAATTCTTCTTATTATTCTGAAAATTTGAGCAACAGCATATCTAGCAATAAAGCTGAAATGATTGGAAATTATTATTATCAAGAATCAGGAAATGCAAATATACAAACATTAAAAGGCAGTTTACTGATGAGAGGTACTACGCTATCTGTCTTACAAGGTGGAGATGATGTAAAAATAAGTAAAGGTTAATAAGTAAAAAAATGAAATGGACAAAGAAAAGAAATTTAACTTTTTAGCCGAAGAATCTGAACAAGGTTTTTGGGTAGATTCTCAAGAATTAACCCAAAATACGCAAAGACAAACAGCGAAAACAGAAACCGCCCGAAAAGAAGAAATTGCCAATAAATTAAGAGCAGAAAATGAAAGATTGCTAAAGGAAGGACAGCCCGAAGAAAAGCGAGAAATGGTAATACATGGCGCAACCTTACATTGTCCGTACGCACAGTCAGAAGGAAAACTAAAGGTTACTTCTAACGAAATATTATTACAAGATCGCATTTGTGCTACAGAAGGCGACGGAAATAATATGATTAATCTGAAATTTTCAGGCGTTTGTAATCATCCCAAATGGGGGGATAAAAAACCCGCTTGTCAAAGTGTAATCAACTTATCGCCGTGGCAAAATTTGGGTAAAACCGTAATTCAGGAGCAAAGAGTTTTAGTTAAAGAATCCTACATAAGTTGTAATCCTTCCCCGAACACGGCAGTTGCAAAACCCATTCCTACGGTGAAAAAAATAACTGTAATCGGCTGTGATAGAAATGTAATTATCAGTTACAACAACGGAAATTATGGAAATTGTGAATTTTATAAATTTAGATATGAAGATTTTATGAGACGTCACAGTTTATGCAATCATATGCCTCCGGTTTATTATTTTGGAGAAATGCGAGAAATCAGTAAATATGATTTTATTAATACTGCTAAAGAGTGGTTGACAAAAAGTTTAACCGAAGAGATGGACAAAATGGTAATCTCAGAAGTTAAGAAAAATGGTACTTCATATAAACCTGTTCCCGCTACCAGTTACGGATATAAATATTGCGTGCGCTTCTCTAAAGTCTTAATGCCAACTTTAACCTTAAGAGGGCAACGGTGGTTAAAAGATGCAAGATTAATGCTACAAGAATATATGGAACAAGGGTTGATTAATAAATCTTATAGAGCTAATTACGATACGATATTACCAGAAGCTTTAAATAAATGGGAAAATAATTTTAACAAAAAATTTGAACCTTCCGATAAAGAAATAGAACTATGTAATTGTAGCATCAAAGAATTGAATAAAATTCGTGCAAAAAAAATGGAGAAATATTATACTGATATTGAATTAGATAATGATCGATTTCAAGAATTTGCTTTTGCCACTCATCCCGATGCGTATAATCCAGATGAAATGGGAAAATTACCGGCAGATGATTTAATAAAAATAATGTCAACCCCCGACTTGAAAGAGTGGTTCGGATGGAATACTTGGAAACAGGCTCTTATTATGGCTAAAAATTTAGATTATCTGTCAATTACAAGTGCCACGATAAAAAGACTGTATAAAAAATATATTTTACAGGATGATACCTTTGAATAAAAAAATATTAATTACAATTTTAGTAAGCTTCGCTTTATTAAGCTGTAACCCCGTTAAACAAGGAAATATGAAATGGATAGCCAAATACGATTTTAATCAATTATACCAATTAACCGACCAAGCAACTGTCTTAGATCCGATGTCTGCTTTTCGTTTTGAAGATTTTATAGCCCCTAATGAAAACACCATTGTTTTAATCGGAAATAAAAGATTGCGCGCTTTTGATTCAATCCAAAGAGGGTATCAAGCAGTAATACATGTATCGAAAGATCGGGGCAAAAGTTATCAAGAATTAACGCTTCCCGAACAAAATGTATTATGGTTGTACCCTAGCCACGATTATTCAATTTTTGAGGCACAAGCTGTATTAGCCGACAACAGTAAAAAAAATTCCATGTATCTTTTAGATAACAACAGCTTAAAAATCGTTAAAATAGATGAATATGATTCTGAAGCTGATATCTCCTATTATAATTTTAATGGAAAATATGCCGTCTATTCCAATAATAAAGTATTAACATTGGTTAATTTATTGAATCGAGAGGAACAGTATCCTTTACCCTACGAATTAAATAACCATTCTTTTTGGGTTACTGCTGATGATACATTACTTATTCTTGATGCCAAACAACTCATTCGCTACGATCCGAAAAATAATACAAAAACCGTCATACAGCAATTACATAATGATTATGATGTGCTGACTTATAAGGATGGTGAGTATTTTTTTACTAAATTCAATGCATCTGAAGAAGGAGGTTCTTATTATAATAATAAAGAAGAGCTTTTATATACTTTCAAAAAAGGGGATAGAAGTCGATATTATCGCTATAAAAATTTTGTATGCGACTATAAACTTATTTCATCCCTTTATCCTATTTTCCGATATTCTTATGACTATGGACAAACTTGGTTTGAACAAAAGTTTACAGGCTTTTTTTCAGCCTCTTATCCAATTGGATTTTATAAAGATAAATTCATCATTTTTCATGCATCATTCCATGATAAACCAGATCCTGAAGATCGAGGGGGACGAATTTTAATCGGTGAGTTTGAAAAATAAAAAACCTCATGGTAATAAGTAGAGGTATTTACCTTTTTATTCGAAAAATATATCCAAATACATGCAGAAATCTAAAATAATTTTAGGATCGTTTCCAACCACAACACAAAGATATTACGACTTTCAACAAGAAGAGTTGACCCGTATTAATGGTATCGAAGAACGTGAGGTACAAACCGCACTCATATACTGCACCCGTTATTCTATACAAGAGTTTTTTAAAGTACGTTGGGAAACGTTTAAGAATCAATATTGGAGTACTCGTATGTCGGAAACTGATAAGATATTACATAAGAAATTAGATCTTATTACTTCCGATTTGCAAATCATAATCTCACCACAAGGCACTCTGCACGACCTTACAAACTTTAACGAAGTGCAAATGAAAGCAAAATTAATTTTAGATCAACTATCTAAAAAATACACAGACAATACAGATTTTTTGGAATATAGAAATTTATATACAGATAAACAACGGGTTTTACTCACCCTTAATTACTACCCTGCTATTTCCTTATATTTACCGCTTGCTCATGAACAAGATCCTATCGTTAGGAATACACAATTGATACCCAATACCATTTTTTATATTAATGAAACGTTGCAAAAAAATTCAACCAATATCCAAATAAACGGTAGTTTACACCAAACGCCCGACCTTGACGGATTACGTAAACTTTTTGCGTTGAAAGGTATTAAAATTTCATCTGAAAAGGCACTTCCTTGCTTAGAAGAATATCAAGGAAACTATAATCTTACTTCATCAGGCACGGTAAAAGACGCTTCCTTTGACATTCATTTTACCTTTGGAAAACACTATGAAAAAAAAATAAACTATCAACTTAAAACTATACGCCATGAGGAAATATAAACAATTAAAACATGCCGTACAATTACAAAAACAGTTGGATCGTAAATATGGAACCAGCCGTTTTCATGCTGCTTTAATTATAGCTCTATTTTTCTGCCTCTTTTTCACCTCGTGCAGCAGTTCACAAGCTGCAAGTTCTTCTTCCAGTACCCAAACAAGTACCAGTACAGGTCAATCTCAAAGTGGAAGTACAAATGTTAGCATTATCAAAACAGGGCAAACAGTTAGTGTTAACCCAGTTAACCCACCAAACGATGGGTTAAAAAGGATATACAGTGTATATTTTGCGAAAAAAAAAGTACAAAAAAATCAAGTGTCATTTGACCCCATAGATTCACTACATCCTCAACGAGACGGAGAAGATAATTTGCTAACATATGATTCTATTTTAGGAAAAACGGTTTATTTAGTAATTGAAACCCGAAATTTAACAGTTAATGAATCCATCAACGTTCAATTACAAAGCAAAGCACTCACGGGAAACTCCGAAGTACTCGAAGTCATGCAGTTTAATGAATTGCGTCAATATGTGTCAGCTCGAAATATCACGGCTGTGGTAGGTAATACTAATGCCTTACATAATAATAACGGTAGTTGTCCTTATACCAACTTAGCCGATCATTCTCACCGTGCCATTGTAAAACTGCAACTGCGACCAAGCACCCGTCCCGCTTTTGATAATTGGGCAAACCGTTTGAAAGATGCCAATGGTACGATAAAAGTGTCGGTACAACTTGAAAAAGATAAATGTGCGTATGGTAACGACAACAAAGAGAGAAGCAAAGGGGGGCTTTTTTTATCAACCGATAAGCAACAATTTAGAGTAGTAAATAGACATTTTCTAGAAATTTATCACAAAAATAATTTATTTAATTTTTTATCGATAAGAACCTTACCCAATACCAGAAAGCCGATAGGTGAACTAAATAACAGCGTTAACTCTAAGGTTTGTTATTTTTATTATGATAAAAATGATAACGAACATTTTGTGTGTGAGTCCAATAAAATAACTATAAAATCAAAAATAAAATCAATTAATATTCCAAAGGATGAAGATAAAGGAAATCTTATTGATACCATTGATCATTCAGAAAATATAAATGCGAATGAAAAAATAGATGCCCAAACTCTTGAAATATATGAGAATGGTGTACTTGCTACCCCAAGTAGATTTTCGTCTATAAAAGAAATATGGTATAAAAACCAAGAAAATAATGTAGAACTGGTTTTTGCCGATATTCTTGAAGATCCGGGCATAGGTAATGAAGCTTTTAGGGCTTTAAATTATGAAAGTCCAGACGGTAGCTTTGTTATTACCTTTGCATTTAAAAATACAAGAAGGCGATACGCCAATCCGGCATTTTACGCAGCATTTTTGGGCGCTTTAGCTCAGTTAAATCAAACTAAATCAATGAGTAACATTTATATTAAAAGTGGTGGTTTTTCGTATAAAGATGGATCTTGTTATCCAAGTGCTGAACATGTTGATGGAATTGCTGTTGATACCATTTATTTGGAAAATCTTAAACAACAAAACGCATTTGTTAATTGCTTGAGAAACTATGGTTTGTTAAGACATGGTGTAGGGAAAAGCAATTGGTATCCAAAAATTAATCACTCAATTCAGATGGATGGACATGACGATCATTTACATTCTTCTGTTTATGATGCAAAGTATGTTAATTTTACTAGAGATTATGTTCATTCAATTATATAAGGAATTATTGTAATGAAAAAAAATTACCTTTTACTTTTAGTTATTTTTCTATGTTCTTGTCAAGGCGTAAAATCTCAGGATTTTTCAGATTCGAAAAAGAAGAATTCAATTCCCGTAATTACTTTACCTTTCGGAACTAAAGAGTTAATTGACGTCCAATTTCCAGAAAATTGGAAATCGTATGATTATCCAAGCAATACATGGTATAAAACACCTATAGATTTAGCTTATAATCATTCAAATTTGTTTTACGATGTTTATAAAGATAAAAAACGAGATTTAAAACTTACCGATAGTATTACTTATACTTATACTAATGCTAATATGGCTAATATCTATTATGATAATTTTTTTCCTTACCCGTTTATAAAAAACCAATCAAGTATACATTACAACTATAAAGAAACATTATATCCATTATGGAAAATTAATTTATCAAATAACCAATCTCTAATAATGCTTTTTAGTGAAGATATACCTACATCAGATAAACCAAATGTAAAACCCTACGCTAAATTACAATTAGTGGTTATGGATAGTCAAGGAAACTTCTTAAATTCCCTAAATGCTTATATTTATGCCAATCTTGATACGAAACGCCTGTATATTGACAGAAAAGGAATTATTCACATTAAATACTTTAATTTTTTTGATTCTGAAGACGTTAACTTTATCCGTTATGAAAAATTCCAAATTTCGCCTGAAGGCAAATTTATTCGATATTACGATCAAAACGGATTTTTCCAAAATAAAGAAGAACAAGGATTAGTCGAAAATCATACCCGTGAAGGTTTATGGATTGAGAAGAAACCGAACGGTTATTATACTTATTCTCACCGTTATACTTATCTTGAAGCAAATTACCATAAAGGGTTACCTATTGGAATTTGGAAGTTTTATAAATTAGATTATCAAAGGAAAATAGGTTGTCCTATCGATCTATTTTCTGCTAAAAAAGGCAAACTTTTGTACACAGAAACCTATAAAGACGGTGAGCTTGTCGAACGCAAATTTGTGGATAAAGAAATTGATGAATTGAATTAAAGATTGTGTAGTAAACAAACGATTATTATGCTTATCACCCTCATAAATATGAACGGTGGTAAGTAAACAATAAATAAAAAAATAAACATAACAACTTAAACATCCTATAATGGAAAACGAAAGCCTTCCGACAGAAAATATAAAATCCCCTAACGATCAATCCGAAATAGTGGATTCTTATTCAGCCAATCCTAACCAAATTGTTTATGATTTGTTACATCAATCTGATTTTGATATTAATGTAACGGATGCCTATTTTGCAAAAAAAGTAAATGCTCCGAATAAACCAAATGAATATACCTATTTAAAATTAAATCAAGCCCGTTTGGGTGACAAAATTTATCTTGTAGTTAAATGTTACGGTAAGCCCCCTAAAGGATCTTTGGTTATCAGCATTCGTGAAATTGAAAAAAAAGGTAATGAGCAAAACTTATATCCACAAAAATCTATTCCCTTTTTAGTGAATGGAGTTGAAAAAACCGAACTACAATTTACTATTGATGAGAAAATTGAGTATATCCAAGAGATTGAAATTCGTCCTAAAGATGATGAAAAGTATCAGGAATTAGTAGATAAATTAAATAGTCTTGAAAATAAAAGTACTCATTTGACCATAAGAACAGAAATAAAAGATACCAACGCAACTAAGGTAAATTTTAAAGGTATTCTTACAGGTGAATTCGATGCGGTTAAGGGGGCAAGGTATTATGATTTTTTAAAAGAAGAATTTATATTAAAATCTGTAATAAAAATTATAACATATCATATTTATTCAGATGGTAAAATTGAAAAACACATACCGAAATTTATTACAAAGGAACATAAAGACAAATACCAATACATATACCACGATAAAAATAATATAGAGCATGATTTAGGTGCTTATTTAATAAATAAAACTCAAAAATATAATGGTATAAAAGGTGAATATATCAATCTTATTGATTTAAATATAGTAAATAAAGAATATTCTAAGGATGGATTAAAATATAAATTTAATATCGATAGTCCCAGATCTTATGTAAATGAAAAAACTTTAGCTAGTTTTTTCGGAGCAATGTTTGAAGTAAATTTTGAAGATATTAGTTGTAATGGTTTCAGTCACAAAGACGGCTCATCAAAACCCAGTGTTAGTCATATTAATGGATTTAATGGTGATTTTAAATATTTAAGAACAGATAAAAAACTAATGAAAGGAAGCGGAACCAGTTTACATATTGATAAAGAACCTGAGCTATTAGATGTAGAAAGACAAAATCTATGGAACAATGCTTTATATAAATTTGGATGGAAGTCTATGTTAGGATGGTCATATAAAAAAAATGGTAAAAAAAATTATTTAAATCATATCACTAAAGATACCAAAAATCATAATCATCATTTACATGTACAAAGTTATTCGATAAATATTAAAGAGATTAAAAAATGAAAAAAAATATCTTTCTTTTTCTGTTTTCTATGCTAATTGTCATCGGTTGTTCAAGTGGTAGTATAAAAAAATACCACGTTCAACAGACTTTGCCTTTTACATCTGATGGGTTAAAGAAATTTTATTCTTATGACGAAAATATGGGTACTTATAAAATAAATGCCCAATTTTTGGAAAAAAAAGAATTTACCAAATTAGAAAAAAATATTAAACCTAAGAACTTTCATGATTATTATTCTACATCTCAAAATTATTACCCTGTTTTAGACGTTTCAAATGGTTTACAGAGAATTACAGGGATTATATATGAAGGATGGGTTGAGTCAGAATATCCCTGTTTATTTTTTCAATTAAACAGTTATGATCACGCAGGAAATAGGATTGATGCTTTATTAATAGACAATAGATTCACATTTGAAGTCACCTACTGGAATGATTTCGCCATTGATAAAGATGGAAATATATTCATTCAAGAATTTTCTAAAAATGAGGTTTTAATTGATGATAGAGGAAATATTATCAAACACACCACAGTACCTAAAATAGAATCACATTTATTAAAATTTAAAATCAATAAAAATGGCAATTTTGAATTAATCCATTAAAAGAATAGGAAAATGAAAATGAAAAAATACTGGTTTTATTTCTAACTTACGAATATAAACTTAAATGATAAAACCAATAATGAAACAAACGTAAATTTAGAGGGAAAATAACAGCAAAATTTTTTTTGCTGTCACCCAATATTAAAGAAGTTTTTTAAAAAATAAATTATTAATTGAATATTTTAGTTAGATATTCATTATGGTCATTAACTGGTTTAATTTATTTTATCCTACAGCCCTTATAGACTCACTTCAATACTATTAGGATCCTCAAAAGGTTTAAACTATGGCATAATGTGCGTTAAATCACATTTTTTAACTTTAACTTATAAGGTATTAAAAGCATCAAGTTAAAGCGTTAATCATTTAGAGAGTATAGATCAGTGTTAAGTACAAATAACATCACCATGCAATTTGGTAGTAAACCGCTATTTGAAAATATTTCGGTTAAATTTGGGAACGGCAATCGTTATGGGCTTATTGGCGCCAATGGTAGCGGTAAGTCAACGTTTATGAAGATCATTGGTGGCGATTTGGTGCCAACTTCGGGTAATGTGGCGTTAGATCCTCATGAAAGATTAGGTAAATTACGTCAAGATCAGTTCGCTTTTGAATCCTTTACCGTGTTAGATACGGTGATTATGGGGCATACTGAGTTGTGGGAAATCAAGCAAGAACGTGATCGCATCTATTCTTTACCGGAAATGAGTGAAGAAGATGGTTTTAAAGTGGCTGATTTAGAAACCCAATACGCCGAAATGGATGGTTATAGTGCCGAGTCTCGTGCTGGCGAACTATTGCTAGGGGTCGGCATTCCCATTGAACAGCATTATGGTCTAATGAGTGAAATTGCCCCTGGTTGGAAGCTACGTGTGTTATTAGCCCAAGCGCTCTTTTCGAATCCCGATATTTTATTACTGGACGAGCCAACCAATAACTTAGATATTGATACCATCCGTTGGTTAGAAGATACGCTTAATGAGCGTGAAAGTACCATGATTATTATTTCGCATGATCGCCATTTTTTAAATATGGTTTGTACCCATATGGCAGATCTTGATTATGGTGAATTGCGTATTTATCCGGGTAATTACGATGATTATATGACGGCATCAACACAAGCCCGAGAACGTTTATTAGCGGATAACGCTAAGAAGAAAGCGCAAATCAGTGAACTGCAATCTTTTGTTAGTCGTTTTAGTGCCAATGCATCGAAGTCTAAACAAGCTACATCTCGAGCCAGACAGATTGAGAAAATTAAACTGGAGGAAGTGAAAGCATCTAGCCGTCAAAATCCATTTATACGCTTTGAGCAAGATAAAAAATTGTTCCGTAATGCCTTAGTCGTTGAGAATTTGACCAAAGGCTTTGATAATGGCCCTTTGTTTAATAATCTTAATTTAATGGTTGAAGTCGGCGAGAAGGTCGCTATTTTAGGTACCAATGGGATTGGTAAAACCACTTTAATTAAAACCTTAATGGGAGAACTAACCCCTGAGCAAGGCGAGATTAAATGGTCAGAAAATGCCAATATCGGTTATTATGCTCAAGATCATGAATACGAATTTGATGAAGAATTAACCGTGTTCGACTGGATGAGCCAATGGAAGCAACCTACTGATGATGAACAAGCTGTACGAAGTGTTTTAGGTCGCTTATTATTTTCGCAAGATGATATTAAAAAGAAAGTTAAAGTGCTGTCGGGTGGTGAAAAAGGACGGATGCTATTTGGTAAATTGATGATGCAAAAACCCAATATCATTGTCATGGACGAACCAACTAACCATTTAGATATGGAATCGATCGAGTCGCTCAATATGGCGTTAGAACTTTATCAAGGTACCCTATTCTTTGTTTCGCATGACCGTGAGTTTGTCAGTTCGCTAGCGACTCGTATTGTTGAAATTACGCCAGAAAAAGTGATCGATTATACCGGTAATTATGAAGATTATTTACGTAGTCAAGGAATCGAATAATTAGTTAAATGAATTGCAAACAAATAGCCACAATGGTGGCTATTGAATAATTAAGCTAACTTAATCAAATATGGTTTAGAATCGATTAGAAATCTAATTCATCCCACCAAATATCAATTAACGGACTGACTTTGATATTTTTTAAGCCATGACTTTCCAGCCATTTTGTGACAATGTCACGATGCGCTTCGGTACAATTTCCTAGTTTTTGAGTACAGACAATTCCTTTCCAATTTAGATACCCACTTCCTTCATATGCTAAACCATTTGGTTGGATAGCTTCGAGAATGAACTGATCAACAATGTTATCTAAGGTTTCTTCACTTGTCCCTTCGTCAAAAGACCAACTGACAGTAAAACCTAACTCTTTAAACTCTTCAATATGTAATTTTTTACGTAAACGTCGACTGCGATTTACCATGATAATATCCTTCTATTTTAATGAGTATGACTTTGTTTATTATTTGTGTTAGCGTATTTTTTTGTTCGGTTAACACCACCACGCTTATTGGGTTGATTAGACCGATTTTGCGTGTTGTGATCGTTTTTCGATAGCCGTTTTTTAGGTGAAGATTTTGTTTTCGGCTCAGCTTTAATGGTTGGGTCAACGGCAAAACCATCGGTATGGATTTCGGGTATTGGTTTTTTGATCAACTTTTCAATGGCTTTTAATTGTGGCAGTTCGTCAATACAGACTAATGAAATCGCCTGCCCTTGATTTTGCGCTCGCCCTGTTCGACCAATTCGATGCACGTAATCTTCAGCAACCTGCGGTAATTCATAATTAACCACATAAGGCAATAGTTCAATATCCAATCCTCTGGCTGCAATGTCGGTGGCGACTAGTGCCCGAATTTGTCCGATTTTAAAATCGGCTAAGGCTTTGGTGCGGGCGCCTTGGCTTTTGTTACCATGAATAGCTGAAGCTTTAATTCCGTCTTTAGTGAGTTGCTCAGCTAAATGGTTAGCGCCGTACTTAGTGCGAGTAAAAATTAATACTTGTTGCCATTGGTTTTTACCAATTAAGTACGATAGTAATTCCCGTTTACGACGTTTATCTACTCGATGAACATATTGGGTAATTTGTGTTGATGTACTGTTGGTTCTGGCAACAGCAACCGTTTCAGGGGAATGTAAAATCGTTTCCGCCAGTGTTTTTATCTCATCTGAAAACGTTGCTGAAAACATTAAATTTTGACGTTTTTTAGGTAATTTTGCAATCACTCGCCGTATATCATGAATAAAACCCATATCTAACATGCGATCGGCTTCGTCTAAAACCAGCACTTTAACCGTTGCAAGATCAACAGCATTTTGGTGGACTAAATCGAGTAACCGTCCGGGTGTCGCGATCAGAATATCCACACCACCACGCAACTTCATCATTTGGGGATTAATGCTTACGCCACCAAAAACAACTAATGAACGAATTGCTAAATGACGGCTGTAATCACGAATGTTTTCACCAATTTGCGCAGCAAGTTCACGAGTTGGCGCTAAAATTAACGCATAAAGGGGGCGTTTCTTCTTTTTTGTTTCAGGGCGATTCGCTGTTTTGGCTTGTAGTTCAATCAGCTTTTGCAAAATTGGCAAACCAAACCCTGCCGTTTTACCGGTGCCCGTTTGTGCACTTGCCATAAGGTCTTTTCCCGATAAGATTACCGGAATGGCTTGCTGTTGAATGGGGGTAGGCTGAGTGTAATGTTGTTCTTGTAGTGCTTTTAAAATCTTGGCATCTAAACCAAGAGAGTCAAATGACATGAAATGTTTCCTAAATAAACAAAAATTAAATTTTCGTTAGTTATTATAAAGCAATTCTATTACTTTTGTTTGATTATTTATTATCCCTGTTAATCAGATTGCGATGAAATCGTTCTATTAAGATTTGTTTTAACAAAATTTCGTAAGTTTTTTGCTAAAAAATAGACTAGATGATATTTATTATCATTTGCATCTGTGCTACTATTCTTGCGCTAAAAATCATTGTATTTACAACATTTTTGATACTAGTTGCATCAATGATTATTTTTTAAAAACTTTTGCATAACGGATTGCCCATGATAGTACATTTCAACCGCACCAAAAAATGGTTAATGGTTTTAGCATTAACCTCAGCTAGCTTTAATTGTTTCGCTAAAGATGATATCACTTTTGCTAATTTTCGCGATATTCGTGATCTAAACCCTCACCTCTATTCTGGTGAGATGTGGGCTCAAAATATGCTGTATGAGTCATTAGTCCATTATAACGAAGATGGCTCTTTTTCACCTTGGCTTGCGGAAAGCTGGACAATCAGTAATGAAGGAAAAACCTATACGTTCAAACTTCGACAAGATGTGACATTTAGCGACGGTACTAAATTCGATGCGCATAGCGCTAAATTAAATTGGGATGCCGTACTTTCAAATAAAGATCGTCATACTTGGCTTGAAATGGTGCGTTTAATTACCGATATTAAAGCCCTTGATGATTATACCCTACAAGTCAATCTGTCTGAACCTTACTATCCATTTTTGATTGAGATTGCCGTCACCCGCCCTATGCGTTTTATATCGCCTAATGCCATGAAAAATGGTGAAACCAAAAATGGCGTTAATTCTTATATTGGTACGGGGCCTTATGTGTTAAGTGATCATAAAAAAGATCAGTATGCCATTTTTACAGCCAATCCCAATTATTGGGGAAATAAACCACAACTCAAAACCGTTACAATGAAGGTGATTGCGGATAATCAAAGCCGTTTGATGGCACTTGAAAAAGGTGAAATCGATCTGATTTATGGCAAAAATATGGTGGATGCCGATTCTTTCGAGCGTTTTTCGAAAATGGATAAGTTTCAGACATTGATGTCTAAACCTGTTTCAAGCCGTATCGTGTTGATGAATACGACTCGCCCTGCATTGAGTGATGTTAATGTGCGTCAGGCTATTGAGCATATTATTAATAAAAATGATATTTCAGAAGGAATTTTTAATCACAGTGAAGCACCGGCTGATACTCTAATGGCGACCAATATCCCTTATGCCAATATTGGATTAAAACCTTATCAATACGATACTAAATTAGCACAACAACTTTTGGATAAAGCAGGTTGGACAAAAGCAAACGGTCAACAATACCGCCAAAAAGACGGCAAACCGTTCGAAATCACACTGTATTATGATAGTAATACTGCTTCACAAAAAACCATCGCCCAATATATGCAAGATGAATTTGAACAAGTTGGATTAAAACTTAATATTCACGGTGAAGAAGAACAAGGCTATCGTGACCGCCAAAAAGCGGGTGATTTTGATATGGTATTCGATATTTCTTGGGGTACACCTTATGATCCACAATCCTTTTTATCCGGTATGAAATTACCAGTATATGGGGATTATATGGCACAACAAGGCTTAAAAGAAAAGCCTCAAATTGATGCCAGCATTAGCAAAGCATTGATTTCAACAGACGAGCAAGAACGCCAAGCCCTATATCGTTATGTGCTTGAGACATTGCATAAACAAGCGGTCTATATTCCTTTAACTTATGAACGCAATCGAGCTATTGCTATTAAATCTCTTAAAGGCATTGAGTTTGCTCCATCACAATTTGATATTCCTTTTGAGAAAATGCACTATTAATTGCGTTATAGTTAGTTAGTCATAATGTTACATTATATTTTTAAACGTTTATTGATGATGATACCGATTTTGATCGGTATCTCGTTTATTGCCTTTTTGCTGATCAACCTTGCCCCTTCTGATCCTGCTGAAGTTGCTTTACGCTTAAATGAGATTATGCCAACGCCTGTAGCCATCGAAAGTATGCGCCAAGAGTTGGGATTAAATGAGCCCTTTTGGTCTCGATATTTTAGTTGGTTATATCATGCTTTTCATCTGGATTTTGGACGTTCATTCGTTCATCGGGATCGATTAGTTTGGGATGAAATGATTCGTTGTTTAACCCCAACTTTACTTTTGGCTGTGTCATCATTTGTTCTTACTTTATTCGTTAGCTTAGTGCTAGGCGTGTTATGTGCTATTTTTGCTAACTCAGTCTTCGATCATGTTGTTCGAATCCTCATTTTTATTGGTACCGCCATGCCAAGTTATTGGCTTGGTTTGCTGTGTATTTGGTTTTTTGCTAATTATTTAGATCTGTTACCAACAAATGGTTATGGCACATGGCAAAATCTTATTTTACCGACAATAACTTTATCTTTTGTTTATATTGCGACTTATATTCGCTTTATTCGTAATAATATGCTGGAAAATATGCAGAATTACTTTGTATTTTATGCACGTAGTCGAGGATTAAAGGAACGGGCGATTATTTTAAAACATGTCTTAGTTAATTCATTACATACCACCATTACCGCACTGGGTATGACAATTCCACAATTGATTGCCGGTTCGTTTGTTGTGGAATATATCTTTTCATGGCCGGGACTTGGGCGCTTATGTATAGCCGCTATCATGAATCGGGACTATCCTGTTATTCAAGCTTATATTTTAGTTATGGCGATTTTATTTGTCGTGTGTAATTTTATTGTTGATGTGGTGCATCAATGGCTGGATCCTCGATTACAAAATAGTGGGGATTTAGCATGAGTTTAGCAAGACAGTTGATGAAAAATAAAATGGCATTATGCTGTTTGATGATCATCTCCATCATCATTCTTTTGGGTATTTTTGCGCCCTATATTGCCCCATTTGATCCAAATAAAGTTCGTATTGTCCGCAAATATGCCAGTATCTCAACTGAACATTGGCTAGGCTGTGATCATTTAGGTCGAGATATCTTTTCTCGTTTACTTTATGGAATCCGTTCGACTCTCTTTTTATCCTTACTAACCATGACAATTACCATTATCGTCGGTTCAATCATCGGGCTAATTTCAGGTTACCAACGAGGCAAATTTGATGAAGTTATTATGCGCCTTTGCGATATTATGCTCTCCTTCCCTAGTCAAGTCATGATTTTAGCGATTGTCGGAGTGCTAGGTGTGGGGATTGAAAACGTGATTATTGCTAATATCGTGGTGAAATGGGCATGGTACAGCCGAATGATCCGCAGTTCAGTGATTAAATACAGTCGAAAAAATTATATTTTATTTTCACGTGCCATTGGTGCACCACACAGCTTTATTATTCGCCGTCATTTGTTACCCAATATTATGTCGGAATTAGTGGTGTTAGCCACGCTCGATACAGGCTGGGTCATTTTGAATATTTCGGCGCTCTCTTTTATTGGATTGGGCGTGCAAGCACCGACTGCCGAATGGGGATTAATGCTTAGTGAAGCCAAAAATGTAATGATTCAACATCCAATGCAAATGGTCTATCCGGGGATAGCTATTTTAGTCGTCGTGGCGGCTTTTAATCTATTAGGTGACTGTTTGCGAGATATTTTAGATCCGAAGGAAAAAACACATGTGTAACCCCCTGTTAGAGGTTAAAAATCTCACGGTTAACCTTGATAATGGTCAAACGTTATTGGATAACATTTCGTTTAATGTTGAACATCACCAATGCGTAGGCATTGTCGGCGAAAGTGGTAGTGGTAAAAGTTTAACTAGTAAAGCGATTATGGGGTTATTAGAACCCTATTTTAAAGTCGAAGGTCAAATTCTTTTTAATCCTAGACAACCCCAGTTGAATCGACAAGTGAAAGGCGATCTTTTAACCCAATCAGCTGACACACTGCGTCAGATTCGGGGTAACACTATCGCGATCATTTTACAGCATCCAATGAGTGCTTTCGATCCGCTTTATCGTATAGGCAAACAAGTCATCGAAACATTACAAGCACACCTTCCCTTAAGCAAAAAAGAGGCCGTTGCCAAAACACTAACCATGATTAAAGAAATCGGTTTAAATGATCCCAAACAGATTTATAATAAGTATCCTCATCAATTGAGTGGTGGAATGTTACAAAGAATCATGATCGGTATTGCATTAATGCTAAAACCCGAATTGATCATTGCTGATGAACCGACAACCGCTTTAGATTCGATTAGTCAGTTCCATATTTTGAAAATGTTTGAACAAATCAAGCAGCAATCAACTACCGCCATGATTTTTATTTCACACGATTTAGGCGTGATACATCATATTGCCGATCATATTGTTGTCATGCAACAAGGTAAAATTGTTGAACAAGGCTGTCGAGATCAAATCTTTTATCATGCTGAAAATGATTACACCCGTTATCTAATCAGCGCGCGCAAACAGTTATTAGCTAAATTTGATTCGGTGGTTTATCCTAAAATGTTTATTCCGACATTGGAGAGTGCTTAAATGTCTGCATTATTGCAAGTTGAACAGGTAAGCAAATCCTTTTTACAGCCTCATCAAGGTCTGTTTAGTCGCAAGAAGAACAAGGTCATTAAGGATGTTTCTTTCTCGTTAAAACAGGGCGAATGTCTGGGTATTATTGGTGAAAGTGGCAGTGGCAAAAGCACACTTGGAAAGCTTATTTTAGGTTTAGAAAAACCCGATACGGGTAAGATCCTATTTAACGGGCAAGATATTGCGAAACGAGCATGGAAATGCTCATCACAGCGACGTAATATTAGCGCTGTGTTTCAAGATTATAATGCTTCGGTGAATCCTTATTTTACGGCTGCTAATATTATTGCTGAACCCCTTGATATTTACGAAAAGTTATCATCGACAGCACGAAAAAAACGAATAGATCAATTATTGGAACAAGTTGGATTAGATCATTCATTCTGTCAGCGGTTTGCTCATGAAATGAGTGGCGGTCAATTGCAACGAATTTGCATAGCCAGAGCGATTGCCTGTCATCCGCAATTTATTTTGTTTGATGAAGCAGTCAGTTCGTTAGATATTTCTGTTCAAACGCAGATTTTATCGTTATTGGCTGATTTACAAAAACAGTTAAATTTAACCAGTATTTTTATTACTCATGATTTAACCACGATTACGTATTTGTGCAATCGAGTGATGTTTTTTTATCAAGGAAGAATTGTAGAACAGGTTGACGATATTGCCCAATTGAGTAATGTCCGTCATGATTATTCCAAACAGCTTCTTGACTCTATATTAGGTTTTTAATCTATGACAACACAATCCGCCGTTAATAAACGTTATCGTTTTAACGATTATTTAGCATTGGTTATCCCTTTTATTATTTCAACTATCACAACCCCATTATTGGGCGTGGTTGATACTGCGTTGGTCGGTCATCTACCCAATCCTGCTTTTATTGCCGGCATTGCCGTTGGTGCAGTGATCTTTAATACCATTTATTGGTTATTTGGTTTTTTACGTGTGAGTACCACCGGATTTGCAGCACAAGCATTAGATGATCCCCTATTACTGCGTTCTTCGTTAATTCGCCCCCTGTTTATTGCGATTGTTTTAGGCATTTTATTTATTGTTTTTCAGCAATTTATTTTTGGTGCTTCAATGAAAATCATCAAGCCGAATCAAGAAGTTAGGCATTATGCAGATATCTATTTTTCGATATTAATTTGGGGCGCCCCGTTTGTACTGATTAACTATGTGCTGGTTGGTTGGTTAATGGGGATGTCAAAAATAAAAGCCGTGCTGTTTTTGCAAGTGTTGATTAATTTACTCAATATTATTATGGCGGTCATTTTTGTTTGGGGCTTTCATTGGGATATTCAAGGCGTGGCATTTGCAACACTCAGTGCGCAAGTGATTTGTACGTTGTTAGGGATCGGGTTTATTGGTCGCTATTTACCCCAATCACAACAAAAAACGGATTTGAAATCGATCCTTTCTTGGCAGTCATTAAAAGGGGTAATTTTAGTTAATACTAATTTAATGATTCGAACTATTTGCCTGCTAGTTGTAACGAATCATTTTATTTCGATTGGTTCAAGTTTTA
Organism: Gilliamella sp. G0441; assembly: GCF_050589305.1. Classification (NCBI taxonomy): domain Bacteria; kingdom Pseudomonadati; phylum Pseudomonadota; class Gammaproteobacteria; order Orbales; family Orbaceae; genus Gilliamella; species Gilliamella sp. G0441. The sequence goes on along the minus strand of NZ_JBNRJF010000002.1, from coordinate 43,840 downwards.
GTACTGAAGTATTGGCGGCTAATGCGGTACTGTTTCAAATCCATTACTTAATGGCGTATTTATTTGATGGTTTTGCTAATGCGTCAAGTGTCTTTAGTGGTAAAGCTAAAGGCACCCAAAATATGGCGTTATACCAACAAACCTTGCGTTGGTCACTACAAGCGTGTGTGATTTGTCCGGTGATATTAATTGCAATCTGGTTTGCTTTTGACACCACGATAATCCGATTATTAACCAATCAAAATGACATCATTAATCTTTGTCTACAATACCATTATTGGTTAGTTATTTTTCCGGTTGTGGTTGCTGGTGGATTGATCTATTACGGGGTGTTTACAGGCATCAGTTATACATCTTCTATTCGTGATTCTATGATCCTTGCCCTTTTACTTTGGTTAATCGCTCAATCTATTTTTGTACCAATATGGGGCAATAACGGTTTGTGGTTTTCCTATATTTTATTTAGTTTAGGACGCACACTCTTTTTAGTGATTTGGATTAATCGATCGAAACAATATCTTATGCGTTGATTTAACTAAACCAGCAGTAAATAGATTTCATTCTATTTACTGTTCGATCTAGAATTTTGTAAATTGTTTTACTTTTTGCAATCAAATTTCTATTTCAATTCAACTCTTATATAATCATCTGTAATGTGAGTCAAAACAGGAATTAAATTCGATGAATAAAGGAAATAAAACCGTTATTGTGACTGGTGCTTCAAGTGGAATTGGTTTTGCGATAGCGAAAGCCTATCTTGAGCGAGGTTTCAATGTCGTTGCCAATGGTCGAGATAAAGCTCGTTTAGAACAAGCAGCGATTAAATTAGGCGAACCTGATAATTTATTACTTGTAGCTGGGGACATTGCAAAGCCGCAAACGGCAGAATTGCTTTTTTCACACGCTATTGCAAGATTTGGTAAAGTCGATATTTTAGTGAATAATGCAGGCATATTTATATCTAAACCCGCCGTTGAGTATACACAAGATGATCTAAACACCCTAATTGATACCAACCTTAAAGGATTTTTCTACCCTGCTCAGACAGCAGCTAAACATATGATAGCCAATCAGTCAGGGCATATCATTAATATTACTGCTGCCATTGCTATGCAACCTAATTTGACTGTACCGGCTTTGTTACCGATTATGATCAAAGGCGGTATTAATAGTGCCATTAAAGGTTTAGCATTAGAATTAGCATCAAGCCATGTTATGGTTAACGGTATTGCACCTGGCATTATTGAGACCCCAATGCATCCTACCGATCCCCAAGTTCAAGCAGTATTAAAATCTATGGCTCCTGTCAATCGGATTGGACAGGTTCAAGATATTATCAATGCCGTCATGTATTTAACGGATTCTAATTTTGTTACCGGTACAATTATGGTCGTTGACGGTGGCTCAACGGCAGGTAAATGGTAGATAGATTCAGCACTGATGACTTATTCAAACTGCCAGTAAACTGGCAGTATTCACATTTAAATGAAGTTTAGAATCGGTATGAAACACTCGCTTTAAAGTTTCGGGCGAGTCCATAGGTGTTTTCGCCTAAATAAAGTCGATAATCTTTATTAAATAGATTATCAATGGTTAGCTTAATTTCGGCTTTAGGCAGAAAAGTCGGTTGCCAACTCGCAAAAAGATTATGTATTGAATACCCCGACGATCGCCCTAATCCATAAGCGCCCAGATCTTTTATACCATCATGGTTTCTGTCTTCTAGTCCTGTGCGATCTTGTTTTCGTACAAATTGGGCATTCCACCCTGCTCTCACATTCCAGTCCGGAATTTTAAACCCCGTTGTTAATGTTGCGGTGCGTGGTGCAATCGTTGCGACATAGGTCTTATGATGCATCCATGGTGCTTGTGGTGCTGTATCTCGTTCCCCTTTTTGGATTGAGTAGGTCGCACTTGCAAACCAATATTTACTGTCATAAAACGTTTCAAGTTCAAAACCTTTGACAATCATTTTACCCGGAATATTACGATAATTTGCCTGCCCAAGCGGACACGCTTTGCCTGGACCGCATATTGATCCATTGAATCCTCGAGTAACAAAAATCTCATCGGTGACACGCTGTCTAAATAACGTGCTACGAACTTGTAACTTATCATTTTCGAGTATTAAATTATTAAAATCGAGAATATTCCCAATTCGAATTGATAAATTCCGCTCTTTTTTCAAATGACGGCTGGTTGCCGAAATTTTACCGCTTCCTCCATTTTTAGGAGTAAACTGGACTTCATAGCTTTCATCAATAGTTGGCGCTTGCCATGCATAACTGATATCCCCAAAAAATCCGACATTTTGGGTGGTTTGCCAATAGGATCCAAAGCGTGGTGTCCAACCTGAATAGGTCACGGGTGAATAGTCATGACCATAACGAGGATCGGGATCGTTATACGCTGAAGCATAATTCTTTTTACCGTGATTTCGGACATAATCATATCGAAGACTGGGTGATAAGACAAAATCACTAATCGAAAGTTCATCTTGAATATAAAAACTATAAGTTTGCTGTTTACCAGAAGGCATGTAAGCCGGTTGGAAATAACCATTGTTATAATTTGGCTTTTTAGCATAATTTTTGTAATACATTAACGTATCACGATCATGTAGATGTGCTTGTAATCCAATTTTTAATGCATTATCGACAGCGCCGGTGTTAAAAATACTGACATTTTCAAGCTCGATAGTTTTATCGGTATAGCTAACCCAACTTTCGTTACCCATTGTCCCTAATGAAGCCACAGGATTGTATTTATTAGGACGAGTATCATGTTGTTTGGTTTTGGAATAAGTGGTGTGTAACGTCAAATTAATTAATGGATTATAAGTTGGCTGATAATTCCATTTAAATTGGGCGGATTCATCTTGTTGATCACGTTTTACCAATTTTCTTAACCATGCTGCTTTATATCCATATTTTTTAATTTGTGCAGCGGTTGGGGATGTCATTTTTTCGACATATTTGGCTGCCCAAGGTTGCCATGAATCTCGTTTTGAACGTATACCTGATAGAGTGAAAGTGTGTTCTTCATTGGGTCTAAAATTGAGTTTCGCCATGTAAGAATCCATGTCATCTTCTGAAAACTCAAATCTTGAGCCATCAGGGCGTTTAAAATTACCGCTGTCTCGGTTAGTGTAATAAATAAGACCATCAAACATGTCATCTTGTGTTCGACCATAAACTGCGCTTGTCACCATATTCTGATGGTTGTTTGAATGAAAACTGTATTTGATTAATGCGCCAAGGTATTGATTGGGGTCAAGCAGATCAATCGCATCTTTAGTCTCCATTTTTATCACGCCACCAAAGCCGCCATTTCCAAACTTTACATCGTGTGGACCTTTATTAACTTCAACTTGTTTAAGAAGTTCTGGTTCAACAAAAATCGATCCTTGTTGATATTTTTGGAATCCTTTTTGTGCACCATCTACAATAATTTTGACATCTTCAACTTTACCAAAACCCCATATATTTAAGGTTTGCCCCCCTGGCCTAACTGAACCAGCAGCACTCACACCGGGTAAAGTATTGAGCAATTCGGCAACATTATCGGATTGTTTTTGTTCTATTAGCCCTGATGAAAGTGTTGATCGTCCCGCAATAACACTATTTATTTTTTTTAATTCATCTTGCGTTGATGAGCCGGCAATGACAGTAATCACATCGTCTATATCGTCACGATTAACCATATTGTTCTTCGTTAATGGTTTATTCGGTTCATCAATATTTTGCTTTGTATCTTTATCTTCAAGCACAGACTCAGCTTGTGAAGAAAAACTCATAAAGAGTAATAAGATACTTACCTTTTTATAACTCATGTTTCATTCCTTCATAAAAAACAATTAAATCATTTAACACATCTCTAAATTTAACCTTACAATTAATAATGATAATCATTATCAAATACAGGTTTGGCAAGTATATTGGGTTTGTCAAAAAATAGACAGAAAAATATGTATAAATTTTGGTTGAAAACGTTAACAAAATTATTTTTATTTAACGGTTAAAACAACCTAGTGTTTTCATGTTTATTATCAAAATAAAGCAACGAAATGGAGAGTGATGTTAAAAACGTCGTATCGATTTGATGTTAATTTTCAGGTTCCCTATCAGATAAACAGGAAACCTGAATGAAAAAATTATATCAGTTCAAAAAAATGAATTGGATGGTATGCCTGAAATTCAATAACACAATGTTTTTCATTTAGTTATTTTCTGCCCTCCCAAAACTGTTCTCCATAAAATACTAGACTACTGTTACCACGAGGAATAGCATAATGAAATTGCTGACGAATATCTTTTTGTTGTTGATATTGATTTGCCTCATATTCAGCCAATTTATGTGCTAACAGCACTTTTGCTATACGTTTATTTGCATGTTGGCTACGTTCTGATTGAACTTTAACCGTAATACCGGTGCTAATATGCGTTGCCCGCACAGCGGACTCCGTTTTATTCACATGCTGCCCACCTGCCCCTGAAGATTTCGTTGTTGAAAATTCAATTGCACTATCTAGTATTGGCGCAGGATTTGGTAAGCAAGTAATACCGATAAACCAATTTTTACGTTTATGATGTGGTCGGTAAGGACTCTGACACACCCATTGTAAAGTACCGCTCCAACGAGCAATTAATTGTTCACTTTGATCACCTTCAACAGAAATCAATACCGAACGATAAGTATTGGGCTTATCGCCCATAATACTTTCTAGAATTTCGGCGGTTAACGCTAATTTGTTTGCTTCAAACAAAAATTGTTTTACCGCTTTTGCCACCGTTAATGTGCATTCATCTGGTCCTCTGGCAGACGAAAATAAGAGTATTGGCATTAGTGACCTCCTTGTGTTTTATAATTCAATATTGGTGTAAGTTGAGCAATTACCGTGACAAGGTTTGCTTGTTGCATCGATTCAATCACACTATCTATTGATTTGTAAGCTTGTGGCGCCTCTTCAAAAATTAAACTGCTGTCTTCACAAATAACGCGGCTACCTAATTTTGTACGTTTTAGTTCAGCAATTGAGTAACGATGATCTAGTTTGCCTTTACAGTCAGCTCGACGCCATTTTCGCCCTGCACCATGGGCGAGCGATAAGAGTAGATCTTCATTCGGTATCGGTTTAACTAAATAGCTATAATCCCCTCGAGAACCCGGTACGATAACAAGGTCATCCATTGCTGAGGAAGCCCCTTTGCGATGTAACCAATAATTTTTATGATCAAGTGTCACTTTTTGTAAAAAATTATGACAAACATTCAACATTTCACGTCCATGAGTGTTAAGATTATTCATCAACCTTTCAGCAATCACTTGTCGATTTAGCATGGCAAATGCTACCGCATTATCATGTTTTGCCAAATATTCAAGTGCGGCTGAACTTTCATCAGCTAAACCTTGATAACCAAATCGTGATAGCTGATTTTGCAAAATAGCATGCCCTAATCCTCGTGACCCACTATGTACTAGCAAAAATAATTTTTTAGCATTAAGTTGGTAGTGTTCAAAAAGTTGTGCGTGACAAATTTTGCTAACCTTTTGTAACTCTGCAAAATGATTCCCACCACCAATTGTACCAAGGTTATATTTATGTCGGACATCAGGTTGATCAATATTCCCGATCTGCCGTGTCAATTTATCTATGCTTAATTTAGCAATATTAATATCGGTTTGCCAAAAGCCCATTCCACAACCAATATCACTGCCAATTAATGCAGGATAAATGGTTCCTCGACTTAAATAAGCTGCGCCAATTGGGTACCCTTTTCCGGGATGAAGATCCGGCATACCGACTACTTTAACCATATTGGGTAATTCGGCAGTAGTCTGTAATTGTTGAATAGCTAAACCTTCAACCCACGTGTTTTTTGATGCGATGTATAAGGCTTTTTCAGATAGTATCTGTATAGAATTGTCCATATATCAATCCATTTAAAAAATATTATTATTGTTTAGTACTCATAATTTAAATGTGATACAAAAGATGAATAACAACTAATATTAGCAATGTTAGATCGCCATTACTGACAACATTATCTTTGTGCTGTCGATAAAAGTTAGATGTTAAGTAACATATTTTTTTAGGTTGTTAATGACTTTAATTACATCAATAAACAAAAAAATTGTTTTTTAAATTATGGGTATGAATTTAAAAGGCAGGCTAAGATCAGCAGAATGAATTGAAGCAAGAATGAAAAGATGAATTATTCAATTATTTTGCGAAAAGCCTGCAAAGGTTGTTTGTACAGATCATAATGAATTCTCCTTTGCCGTTAATAATGGCGCATATCATAATGAGCTTTTTTTCTATTGTAAATAGTTTCATTATATTATTTTTTGTTCCATTCGTTTTAAGCCCGTTTTAAAATTTGACATTTCATATGCCTATTTTGAGCTTAATTTTATGCCTTGTATTTGCAGACAAGGCATATTGTAATTATTGCGGAATTAGCGACATGACAACTGTTTCGAAAGGCTCAAGAGTGATTAATGCCGTTTTATCCACACTCGTTGGTTTTTGCGCATAAGATTCACTGTGATAATCAATGTTGATTTTAAAATGTGAACTTGCCTTTGCCGGCAACTCTAAATCATTTTGTAAATCCAGATAATAAATTTGCTGTTTATCTGACGGATTGCGTAAAGTAATAATGGATTTATCTTGCGTCCATCCCGCCCAACCATATACCCCTAATTTTGTGGGATCTTTACCAATCCAATGGGTATCGAATAACACGTTTTGGTTATCTCTTGCCCAATTAGCAGCCGATGCTAACGTATCCCAATTGTTTGTTGTCATCAGTTCAGGAGTAATGTACATTTCTTGTAATTGCGTTCCTGTTGCAAAGTAACTCCAAACTTGATCAGCAAAGTCATTTTCGGTTTCTTGTTGCAAATGTTTTGCTTGTTTAGCGTATACAATACCATGCAGCATAAGTGAATTTAATGGAAATAAGGGACCTTTTAAAACAATAGAACGATACGTTTCCGCATCACGATAAGTTAACCACTGTTGAACTTTACTACCGGGTCCATAATAATTGACATCATCGCCACCTCGCCAGATAGAGTCGGCATAAAATAACCAAGACGGCGTCGCTTGTGTACCGGTTGTTAGATTAATATATAAATGATCATTCGCTTTACGCATATCTTGGATTAAATGAATCGCAGCATCAAAATCACTGGTAAATTGGCTGCCGGCGATCACTTTATCTGCATTACCTGTTCCATCGAGTTTGAACATGGTAATGTTCTGATTTTGGATTAATTCTAAAATTCGTTTATGAAAATTAGCATAGTATTTAGGGCCTGATAAGGCAAGTTTGCCATCCATGGTTTCATAACCCAGTTTTAATGCATTGGCAACACGAGTATCACGTGGTTTATTGTACCCTCCCCAAGGTGACAACCAAATACCCAGCGCGGCGTGATATTTTTCAGATGCGTTTTTTAATTTTTTAAATTCACTCGGAAAATTATCACCAAATCCCCAGTTACCCGTTAAATTATCCCAACCGTCATCAAATAGATAACCATCTAGGGTAACATGACGTTTTTCAACTAATTCTTGACCATATTGTTCGATTCGTAACAGTGCTTCCTTTTCAGTATAAGGATTAAAAAATCCGATATCTAGCCAAGAATTATAATGTAAGTACGGGCTATATGGTCGCTGGCGAACTTGATTAATAAATTCATTTACATGGCGTCTTAATTGCCCTTTTTCATAAGTACCAATATAGGTTTTGTAACTCAAGGTATGATTGACTTGTAACGGGATCGCTTGCGGAATTTTTTGCAACACACCACCTTCATAGGCAACGGTATTGGTTAATGGATTTTCGGGAATGATAAAAAAGGTATCACTAATAATCGGCGAACTGACAACGGAGCCGTAAACAAATGGCGCTTGAGAATGAAACGGCATTAAAGAAACGTCTGACATTGAAAGTGCCTGTTTTTTAGGGGTGATTTGCAGTTCATAACTGGCAAAATGTTTATCATCATTGAGAATCAATAGGGTTTGAATCGCAATATCATGACCACTGAAATTTAAATAAATTTGATTGTCTTTTTGTTGTAAATTATCTAAGTGGAAATCTTTATCGGTCAATTTTTTCCCCGAATTTAGCGTGATCTCAAATAGCGTATTAACAGTGATTGAATCATTAGTTACGGGATTAGTAATATTAAACGATGTGACGTTTTGTTGATTGCCACTATCAGATAGCGTGATTTGGGTATGCTGCCCTGTTAATTGATATTCTTTAGCCCACACCGCATCAACAGACAAACCCAATGCGCTGAGTAACCCAATTGTGATCCAATTTTTGACATACGTTTTCATTACGACCTCCTGATTGATAAAAATTCGACAAAAGAATTGACCGAAACATGAATATCAGTATAGGTATTTGAGTGATGCTAAATTGTGATCTTGATTGCAGATTACAGGTGGTTTGAAATTCTTAAAAAAAGCTTTTATTTGTCTCAAAATGAAAAGCTAATTTGGCTTCATGTTGAAATACAATGCTATTTTTTCCCTAAAATAGAGATAAGATTGTTTGTACCGAGTTCAACAATGAAAGATCGTTGATAATTAGACAGCGAATTTGCTTTTATTATCTGATGTGACAAAGATCGCATTTTTGATAAATGCTTGCCAATTTGAATGCGTAGTTCAACAAAAATTCAGTTGTTGTCAATGCTATAATGATTTTAAGTGATAAATTTAAGCAAAATAGTGATATGGATGATAAATCCAAGGTATTTTCCATTTAGATGCTGTCAATAAATTAGCTATTTGAACTAAATAATTAATCAAATAATTTGAATTGAATCGAAATACAATGATAACTGTTTGTATCTATTGGCATGAATATTACATTCTTTAAATTTGTTGATTTCTGATATGCTATTTGTTCGTTATTACCTAATGAATAATGACACTATGCAACAAATCAAAGATAATTTAGAAAAAAATCAGATAGCTATTTATTTTTCTGTGGTGATGATAGCTATTGGTCTGGTATTTTGTTTAGACAACACCTCAATATTCGACATGTTTATCAATCCGGTATTAGCATTCATGTTGTTTGTCACTTTCTTACAAGTTCCTGTGACTGAGATTAAACAGTTTTGGTCTTATAAGCGATTTATATTGGCATTACTTATAACAAATTTTGTTATTATACCTGTTGGGGTTGGATTATTAGCGCTATTTCTACCTTCCGAACCTTTCATTAGACTGGGCGTATTACTTGTGTTACTTGCCCCTTGCATTGATTATGTTGTCACTTTTTCTCATCTTGGACGCGCAGATGCCCGTTTATTATTGATGGCAACACCTTTATTATTGTTGTTACAAATGTGTTTACTGCCTGTTTACTTAACTTTTATGATTGGCGAACAGGTCAACCAGCTCATTCACCTCCAACCCTTTATCCATGCTTTTATTTGGTTAATGGTCATTCCTTTCTGTTTAGCTACCTTAATGCAAGTCTGGGCTGTACGAAATCACACAGGCAAAAAAATGATACATGGGTTAAATATGTTACCCGTTCCAGCCACGGCATTAACGCTTTTTATCGTTATTTTGGCAGTTCTACCTCAGCTGAAAGGTAATTTATCAGTCGTAGTATCCGTTATTCCATTTTATATAATTTTTGCTATTGTCGCCCCTTTAGTTGGATGGTTTGTAGGTTGTTGTTTTCATGTTTCCGTCGCAGGAAGTCGAGCGATAGCTTTTAGTGCTGGTACTCGAAATGCGCTAGTCATTTTACCTTTAGCGTTAGCCATACCTAATGCAATACCCATTTTACCGGCAATCATCGTAACACAAACACTTATCGAATTAATCAGCGAGCTAGTTTATATTTATGTTATTGCTAAACTAAAATGAATGCTAAAAGACAATGGGCTATATGCCCATTTCCATTTTTTATTGCTCAATCAATTTTAATTTAGCGATCACTGGAATATGGTCGCTTACAAGTGGCCATTTGATACCATTCCACTCATTGCCATCATTGGGAATAATGAATTGCTCAACTTGCCATATTTGATTTCGACTTGTAAAAATATGATCTAAATCTAATCCAGGATTTCCTGCTGGCCAAGTGCGAGTATCGACATTTTCTTGTTTCACCAAAGTCCAGTATTTTTCAAGCTCTTTAATGACTCTATCATTTTTAACAGAATTAAAATCGCCTAACAATAACATAATTCCAGATACTAAATTAGGAAATTCATCATCTAAGTCCAGATCGTCAAAAACAATACTATTAATAAAACGTGCTTGTGACATTCTTACCTCATCTTCTTCATGCCAATCAAAATGAGTATTAAACACATAAATTGGCGAATCAAAGCCCGGCACATTAATTTGACTTAACATCAGGGATCTTTGTTCAAAATCACCAGAGGGTAACAAAAAAGTTTTACTTTTTACTATTGGATATTTAGACAATATGGCATTACCGTAATTACCGCCTTTCATGTCCGTTGCTTTGCCAAACAGATAGTACATGCCCGTTTTTTCTGCTATCACTTTTGCTTGATCTAAGCCATCACTACGTGTGGTATTTTGATCGACTTCTTCAAGAGTTATAATATCCGCATCCATTGCTTTAATCGCGTTAGCAACTAAATCTAAATTAACCTTATGCTTTCTAAGCCCGCCTGCAATGTTGAAATTTGCAATGGTAATTTCTGGATGATCTTTACCGGTATACACTTTATTCGGCGAATGTTGATATTGTGATATCACTAAATCTTCTGTTGCCAATGCATATGAAAATAACGAAAACAAACCCACTATAGTCAGTACTAAACAATTTTTCTTCATATCTTTATCCTACAACTTTTTTGATTTCATCAATTCGAGTTAGATTATTCGATGCTCTTTTTGATATTAATTTAATTTAAATGGACATGTTGCGATCACAATCACAACTTGATGATTATCATTGGAAAATACTGTCATATAAAAATGACTGATAAAAGCCATGCAATGATACATGGCTTTCACTATTATGGTTGTGATGATTTATTTTTAATGATCATTTGTACAGGATAATGATCAGAGTAATTATCCGTAAAATCGTCTTTTAAGACTTTAACCTCAATAACGTCGTTTTTTAATGGGGGGGACACATAAATATAATCATAACGCAGCGGTGTTGAAGCTTGATCGTAAAATACTTTGGTTGGCGCTGTCGCAATAAATTCTTTATTTTTAATTTTCAACGCATCAATAAACCCTGCATCCAATAAATTTTGTTGAACGGTATAACTTAATTGTCCATTAACAAGATTTTCTAATATCGGTCTTTTTTTCTGTTTTTCTTTGATATCGTTTAACAAATTACTTTTATCGTAGGTTTCTTTATCCGCAGGTGAAAAAGAGTTTAAATCACCAGCAATAATCCATTTACCATTTGGATCACGGCTATATTTGATAGAATCGATAATTAAATTCATTTCATCAATTCTTTTTTCTGTCCAAAATGGATTCATATGGGTAATAACAAAATGATAATTGCCAATATCGGCATACAGCGCACCATGCCATAGATTATCCACGACTTTATCAACATTGACTATAGGATATTTTGACGTAATGGCGACAGGGAAAAAAGCGGCATCATCAGGTTTTTCTTTCAATAATACCGCATATTTATGTCCATAACTTGCGGCAAATTTTTCAAGCTTTTCACGAGTAAAAAAATTCATTTCTTGCCAGGCAATAATATCGGCATCTTGTGCTTTTGCCCATTCGATAAATTTCTGTTTTCCGTCTGTTTCGTCTAATTTCATACCATTATAGACATTGTAACTAATGATTTTAAGGTCTTTCACATCGTCAATTGAAGCAAAAACAGTTGAAGTACTTAGGATAAAACTACTGATAATGGCTGCTAATTTTAATTTCCTTTTAATCATAATGATATACCTTTCTTTGATTAAGATTAGTTTTTAGTATGAGGTTGATTGAGCTCTAAAAAAATATCTTTTTCTGATTTTTGTGATGTATATCAATATATTTTTATCTAGGTTAGTGTTTTTTATGATTGATAGAAATAATTCCGAAGCATTATTTTCCAATGTGATTTCAAGCTTTTTATAAGCTTTACTAAAATCACTGCCGGTTAAGGTTAAAAGTTGCTGCCAGTTATTTCGTTTTTCTACAAATGGTTAACTAAAATTAATGAATAGATTAATTAAAAAAACAAAGATTTTTTTACATTATATTCATTTGAAGATTTTCACAAAAATAGTAACATTTTAGGGCATTAATTAAGAAATTTAATTTTTGTTATGAAGATATAGATGTTTTATTCTTCATATAATTTAAAGAATTAGCCTCAACAGTCAAACCAATATCTTTTTTCCATATAAAGATATTGGTTATTTTATTTCTTTCTTATTTTGGCCAAATAAATCTACCTTTGGCATCCGGATCTTGTTCAATAAATGTTTTGAGTTTTTCAGATTGATAGAGTTGTTTAACGTCATTTGCCCATGCCGTATTGAGATTTTCTTTTTTAACAACGACCATTAACTCTAAATTGGGCGATAATTCTTCTTGAATTAAAATATTATCTGCTGGTACTTTACTTAACCATGCTACCCCTCCAGGCATAATTGCATAATCAACTTCGCCAAGTACTCGCGGAATAATTTCGGATAAAAGCGTTTTAAATTTCAATTTATAACTGTTTTCTATTATATCATTTAATGTAATTATGCCTGATTGTGCGTCAGGTTTAAGCTTGATCCAACCAATTCTTTGCAACAATAATAATGATCGGGAAGTGTTAGAAGGATCATTTGGGATCGCAATAATTTGATTGGATGCAATATCATTGATTGAATGATGTTTTTGTGAGAATAAAGCTGCTGATATGGAAGGGATATGAACTAAAGAGACAAGATCGTTATGGGTCTCTTTGTTATAAACATCAAGATAATCTTGATGTTGGGCTGCATTCATATCAATACTTCCTTCAACCAATGCGGTATTGGCATCCCGCAAAGAACTAAAATTAACCAGTTTGACTCTGTAGCCTTTTTTTTCTAATTCGGGTTTGACCACACGCTCCATTAAAATATTGTGCATACTAGGAGGTAATCCCACAATGATTTCCTGTTTTTTAACATCATTTTTTGAAACGTTATTACCCTTTTGTTCACATCCTAATAAGGATAAACCAAGAAGCATTAATAAAAACCAGTATTTTGTCATTATCTCTCCTATTTTGTTCAAATTAAATGTAAACACATTTTTTGAATGCTTTTTATTTACTATTTTACTTTGGTAAGTATAGGCGGATGTTGTGAACGATGATAATACAGAAAAATTATATCATTATTCGATTAAGTCATATGAAATTTTTGTTTAAATGCCGATCTGTTTGTGATTAAATACATTCCCATAAAGGAAATTTAACAATAAGAAAGAATAAAATGAAAACAAAAGTTATTTTAATTGTTGGTTTAGTTTTACCCTTGTTAGCTTGTGATAATAAAAACATAAACTCAACAATAATTACAAACAATTATATCAATAATGGTCATTATAATATTATTCCTAATTCAAAAGTAATAAAGAAGCAAAAATTTGAAGGAAGCTATTCGGCAGTAATTGAATCTAATCCAGATGGGTTAATTACATTTTATACATTAAACGATATTAAAAAACATTTGGATTATAAAAATTCAAAGTACGTTATAGAATCACCTGATAAACTTACTTATAAAATCAATTTTGATGATAATAAAAATATCCTCTCAATGGAAGATTCTTCCGGAATAAAAATCGTTAAATCTGATTATGACGATAAAGGGCGAGTGATTAAAATTGAAAATGAGATCACGCCTAGTAATAATTTTCATTTTATAAATCAGATTACTTATGACGACAATTTGGTCAAAGAAAGAAAATATGAAATGTTTGTCCGTAACAAGGATGATAATTGGTCACCACTTCATATCATAAAAATACAATTTTTTTATAACTCGAAAAAACAATTAGAAAAAACAATTGAATATTTTTATTCAGCAGTAGATGGTCAATATGAAGTTGATAAAAAAAATCAATTGATCCCCCTTAATCAATTTGAATGCTTTTTTGATGAACACAACCAATATGGTGATTGGACTAAACAATATTGTTTAAAATCCGAAGAATCAACAAAGTTTGTGTCTCGAACTTTAGAATATTATTAATTGATTAGGGAAAATATGATGAAGAGGATGCTCATTCTATGTTGTTTTCTAAGTGTATTATCCGCTTGTAATAAAACAGAGCAATCTAACAAAATAGAACTGACTAATAATTATCTTTTATTTAGTAGTGCTGATTATATACCGCATTCAAATATTATCAAACAACAAAAAATTATTGGCAGTGAACATCAACGTTATCAATCTGATTCTAATGGTATGCTTACTTCCGTTGAGCTCATACCCGTAAAAATTGACAATAATTATGAATTAAACAAAAGTCATTTTTTAATTGATAATAAATATAATTTAGATCTAACCATGGAATTTGATGAAAAGAAACGTTTAGTAAAAATGGAAGATGTTGATAAAAAAATATCTTGGATTGCAACATACGATGATCAAAATAGAATCATTAAAATAGAACGTTTTACTACTCCGATTACAATCAATCAGATATTTTATGATAACGACAAGATTACAAAAATTATTACGCAAACAACATTAGAAATGGATGACTCTTTTTCTTATAACCTGACTGAAGAAAAATATTTTTCTTATAATGAAAATAAGCAATTAAGCAAAACCACAATTAAAATTCATGATCAGTTGGATTCAAAATCGGTTCTAACCAAAAAATGTTCATTCTATGACCATAATGAAAATGGTGATTGGACAAAATCTTATTGCTTAAAATTAGGAGAAAATTATACTTATTTTAATTTGCGTGAGATAACCTATTAGTTTCATCTTAGTATAAGTATAGTTTTTATTGAGATTAGTTATATCCCTAAAGCATTAAATATTGCCTTAGGGCTGATTTTTACAATTTACCAAAAAGGGCACTAGTAAACTTATTTACAATGCCCCTACGATAGGATGAGGTTTATAAAGTTCTTCAAGATAATCGATATCTTCTTTTGTCAACGAGACCTTGAGTGATCCAACTGCATCATCTAAATACCGAGTTTTAGTCGCTCCGATAATTGGTGAAGCCACCCCCCGAGCAAATTGCCAAGCTAATGCTATTTGCGTCATCGTTACCTTATATTTCTCAGCAAGTTGATGAACTCGTTGTACTATACTAATATCTGATTTTTCCATACCATCATATTTAGCAATAGCCGTTTGGTCTGTTTTACTACGTAAAGTATCGGTATGCCATTCTAACCGAGAAAGCCGTCCGGCAGCTAATGGACTATATGGCGTTAAAGAAACATTAAATTGTTTACAGACAGGAATTAATTCACGTTCATCTTCACGATATAATAAATTATAGTGATTTTGCATCGATACAAATTTTGTCCACCCATTTAGTTCTGCTGCAAGTTGCATATTATAAAATTGATAACCATACATTGCCGATGCACCTAAAGCTCTCACCTTCCCTGCTTTTACGAGTTTATCTAAAGCTTGCATGGTTTCTTCGATCGGGGTGTTATAGTCAAAACGATGAATAATGTATAAATCAACGTAATCTGTTCCAAGCCTTTTGAGTGAGCCTTCAATTTCTCTTTCAATAGCACCTTTGGATAGATGTCCCTCATTAAAATAAACTTTAGTTGCTAAAATAACTTTATCGCGAGCAATATTTTTTTTAAGAGCTTGTCCTACATATTCTTCACTTGTTCCCGCAGAGTAAATATTAGCTGTATCAATAAAATTAATACCTAAATCGAGTGCGTGCTTGATGATTGTTTCACTTTCAGCAGAATTGAGTGTCCAGGCATGCATTTTACTAGCAGGATCACCAAAGCTCATGCATCCTAAACAAAAACGTGAGACTTCAATATCGGTATTGCCTAATGTTGTATATTTCATAAAATCCCCCTATCTCACAAAATTATTTTTAATCAATGCTGTTTATCATTAAGTTTTATTTACTTAATTAAAAAATATTCTTTAAATACTGTTATTAACATCATAATATGTTTTTATTTCATCATGTATTTAAAGTTTATATTCTGAAATTATCATTAATAAATAGAGCGTTATCCGCTGGATTAATAAACTATTTATTGTCAGTCAATTCAGTACGGTATCGTTGCAGTAACAAATTACTGAATTTATTATCTGGATCTAATCGATCCTTGAGTTTGAAATATTGCTCCGCTTGTGGATAGGCGCGCTGAAACTGTTCAACCGTTGCATGCAACTGATACGGTAAATAATAGCTTCCTTCATTTGCTAAAGCTAGATCTATTAACTTCCGTGTCCAAATTCCTACTTCATTTTTACTTTTTTCATCCGTTGCCTGCTGATAGTAAATAACAAAGGCAAAAACTTCTTTTTTAGCCCAAGCTAATAGTGAACCACTATCTTGATTTGCATGACGTATAGATATATTGATCACATTAACTTTGTGTTTTTTTAGAATAGATACCAAATCTGGATAGAACTCATCAAATCGTTCAATGGGGATAAAATATTCTTGTAGAACAAAACTTTTATTTTTACTTGCTATCGGA
Organism: Gilliamella sp. G0441; assembly: GCF_050589305.1. Classification (NCBI taxonomy): domain Bacteria; kingdom Pseudomonadati; phylum Pseudomonadota; class Gammaproteobacteria; order Orbales; family Orbaceae; genus Gilliamella; species Gilliamella sp. G0441. The sequence continues at coordinate 27,131 of NZ_JBNRJF010000002.1, read as the reverse complement.
TGGAGATTCGAGACATCATAGCTAGCTTCATAGTTACGCCACATAACAGGCTTATTAATATAATCAAAAAAATCATAGGTTTTGCGCAAGTGTTTACCTAGATCAGAAGAAGTGACTAACTTAATTTGTGCTTCTTGTTTACGAGAGTATTGAGAATTAGGCCTTAATCTTTCCTGAATAGTTAAAGGTTCTTGCGTTTGTTTGAAGGTAACAGAACGCACTTTCTTATAATCAGGAGGATAAATTATTGCATTGTGAAATATGGCATCTTTATCAGAACGAATGTTTTCAACAAAGTACTGGTAATAATTTTTGATTGGCATAACATCACTTACTCGTTTTACTTTAACATTATCTGCAAGTCGTAACGTTACTTCGGTAATAACTCCCAAACCACCATATCCCCCAATAGCACCATAAAAAATCTCTTGGTTTTCTGTCGGACTTGCCACAACTATTGAACCATCTGCCAGAACTATCTTAATCTTTTCTACAGATAAAATGATAGGGCCTTCCCCAATATACCGTCCATGAACATTAACACTTAATGAACCACCAATACTAAAATTCGCATAACTTTGCATAATTTTGACTGATAAATTATAAGGATCAATTAATTCCTGTACTTGTCGCCAGTTTGCCCCCGTTTCAATAGTTAACAGCTTTTCTGTAGGATCAAAAGAAATCACATGATTCAATTTTTGTGTATCTATTTGAATACCATTTTTAATTGCTGTCTGTCCACCCATACTATATTTTCCACCAGCAATACTGACTGGTCCATCTGTATTTTTGATGAGTTCAGCTACTTGTTGAGTAGATTCAGGTTGGACGATTGATGTAACTTCTACTGGCGTCATTCCGGTTATATCATTAACAACAACCGCATGGGTAGTTAATGATAATGATAGGAAGAAAAACCCAGAAAATAGATTTAAGCATTTCATCTTTTTTATTTTTAAATAATTATTATTCAATTTAGGTTAGTTAATAGTAATGTCTTTGACATAATAATTCTATATTTTTTCATAAGTTTTTTTATATCTATTGTTACAAAGAAAAATGACTAAACTTTTAGATGAATTGGCAAATGAACCTTAAACTTTTAGACTCTAATTTAAAATGACATTGAAAAGAGATTGGACAATCTACTTTTAATAAAGGTTGAGAATTAAAACTTGAGTAAAAAAATGACTTTTAGATAAAACATGTTGTGGAGTTGGTGCCAGTGGTCGGACTCGAACCGACACGCTTTTAAGGGCGGCGGATTTTGAATCCGCTGCGTCTACCAATTTCGCCACACTGGCATGAGAAGTGTAAATAAGTAAACGTTGGCAATTATACTAAGCTTTGCAATAACTGCAACTGATATTATGATAATGTGCTTTGAATGCCTAAAAAATCAACTACCATTGTCTTTTCCATGCGGGTAATTTTTTTAAAATCACATAGGCTGTTTGTTTCGCAATCGGATAATCAACATTGTGATTTTTAGCATAGCGTAAAGTCACTTCCTGCCATTTTTCATCAAAACTTTTCATTGAACCATCTTCATGTGCACAATATTTACAATAATTTTTTGATAAATCATGTAATGGATAATCAGCGATACAAGTCATTGGCATACCACAGGCAATACACATTTTCATATTAGGGTTCTCGATTAATCTAAATCAACTTATTGAAATGTTACTCTTAACGTTATGACAAAAATCCTACTCCGAGTTTATTTAGATTACAAGATGCTAATAAAAATAGATAATTGCATCATATCAAAAAGTGAGTTCTATTTGTGAATCTGCTTGTTTAGCTGAGTTGATTTTTTGTTGTTGCAACAGAAAATAATAACGTCGTAAAGCGCGTTGTCGACATAAACGTAACACTTCTTGCTTTTGAGAATTTGTATATTGTAACCAATTGAATCTCTCATTTCTTGAACGATAACATGTTTTACAATATCCTTGTTTGTCTGTTTCACAAACACGTTTGCAAGGACTTTGAATATCAAAAAACTCAATCTGATCCAATATTTAATTCTTCCATTTTACGAACATCTTAAATTAATGTTCTATTAATCCCAAACTTTTGCTAAGAACCTTAAAACAATCATCACAATCATGAGTTGCAGCATGAAGCAATGTTTGAGTTGGTGCATGAATTAACTTATTGGTTAATTGATGAGAAAATTGATAAAAAACGTCATCAACATTAGCTCCTTGCCTAATAGCATTAAGCGCTTTTGTTTCTAACTCTTTTTTTATATTTTCTGCATTACTACGATATCGCTTGATATAATCCACTGCTTGTCGAGCTTTTAACCAATCAATAAAATGTTCTGCTTGTTCATGTATAATATATTGTGCTTCTTTGGCAGCAATTGAACGTTGTTCTAAATTGTTTTCAACTGTTTTATGTAAATCGTCAATGGTATAAAGATTAACATTGCCGAGATTTTTAATTTCCTGTTCGATATCACGTGGCACGGCCAGATCAATAAATAGCATCGGACGATTATTCCTAGCGTGTAAACTCTGCTCAACCATATCTTTTCCTATAACGGGTAAAGGACTTGCTGTTGAGCTAATTACAATATCAACATCTTTCAGCCGATTAGCTATATCTGGTAATGATATGATTTCTGCATCAATCATTGTTGCTAGTTTTAACGCTTTTTCTCGGGTACGATTAGCAACGATAACGTGTTTAAAACGATGCTGTTTTAAATAACGAGCAATCAGTTCAATTGTTTCACCTGCTCCAACAAGCATAATATTTAATTGTTGAGTGTCCGCAAACAAATTTCGCGCAGCAAGACACGCTGCATAAGCGATTGAAACTGTGTTAACACCAATATTGGTTTCACTACGCACTAACTTAGCAACATGGAAAATAGTTTGAAACAGCTTTTCTAAATTCAAAGATAAACAATGATTTTTTTGCGCGATACTGTATGCTTGCTTGACCTGTCCTAATATTTGGGCTTCACCCAATATCATTGAGTCTATTCCACATGCAACAGACATCAAATGTTCGACAGCTTGTCGCCCTTGGTACCAATATAATATGTGGTGATAATCTTCTATATTAAAATCATGAAAGTGACCAAGCCAATTAATCACAATTTGTTTTAATTTGAGAAAATCTATTTCATTTTCATAACTCAGATAGATTTCAGTTCGATTACAAGTAGACAAAATAACACAACCTTCAACCAAGGGATGTTGAAAAAGGCTATATAGCGCTTTTTCGATAACTTCATTAGGAAAGGCTAATTTTTCTCTTATGGCTATTGGCGCTGTTTTATGATTAACACCTAATATTGTGATTGACATTGCTTGATTTCTTTAACAAAACTTATAATGCTTAATCGGTTATTAAGCGTTTGAATACACCTATTATACATAAAAAAATAGTTTACGTTAATTCGTGGTTAGTTTTTCTATTATGTCAATTATCAGTTATAATAACCTCAACCTTACGCATATAAACAACTAAGAGTCATAATATGTTTAAATTAAAATACACTCTGATTATATTGCCTTTATTATTATCTGCTTGTCATATCAATAAAAATATAGATAATGCAACCGCTGAAGAACAATGGCAAATTCATCAGCAAGATCTTAAACAAGTCGTTGCTTTTCAAGTGAATGGTAGTATTGCTCATTTTAGTGATAAATCAAGAAATTACGCTCGATTTTTAATCTTACAACAATCTGAAGAAATGTATGAAATTAAAATTACTACCCCTTTAGGTGGGAACATTGTAAGTTTGAAGGTCAATTCAGACTATGCTGAACTGATAGATAGAGACGGTAGACATTATACTGACCGTGATGTTGAAAGTTTAATGAGAAAAATTTCAAACATCAATATTCCTCTTAATTCTTTACACAATTGGTTAAAAGGCTTTTCTGATGATACATCTAATATCAAATTAGATAATTCGGGAAGATTAGCTTCTACAGAATTTATGCAAAACGCAAATAAATGGAATTTAACAATTCCAAATTATATGACTCGAAAGTTTAAAAGCAGACAAATTGATCTTCCGGCCACCATCGAACTAAAACATGGTGATGAGAAAATTCGCTTAAAAATTGATAATTGGATTTTACGGTAATAAGGATTTTTCATGTATCAATGGCTTTCACCCGCTAAATTAAATTTATTTTTATATATTACTGGGCGTCGTCCTGATAATTATCATAATTTACAAACACTATTTCAATTTATCGATATAAGTGACAGATTATCTTTCAATCTTCGTGAAGATGATAAGATTAATCTAGTCACTCAATTTAGTGATATCCCTTCAGATAAAAATTTAATTACTCTCGCTGCCCAACGACTAAAATCTTATACTGGTCGACATGAGTTAGGGATTGATATTGCGATTGATAAAATAATTCCTATGGGTGGTGGGCTGGGTGGCGCATCATCGAATGCCGCAACGACGTTAGTTGCACTTAATCAATTATGGAATCTTAATTTATCACGCCAAACATTGATTGAGATTGGTCGTAATATCGGTGCCGATGTACCAATTTTTATCTATGGTCACACAGCATTAGCACAAGGAATTGGCGATCAGTTGCAATCGGTTGAATTTCCGGAATATTGGTATTTGGTCACCTACCCTAATACTGCAATCTCAACAGTCAAGGTGTTTAACGATCCTGATCTTAAGCGAGATACACCTGTTCGAAGCGTTAATGAATTGCTATCCTTAGATCAATTTAGTAACGATTGTGAAGTGGTGGTGCGCAAGCGTTATCCAAAAGTAAACGCAATCATTACTCATCTTTCGCAATTTGCTCCAACACGATTAACTGGTACGGGCGCTTGTGTTTTTACGCAATGTCAATCAAAGGCAGAAGCCGAAAAGCTACAAGATACGTTGATAGACTTTGATGTAAAAAGTTTTGTGACTAAATCGTTAAACAATTCTCCGCTTTATAGCAATTAAATCAAGATTTTGATTCACGGTTATTAACCCTTAACGAAATGGTTAAGGGTGACTTAATATTATTGATCTGAATCATTTAATCCACAGAATCACTAGGAATCACATATAAGCGTCGATTATAATATTCAACACAATACAAACCTTGATAAGTTTTATACCCCTGCCGAGATAATCTCGATTTTAACCATGCTTCACTTTTACCCAAATCCTCTAAAACATCATTCCTTGGTTTTTCATTTTCTAAGACGATAGCTGAAATATCTTTATCTCCTTTTTTAACGACCGTTAATTGTCCATTAGGCTCCAAAATCGCTTTTTCAACAGAATTGATATTAAAGACATTTTTCATCCGCAATAGTACGGCAAAGCTTGATATATCCAGATTTACTGATGTGAAAGCATCCAACTTTATTTTGCCTTTATCCATTAATACGATCGGATTACCAACAATAAAGGCTTTGGCATTTTGGCTATTTTTTTTCAGATAATTCGAGGTGTACATTATTGCCGTCCACATGAGTAATACAATTAAAAAATCATAAACGGTTAATTTAGGGTTATAGATAATACCGCCTGCAATACCACCCAAAATCATGTTACCAATAAAATCGATACTCGACATTTGAGACAATGATGTTTTTCCGGTAATTTTTAAAAACAAAATAATGCAAATAAAGACAACCAATAATTTTAAGGCAATGACTAAAAAATCATAGTAATTCATTTTAGTATTACTCCAATAATCTATTGAACGATATGCATAAAATAGTAATCTTTAAAAGGACTGGAATCGTATTAAATATTTAAAGTTAGAAAAGAGAGTATTAATTATTTAACGTTAGAAATGAATCATTAAGTATAGTTAAGGCATTGTATCACAAACTTTTCAGATAAAACTGCGCTTTTTACCATTACATTATCAATTTAACAGTTTAATGTATTATTGCGATGATAACGCAACGCAGCGAATAAAGTTTTCACCATATAGGTTTAAATCGATGACAATATTCCGCTCATTGTTTTATAACAATTAAGGATGAAATGCACCATCACGAATATAACTTTAGTAATCAATAATATTAACGCATTGATTTAAAAAATCGTATTTTGACTAACATTTTAAATAATCACATTTTTTACCTATTTGATTAATGATTTAATATAAACGATTTGATAAATGTAAAGCTTGCCAGAAAAAAGCAAATTCATCTTTTCATTCAGATAATGTTTTATAAATCGAACAGGTATAACTTTACTAACTATTACCGTTTATGAGACAATCTATGTTGTATTATCCTATTTTTAACCAAGTAATAGCATTGTTTATAATTGTTTATAATTTTTTACGATTATCAATTGAAGTTATTTTCTAACTTAATATAGGAAAAATAAAAATGAGACAAAATCAAACTGATCTGGCTGCTCTATTTTTACGTATTGCTTTAGGTGTGATGTTTTTGGTTCATGGTTTCACTAAGTTACTCGTCTTTACACCCTCTGGTACAGCACAATATTTTGAATCGCTTGGATTCCCCGATTTTGTTGGTTATATCGCCATTGTCTTTGAAATTGGTGGTGGTGCATTACTGTTAGTTGGTATATTAACTCGTGTCATTGCTATTTTAGCCATTATTGAATTACTCATTATCACCGTTATCCATTTTAATAATGGATGGACATTTAGCAATACCGGTGGTGGTTGGGAATACCCTGCTTTTATGGTCATTACCGCTTTCAGTCTTGCACTATTGGGCAATGGTCGTTATAGCGTTTTAGGTCAAAAATATTCTGAACTTATTGAATAGTAGTTTGAATAAATCGCTTTTATTGATGCAATAATTGATTAGGAAGATATCATAAACATAAACGATATCTTCCTGAAATATACTCAATAAAATAAACTTATTTCGTTTATTTTGTTGGCAGTATTAAATAATAGAGAGTCTTTCCAGCGCCTTTGACATTCAATCAAATCATTCTGTTTTTTTCAAAATTTAATCTATCTTTTTTTGTATGAATTCATGACAATTGATAACTTTTGCAAATCCTGCCAATGCTGACATAAAGCTATAATGGACTTTTTTAGCAGGGATGATTTCATCATTAAATTCAAGATCACGGGTTGTACATGCATCATGAATTAATATCGGTTGATAACCAAGTTCATTGGCACATCGTGTAGTTGAATCCACACACATATGGCTCATCATGCCACAAATGACCAGTTGTTTGACTGAGTGTTGTTGTAATTTTTGGTGTAAATCAGTCTGATAAAAACTATTGGGATAAGATTTTTGTATAATCAATTCATTCTCTTCACTAATTGGTAATAATTTAGGGTGAAGTTCAGCACCAACACTATCTTTAACAAAAAAATCAGCATTACTACCTTGTTTAAAATGCTGAATATAAAAGATAGGTAATTTTTTTATTCTAAAATCATGTTGTAGGTGCAACGTGTTGGTTAATGCACTTTCCGTATTGATTAAAGGAAATTTTCCTTCAGGAAAATAATCATTTTGTACATCGATGATGATCAACGCTTGTTTCATTTTTTACTCCTTAGTACATATAGATGACGAATTATGCGATAATCCTCTTATCATTAACATAGCAAGATGAAAGCATTCATTACTGGCAACTTTCAAAGTGAAAAAATGGACAAAAAAGATCGTGCAATACTAGATGAATTGACCAAAGATAGCCGTCAATCATGGAAAGAAATTGGTGAAAAAGTTTTTTTGACAGGTCAGGCCGTAGGTCAACGAGTTTTAACCATGCAAACTTGTGGCATTATTGAAAGATTTACTATTGATAAAAAAACCGATTACTTACAGTTTATTACCATTTATATGAGTTCTAACCAATTCAGTTCATTTGAAAATACCGTTAAATCTTACAATCAAATTATCGAATTTTACAAAATCACCGGCGACGGGTGCTATTTTATAAAAAGTTGCTTTGATAAATTTGAACTAACTCTTTTTTTGGAAAAGATAGAACATTATTGTCGTTATAAAGTTAGTCATCAATTGAAAAAATTATCACCCCATAATCACGCTGAAAAATATACTCTATAAATTTCGAAAAATTAAGATGATATCCCATTGTGATAGGAATGATTTATACGTTGTTGAAACAGAATTTAAATTTACAAAAATTTAATAAAAAAACAAAAAAACAGTTGCGAGCAGACTTTTTATGTTATATTTTGTTCAGAAATTAGATTAATAAATCAACTTAATGGTTTTTATTTTATGAATTGTTTTTGCGCTTTTATTACTAAACATCATCATCACCATCATTCCTGAATAGTCTTCGGGCGATTGGTGCTGGAAGACATTTGGTCTTCCGGTGATATCGCGAAAGCAAATAGAAAACCCTCGGAAGATCAAACTTCCGAGGGTTTTTTGTTTGTGGTTTATAAATTTTTTGGATAAGTTGGAGAATAATATGTTGGATAATTCGCGTTTACGCATTGCGATGCAAAAATCTGGTCGTTTAAGTGATGAATCAAAAAAATTGCTGGCACAGTGTGGCATTAAAATTAATCTTCAAGAACAACGCTTAATCGCATTTGCTGAGAATATGCCAATCGATATTTTACGTGTTCGTGACGACGATATTCCCGGTCTGGTTATCGACGGTGTGGTCGATATTGGTATCGTGGGTGAAAATGTTTTAGAAGAAGAAGTACTTGATAGACAAGCGGAAGGGCAAAATCCTCAGTACAAAAAATTACGTCGTTTAGATTTTGGTGGTTGTCGGTTATCCATTGCTGCCCCGCGCGATTTCGATTATACCGGCCCTGAATGTTTAAATAATCTGCGTATTGCCACCACATATCCTCACCTACTTCGTCGTTACCTTGCTGAATACAATGTGACATTTAAAACTTGTTTGTTAAACGGATCGGTGGAAGTTGCCCCTCGAGCAGGATTAGCTGATGTTATTTGTGATTTAGTTTCAAGTGGCGCTACCCTTGAGGCAAATGGTTTACAAGAAATCGAAATTATCTATCAATCCAAAGCATGTTTAATTCAACGACAAGGCGAAATGCCACCAATTAAGCAAGCGCTGATTGATAAAGTCATGACACGTATTCAAGGGGTAATACAAGCTCGCGAATCAAAATATATTATGTTACATGCCCCAACACAGGTATTAGATCAAGTGGTTGCCTTGTTACCGGGTGCTGAAAATCCAACAATATTACCGCTAACTGGCGAACAAAATCGAGTCGCGTTACATATGGTTAGTAGTGAATCGCTATTTTGGGAAACCATGGAAAAACTAAAAGCATTAGGTGCAAGCTCAATTCTTGTATTACCAATTGAAAAGATGATGGAGTAAAGTATGAAACTCTCTTATTGGCAACAATGTTCAGAACAAGAACAAACCGCTTTATTGACTCGTCCAGCTATGACTGCATCAGACTCAATTAGTCAATCTGTTGCAGATATTTTAAATCAAGTTAAGCAATATGGTGACGAAGCGTTAAAAGCCTTAAGTAACAAGTTTGATAAAGTTCAAATTAATCAGATTAAATTAAGCAACAGTGAAATTAAAATGGCAATCGATCGGGTTAATCCTGATTTAAAACAAGCTATGCAATTAGCTGTTGGCAATATTAAAAAATTTCATCAAGCGCAGGTTAAACAGACAGTAACTGTTGAAACAATGCCCGGCATTACATGTCAACTTGTAACCCGACCAATCAATTCAGTTGGGCTCTATATTCCAGGGGGATCTGCGCCGTTGTTATCTACCGTATTGATGCTTGCCATACCTGCTAATATTGCAGGTTGTCGCAAAGTGATACTGTGTTCACCCCCACCAATAGCGGATGAGATCTTATATGCCGCTGAGCTGTGTGGCGTTACCGAAATTTATCAACTAGGTGGTGCCCAAGCTATTGCTGCCATGGCATTTGGTACAGAGTCTGTGCCTAAAGTAGACAAAATTTTTGGCCCCGGTAATGCTTATGTAACAGAAGCAAAACGTCAGGTTAGCCAACGCCTTGATGGTGCTGCAATTGATATGCCTGCGGGGCCATCCGAAGTGCTAGTTATTGCAGATAGTTCAGCTAATCCTGCATTTATTGCTGCTGATTTGTTATCACAAGCTGAACATGGCCCCGATTCACAAGTTGTACTCCTTACTCCCGATGAAAAAATGGCTCAAGCAGTATCATTAGAAGTTGATAAGCAGCTTGCACAATTATCACGGCAAGCTATTGCCGAGAAAGCGTTACAAGAAAGTCGACTTATTGTCACTCAAGATTTAGAACAATGCGTTGCAATCAGTAACCGTTATGGGCCAGAACATTTAATCATTCAAACCCAAAATGCCGATGAACTTGTCGAGCAGATAACCAGTGCTGGCTCTATTTTTCTTGGTGACTGGTCGCCTGAATCAGCTGGCGATTATGCGTCGGGTACTAACCATGTATTACCGACTTATGGTTACACTGCTACCTACTCCAGTTTAGGATTAGCTGACTTTCAAAAACGGATGACAGTTCAAAAGTTAACACCTGATGGGTTAAAAGCCATTGGTAACGCAGTAGAACTAATGGCGCAAGCAGAACAACTCACAGCACACAAACAAGCAGTTACATTGCGTTTAGCAGTATTAAATCAAACGAATCAAAGGTAGGTATAGAAAATGGATATTAATCAATTAGTGAGAAAAAATGTACAAAAATTGACACCCTACCAATCCGCCAGACGTATTGGCGGTCAAGGTGATGTTTGGCTTAATGCAAATGAATACCCTGTTGCGCCACATTTTGAGTTAACACAGCAAACATTAAATCGTTATCCGGAACCGCAACCACAGCAAGTAATTAGGGGCTATGCACAATATGCCGGTGTACAACCCGATCAATTACTTGTCAGTCGAGGAGCAGATGAAGCAATTGAACTTTTGATGCGAGCATTTTGCGAGCCTGAACAAGATAGTATTTTATATTGTCCGCCGACATATGGTATGTACCAAGTTAGTGCTGAAACATTGGGTATAAAAACTAAGATCGTTCCTACAACAAAAGATTGGCAACTCGATCTTAACGGTATTGAACAAAATCTTGAGAATGTTAAGTTAATTTATGTCTGTTCACCGAATAACCCCACTGGTAATTTAATCAACGCTGAAGATATTAAATCCCTGCTTAATATGGCCCAAGACCGTGCTTTAGTTGTTATTGATGAAGCTTATATTGAATTTTCACCACAATCATCGGTAGTCAGCTGGCTAACTAATTATCCACACTTAGTGATTTTACGGACTTTATCTAAAGCATTTGCATTAGCAGGGTTACGCTGTGGATTTACGATTGCGAACAAACCCGTCATTGATACTCTACAAAAAGTGATTGCCCCTTATCCATTAGCCACACCTGTAGCGGATATTGCCGCACAAGCACTGAGTAAAGACGGTATCAATACGATGAAGTTAAATGTTCAATACATTAACAATCAAAAACAGAAATTTGCCGATCAACTCTCCCAATTATCCATAGTTGAAAAAGTTTACCCGAGCTGGTCTAACTATTTGTGTGTTAAATTTCAAGATGATAAAGATGTCTTTAATAACCTTTGGAATCAAGGAATTATTTTACGCGATCAAAGTAAATCAATGGGTCAAAAAAACATTATACGCATTTCCATTGGTACTCAAATTGAATGTGATGCGGTTATAACAGCACTAAAAACGATAGAATAGGAGTCATCATGTTACAAAAATATTTATTTATCGATCGGGATGGTACCTTAATTACTGAACCACCTATTGATTTCCAAGTTGATCGTTTTGAAAAACTTGCTTTTGAGCCTAATGTCATACCGGCGTTACTCAAACTACAAGCCGCAGGCTTTAAATTGGTCATGGTGACCAATCAAGATGGACTAGGAACCAGTCGCTACCCACAAGCTGATTTTGACGGTCCACATAATCTAATGATGCAAATCTTTCAATCACAAGGCGTGAACTTTGAAGAAGTACTTATCTGTCCGCATTTTCCTGAAGATAATTGCCAATGTCGAAAACCCAAAATTCAATTAGTGCTACCTTATTTGTCTAGCGGTAAATTAGACAAAACCAATAGTTATGTTATAGGTGACAGGGTCACAGATATGCAACTCGCTGAAAATATGGGAATTAATGGACTCCATTATCACCCGACACATTTAAATTGGAACGAGATTGCTCAACGATTAACAACAGCTGATCGTTATGCAAAAGTTGAACGACACACCAAAGAAACCAACATACTGGTTGAAGTTTGGTTAGACCGACAAGGTGGAAGCCAAATCAATACCGGCATCGGTTTTTTTGATCACATGCTTGACCAAATTGCGACCCATGGAGGAATTAAGCTTAATATCCAAGTTAAAGGTGATTTACATGTTGATGATCATCATACTATTGAAGACACAGGGCTTGCTTTAGGCGAAGCGTTGAAAATTGCCCTTGGCGATAAACGAGGTATTGCTCGCTATGCGTCGGTAATTCCTATGGATGAATGTTTAGCGAAATGTTCAATGGATATATCTGGTCGTCCTTATTTGAAATTCAATGCGCAATTTTCTCATCAAAAAGTGGGCGATATGAGTACACAAATGATTGAACACTTTTTTTACTCCATAAGTTATGCCATGGGTATTACCCTACATATCGAAACCGAAGGCGATAACGATCATCATAAAGTGGAAAGCCTATTTAAAGCTTTTGCTCGAACGTTAAAACAAGCGATCAAAATCGAAAGTGACAGATTACCCAGTTCAAAAGGAGTGTTGTAATGAACATTGTGATTTTAGATACGGGTTGCGCTAATCTTTCTTCAGTTAAATATGCGATTGAAAGATTAGGATACCAACCTATTATCAGTCTGGAACCTGATATCGTGCTTAACTCTGATAAGCTTTTCTTACCGGGTGTTGGTTCAGCTTCAGCTGCAATGCAGAAATTAAAAGAACGCAACTTAGTCGAGCTTATTAAAGTGTGTACTCAACCTGTTTTAGGCATTTGCCTTGGCATGCAATTATTGGCTCAGTACAGTAATGAAGGTCATGTTGATACATTAGGAATAATAAACGAAAAAGTCATTAAAATCCCCGATTGTGGACTACCACTGCCTCATATGGGGTGGAATAAAGTCTACCCGAAAGCCGGACATCATCTATTTCGAGATATTCCAGATGGTGCTTATTTTTACTTCGTTCATGGATACGCGATGCCATTATGCTCAGCAACTATTGCAGAAACCAATTACGGCGAAAACTTTACCGCTGCCGTGCAAAAAGACAACTTTTACGGTGTACAATTTCATCCCGAGCGTTCTGGCTTAGCCGGTGCAAAATTGCTCAAAAACTTTCTGGAGATGTAGTCATGAGTGCCTATCCTACTATCATACCTGCACTGGATCTAATTGACGGCACTGTTGTTCGATTACATCAAGGTGATTATGATCTCAAACGTGATTATGGCAATAACCCACTACTGAGATTACAAGACTATCAAAAACAAGGAGCCAAACTATTACATCTTGTTGATTTAACCGGTGCAAAAGATCCCAATGCACGCCAAATATCCTTGATTAAAACTTTAATTGCGGGTGTACAAGTTCCTGTTCAAGTTGGTGGTGGTATCCGTACAGAAGAGGATATCAAAGCCCTACTTGCCGCAGGCGCCACTCGAGTAGTCATCGGCTCAACAGCCATTAAACAACCTCAACTTGTTAAGCAATGGTTTAACACCTATGGTGCTGAAGCATTAGTATTAGCGCTCGATGTACGGATTGATGAGCAAGGTAACAAATATGTCGCTATTCATGGTTGGCAAGAGAATTCGAATCAAACACTTGAACAGGTGATTGACGATTATCTACCTTATGGTTTGAAACATGTGCTTTGTACCGATATATCTAAAGATGGGACACTTAGTGGTTCTAATGTGAAACTCTATCAAGAAATAAGTCAACAATTTCCACAAATCGCGTTTCAAGCATCGGGGGGAATCGGACAATTAACAGACGTACAAGCACTACAAGAAAGTGGTGTTGCCGGTGTGATTGTCGGTCGAGCATTGCTTGAAGGTAAATTTACAGTTCAGGAGGCAATTTCATGCTGGCAAAAAGGATAATCCCTTGTTTAGATGTTCGTGACGGTCAAGTGGTCAAAGGGGTACAATTTCGCAATCATGAGATCATCGGCGATATTGTACCACTAGCAAAAAGATATGCTGAAGAAGGTGCTGACGAATTGGTTTTTTATGACATAACAGCATCTTCTGACGGGCGTGTGGTCGATAAAAGTTGGGTTGCCAAAGTTGCAGAAGTGATTGATATTCCTTTTTGTGTGGCTGGCGGTATTAAAACCGTCGAAGATGCTGGGCAAATATTAACCTTTGGTGCGGATAAAATATCGATTAACTCCCCTGCTTTAGCTAACCCAGATTTAATTACGGAGTTAGCCAATTGTTATGGTGTGCAGTGTATTGTAGTTGGGATTGATACTTGGTACGACCAAGAAACTGATAATTACCATGTCTATCAATTTACGGGCGATGAAAAACGTACCGTTGCAACCAAATGGAATACCCTAGATTGGGTTAAGGAAGTGCAGAAACGAGGCGCCGGTGAAATCGTACTCAATATGATGAATCAAGATGGCGTTCGTCATGGGTATGATCTTAAACAACTAAAAACGATACGCAAAGTTTGCCATGTTCCATTAATTGCTTCAGGTGGTGCAGGCACAATGGCGCACTTTTTAGATGCTTTTCAAGATGCTGGTGTGGATGGTGCTTTGGCAGCGTCAGTATTTCATAAACAAATTATTAATATTGCAGAACTTAAACAGTATTTAGCTAAACACGGAGTAGAGATTCGATTATGTTAGTTTCCAATTCAGACAACCAATTAGACGCGAGTCAGCTTGATTGGCAAAAAGTGAATAACTTAATGCCTGTTATTATTCAGCACTATGTTTCAGGTGATGTGTTAATGCTTGGCTACATGACGCCAGAAGCCCTTAAACAAACCCAAACTACTGGTAAAGTAACTTTCTATTCACGAACTAAAAATCGACTATGGACAAAAGGCGAAACCTCAGGACACTTTTTAAATGTAAAAAGCATTTCAACCGATTGTGATAACGATACCCTACTGATTTTAGTTGATCCAATTGGCGCTACGTGTCATACCGGTAGCAACAGTTGCTTTGCTAAGGCTAAAACGGAATGGGGGTTTTTATATCAATTAGAGCAATTGCTTGCTGCACGTAAAAATGCCGATCCTCAGTCATCGTATACCGCTAAACTTTATCATGATGGCACCAAGCGTATAGCGCAAAAAGTGGGCGAAGAAGGCGTTGAAACCGCGCTGGCTGCCACCGTACATGACCGAGAAGAACTTAAAAATGAGTCAGCGGATCTGATCTATCATTTATTAGTTTTATTACAAGATCAAAATCTGTCCCTTCAAGATGTTATCGGTATACTAAAAGCTAGACACAAATAAAACGATACAATAAAGTGCGAAAACCTCGCACTTTACTCAATATTTATTCGAAATAATTTACCGAATGTCAGTCATCAATGACCTAACAAATTGGCAATTTCACACCATTAAACATAGCTTGTACTTCAACATTGTTATCACAAAGAATCAGTCTATCAACCGTTTGTCTATTTAAATGGGGTGAAAATTGACTGATGAAATCGTACATATAGCTACGTAAAAAGAGTGACCGAGCAAAGGCAATATAAGTTGTACTATAAGGAAATATATGACCTGCATTAAGCACGACAAAATCGCTATCGATGTTTTCATTGACTGCCATTTTCGCTACAATGCCGACCCCAACACCCAATTTAACATAAGTTTTAATTAAATCCGCATCTGTTGTGCTAAATACAATATTGGGTAATTGTTTGGCATTAATAAACGCCTGATTTAAATCTGATCCATCATTAGAAAAATCATAGCTGACTAAAGGATATTTTGATAACTCTTCAATTGAAATCATATTACTTTTAGCCAAAGGATGATCCTTCATGACAATCACAGCTTGATTCCAGTGGTAGCAAGGTAAAGCGATCATATCATCACTTAACTGCGAAAGATCGGTAATTATCGCAAAATCAGCTTGACCGGTTTGCGCTTGCAATAGACATTGTTGAGACGATCCTTGCTCCATGTGCAAAATAATATGTGGATACTGTTGCATAAACTTTTGGATGACAACTGGCAAGGTATAACGGGCTTGCGTATAGGTTGTTGTGATGGTTAAAGAACCTTGATTTGGCTGACTGAACTCTTTAGCAATGATTTTGATATCTTTCGATTTATTGAGGATTTCTTTAGCTAATGCAATGATTTTTTCGCCTACCGGTGTCACTTCTGAAAGATGTTTTCCTACACGGGTAAAAATTTGGACGCCTAATTCATCCTCTAATAATTTAATCTGTTTGCTTATACCAGGCTGCGATGTATAAAGTTTTTCGGACGTTAGCGAAACATTGAGATCGTTGTTCACCACTTCGACAATATAACGTAATTGTTGCAATTTCATGACAAAGGCTCCTTTAACTCTATACACTTCCCTCTTGATTAATACGTATTAAAAAAGAGGGAAATTATAAGGTAATTCCTTTCACACTTTAGCACAAACAAACACACGACTTTATACTAAAACGTATACTTAACCTGAATGATATTAACAATCATTCAGGTGTTCTTACCTATTTTTTACTATTGATCCATTTGCCGTCGA
The DNA here is from genome assembly GCF_050589305.1 of Gilliamella sp. G0441. NCBI lineage: Bacteria > Pseudomonadati > Pseudomonadota > Gammaproteobacteria > Orbales > Orbaceae > Gilliamella > Gilliamella sp. G0441. The sequence goes on along the minus strand of NZ_JBNRJF010000002.1, from coordinate 10,385 downwards.
CGTATTGCATTACCCAACCAGTTGATTTGCCATTTACTTCTGATGTGACATATTGCTGTTTGCTTTTACGACTAAAACGCACAATAGATGGGTTACCATCAGGATCTTTACTTGGTGCTTCAGTTAAATACTTAAATTTTTCGGGTAAACGATCTTTAAAACGCTGTAACTCTTCAATCAATGGTGCACGTGTTTCCCTTGATTTTGGAAAATTGTGTGCAGCCAAGAAGATTCCCGATGCACCATCACGTAGTACAAAGTGTGCATCTGACTTAGTACATTTAAGTTCAGGCAAATCGACCGGATCTTCTTTTGGCGGTGCAACATCACCATTTTTTAAGATCTTACGCGTATTTTTACAATCTGGATTGGTACATCCCATGTATAGACCAAAACGTCCTGATTTGAGATGCATTTCAGATCCACATTTTTCACATTCAATAATAGGGCCTTCATAGCTTTTGACTTTGAAGTTACCTTTTTCAACAAGCGATCCATCACAAATTGGATTATTACCACAAATATGTAGTTTTCGTTCATTATCAAGCAGATAACTATCCATTGCCGTGTGACATTTAGGACAACGCTTACGAGCTCTTAACGCATCAGTTTCGGCTGTTTCTGACTCTTCTAAAATATTTAGGGTTTCATGTTCAGGGATTAAGTTAATTGTTTGCTTACAACGCTCTTTAGGCGGTAATGCATAACCGGAACAAGCAAGGAACACCCCCGTTCCAGCCGTTTTAATGCCCATTTCACGTCCACAATTTGGACAGGTTATTTCTGGCGTTAAGACTAAAGGATTTAATTGCATTCCCCCTTTGTCTGGCGTTTGTTCAGCAATTTCCAGATGTTTACTAAAATCACTAAAAAACTGATCGAGTACTTCTCGCCATTCTTGTTTTTTATTGGCAATTTCATCCAGTGCATCTTCCATGCGTGCCGTGAAATCATAGCTCATAAGATCATTAAAATTCTCATTTAAGCGATCTGTAACAATTTCACCAATCTTTTCAGCATAAAAACGACGATTATCTAAACGTACATAGCCCCGATCTTGAATAGTTGAAATGATCGTTGCATAAGTTGATGGTCGTCCTATTTCACGCTTTTCAAGCTCTTTTACTAATGACGCTTCATTATAACGTGCAGGTGGTTTAGTAAAGTGTTGATTCGGATTTAAGCTAATTAAATCCAATTTGTCATTAACATTAACCGCCGGTAAAATTTTATCGTCACTATTTTTTGATAATTGAGGTTGCACTTTTGTCCAACCATCAAAGCGTAATGTACGTCCCTTCGCTTTTAAAATAAAATCTCCCGCTTTTACGGTGATTGTGGTGGAATTGTATTCGGCAGCGGTCATTTGACAAGCAACAAACTGTCGCCAAATAAGTTGATAGAGTTTGCACGCATCAGCGTCAACATCGCTAAGCTTATCAGCCAGTATTGTTACATCAGATGGACGAATGGCTTCATGCGCCTCTTGCGAATTCTTTTTACTACTGTAAACATTGGCAGATTTTGGCAGGTATTTATCCCCAAAATTCTGACCAATATAATCACGCACCATAGTCAATGCATCTTGACTTAAATTGGTTGAATCCGTACGCATATAGGTGATGTAACCTGCTTCATAAAGACGCTGAGCTAACATCATCGTCTTTTTAACACCAAACCCTAAACGGGTACTTGCTGCCTGTTGCAAAGTGGAGGTAATAAAGGGTGCTGTCGGATTGCTTTTGGTTGGTTTTTCTTCAATATTGGTAACATGGTACTGGCTTTTATTAAGTTCAGCCAATGCAATATCGATCGCTACTTTATCTTTTGGCTCAAATGCTTCATTTTTATAATGTGTCACTTGTAACGTTAATTGCGCTTTATTCTGCGTCATTAAATCAGCATACAGATCCCAATACTCTTCGGGAATAAAGGCATGAATTTCACGCTCACGTTCAACGACAAGTCTAACAGCAACCGATTGGACACGCCCCGCGGATAAACCTCGAGCCACTTTTTTCCAAAGTAATGGCGAAAGCATAAAGCCCACAACCCGATCCATAAAGCGACGAGCCTGCTGAGCATTTACCCGATCCATATCTAACATAGATGGTTTATTAAATGCATTTTTAATGGCTGTTTTCGTAATTTCGTTAAATACTACACGACGGTACTTATTGTCATCGCCACCAATCACATCTTTTAAATGCCAGGCGATAGCTTCCCCTTCTCTATCCAAGTCGGTTGCGAGGTAAATCATATCGGCATCTTTAGCTAATTTTTTAAGTTCTGATACAACACGTTCCTTACCGGGTAGAATCTCATAATGTGCTTTCCAACCATGGTAAGGATCCACGCTCATGCGACTGACTAACGCTTCTTTTTCTGAGCGTTTTACTTTCTTCTCGGCTTTATCTTTAGTCGTTTTCTCAGAGCGTTGGCTACTACCACTAACGGGTAAATCTCGAATATGCCCCACACTTGATTTTACAACATACTCTTTGCCAAGATATTTATTAATTGTTTTTGCTTTAGCTGGTGATTCCACAATAACAAGGGATTTTCCCATAATTAAACCTATTTATCCTGTAGTTTGTGTTATTTACTGTTACGCTTCACATCAAGAAGTGACAGTAAATCATCTTTTATTGTTGATACTTTTGTCGCATATTGTTCTTTTTGCTCAGCATCTTCAATAAGTTGCGTAATGGTTTGTGACAACGTACAACCACGGCGTTTAGCTAAATTCGCTAAGCGTTGCCAAACTAAAAACTCCAAATCGATGGACTTCTTCCGTGTATATTGTTGTTCTGCGTTAAAATGTCGTTTTCGTTTTGCCCGTATAGTCTGCTTCATGCGATTATCTAGATCGGGATTCAAATGCGATTTTATCCAATCAACAACGCTTGTTGGATTATGTTCTAACAGTAATAATTCATTTACGGCATGTTGAGCAGCACTTTTTTCAATATAGCGAGTTATTGGCTCGCCCTCTAGATGTTTTTTTACTAAATAGTGCCACTTCCACCCACATTCAAGGTTTTCGAGTTGTTGATATTTCATTTGTTCACCTTGTGACGCTGTAACTATAGAGATTATATGTAGCATAATCGTTTTACACAATAAAGAAAATTATTGCATTTGACAAATTTTTTATAAATCTGGTATCGTTCACCTTTTATATCGTTCTTTATTTAAGGAATCAAAAATAATGGTTAAAGCTGATGTTATTTATATTAATGGCTATATTTATACAGCAGATAAAAAAGATACAGTTTGTGAAGCGATAGCAATCAAAAATGGTTACATAATAGCAACTGGCTCCACAGATGAAATAAATAGCCATCACTATGTTGATAATGATACAGCAATTTACGATCTTCATGGTAAAACGATGATGCCGGGGATAATCGACTCACACCTTCATACTTTTTGGGGTGGCATGCAATTGACCTCATGTAATTTGAATTATCAAAGTTTAACCGTTGAGGATACTTTAGCAATTATTCAAAAACACTTGGATAAAGACAGTCAGAATAATAGCACACAATGGCTACAAGTTCGAGGCTGGTTAAGGCAAGAAGTGTTACCAATTGGTACCGATATTACACGCTTTGATCTGGATAAACTCAATACTCAGCGACCTGTAATCCTTTTTTCTAACGATTGTCATACGTTAGTTGCTAATAGTATTGCGTTGCAAAAATTTGGTTTGGATAGAAACACACCCGAACCGACAGATGGAAAAATAGGCAGAACACAAGACGGTGAACTTAATGGCATTTTAGAAGATGCACCGGCTATGCGAGCTTTTGATAGCATATCAAAATTGACGGAAGAACAAGCCGCACATATTGCTAAATTAGCACAGGCAGAATTAAACAAACAAGGCATAACAGCCGTGATGGACGCACGGATAACTGAAACGCAAGCCGATGCCTTTTTGAAGTTGCAACAGCAAGATCAACTTACCATTCGGTTATTTGGTGCACGAGAGTTACCGCCAGATGATGTGACATCCATTGAAGCTATTCCGGCATTACTCGAAAAAGTTAAACAGTTTGCAAACCGTTATGATGATAAAAATTGGCAACCTAAGCCCGGTATTAAAATTTCACATACTAAACTGTTTGTTGACGGGGTAATGCAAGCACCATTAATGACAGCAAGACTATTACAACCTTATCAACTTGAAGATGAAAAAGATCGTTATGGTGATTTGTACTATTCAACTGAGATGCTAAATGCTTTAATTTTAGAGTCCTCGCGTGCTGGTTTTCATCCTCATATGCATACTGTTGGTGAAGGTGCCATTGAAGTGGTGCTTGATGCAATCGAAAAAATGCGCCAAGCATTACCGGATGCCGATATCCGCCCTAGCACGGCGCACAATGAACTTAGTGCTGCGCATCAATATGCAAGGTATAAGCAATTAAATGCTTGTGTGGTGTTTTCATTCCAATGGGCTGGCTGTAGCGACGCCATGGTTGAACAATACCAAACACTATTTGGCGAAAAACGCTATAACGGTTTAGAAGCCCACGGGCAATATATCGATGCAGGCGTCAACTGCGCCTTTGGTAGCGATTGGCCAATTGATCCATTAAATGAATGGTATGATTTTCAAATAGCCATGACCCGACAAATTGATGCACAGCACCCACGTTTAAACAGTGACCGTAATTTAACTGCTACCGAAGTCTTACGCTGCGCAACCATTGGCGCTGCTTATGTGCTAAAACAAGATGAGTATATTGGCTCAATTGAAAAAGGTAAATTTGCTGATTTGATCATCTTAGATCGCAATCCATTTACCATTCCAGCAACCGATATGCAAAATGTGAAAGTATTAACGACTATTGTTGGTGGTAAAACAGTTTATCAGCAAGACTCATAAAAACTATAGCTTTAGATAGATTGTTTAAAAAATAGAGCCAACCTAACCGTTGGCTTTATTTTTATTTAGCTATTATCTTTAAGATTTGTGTAGTATTTATTAATCTTATTCCACAGCATTTTGTCTTCATCATAATAATTCAGAAATAAAAGTAGGTTAATGTACTTCTTTTTTATATTTTTATTGGGGTATCGAAAATATCATTATTTATTATAGATATTTTATCTACCATTGCTTCTTAAATATTTCAAATTATTCTACCTATAATATTTTCACTTAAATTTTTATTAATTTTAACGACTAAATTTATTATTAGGTTAACCTTCCTGAACGCTTTCATATCACCGTCATTTTGGGTTATCTCGAAAGTTTTTTTAAATTTTTTTGATTGTCTTAATTAAAATTATTTTTCAATAAAAACAATTTTTTACAATGTAACATTATGAAAAGTGTTATGATTTACAACACTATATAAGCAGAGTTGTATAGAAATTAGTATACAAATACTAAATATCGATATTCATTAAAACATAAATTATAAAATTTATAAGGGATAAGGCATGAAAAACACTAATAATGAAAACAATTTTGAGTACTATTTTATGGAAAGCCAAGATGATGAAGCTTACCCGATGTTTGACATATGTGAAGAACATGATGATATCCTTGAAGCCGAGTTAGGCGATCCATTGCCTCGCCGTCCGGTTTTAGCAGATTATCATACTGGTGCTAAAGATTTTGTTAGTAAAAGAGTCGCTGAAGCAATGATGGCTATGAACATGGAAGGTGTGCGTATCGTTCCTCTAAAACTTTCAGATCGTAAAGGTGGATATATTGAAGATTATTACTGTGTTTTTGTTGATGATAATACTTATGAAGCACTAGATAAAGAAAATTCAGAATATGAATACGATGAAGATTGCGAGCTTTATTTTTTCGATAAAATTGTTTTAGACAAGGATGCTTTAAGAAAGATACCATTAAATAGACGTTTAGGATGGAGATTACTTGAAGAACCAGGTATGTATTTATACCATGAATCTGTCGTTGAAAAAATCAAAGAATTGAACCCCACTGGCGTGAGATTTATTCATTTAGATGATTATGAAGGTATCTAATAAGTCAATTGATTAACCTCAGAAAGATTTATGAATTTCGCTTTAATAACTTAACGCTTAAAATAGAAAATCCAACTCATATGAGTTGGATTTTCTTAATATTTTATCTATTCATCTATATTTTCTTTTAAATTATTTAAAAAATTAGAAAACCCATTTATTAAAAACCTTATACTTCCATTTGATTCATTAACTTCTCCTAAATCTAGATAAATAATGTAAATATCTTCAGTCTCTACATTCATACAAAATAAATTTCCACCCCAATCCATAGCAAAAGGCAGCATATTTGTTGGTATAATATTTTTTTCTATAGATAAAATTTGGTAGATATCTTCGATTCTAAGATCATCTGAATCTGTCTTGTACTTAATTGATCTAAAATGGCTAATTTCCACAAAAGTTTCATATTCTTCTATGTAAAAATAAGTCTTTGAAGAAATTCCACCATTATATTTAAGATAATGATCTATAAAGTCTTTTGGAAAGTTAAAATTTATTTGATTTTCAATTTCTTGAATATCTTCAATTGTTAATTTTATAGCATATTCATTAAACATAGGAATAATCATTTAATTACACTCTATTTTTGCTTTTAGCTCTTTGTTGAAGAGCTTTTTCTCTATACTCCTATCATAATCATTTTTTAGCTTCAAAAGTATCAAATTCAACTCCAATATGATAAAGCCCGTTTTAGAATATTCAGAACTTAGAGACAGAATCAGCCATTACCTTTAGTGGATAAATACACAAAATTTAGGATAGTAATTTTGAATTAGTTATTTAATAATTCGTATATCCACTTTCTTTTTTAAGCTATCTAGTAAAGTGTAATCAGTAATTTTTTTGCACTTTTCAATCAGTAAACCATTCAATTTTTTGAGTTATTTTATGGCTTCTATATTTTCTAAAGCGTTGTTCCGAACCAAAGATAAGCTATTCAAAGGGAGTTTTTCTATTCCTGCTAACGTTTCAATTTTTGAGCTATAGATATGAAGTTTTTGTAACTTCTTCGCCTACAATACCGCTTTGCGCTATCAGGGTGTTGATGTTTTCAAGGCTTAAATGATTGCTTTTTGTTGGTTTGTTTTCAGTTGTTTTTTCTTTTTCAGATGAAACAAAAAAATCACTTGCTTTTGGCTGTAATGCTGGCGTATCAATACTTACAGATTTTCTTTCCTGTAGTAGTTTTATAAAAATGGTTTCATCTTCGTGCAGTTGCAGCGTTTCATTTACATCTTTATTAGGCAGCTCTACTGTAGTATATGTTATGTTGGGTAACAAGGTTTGTAATGTTTTACAATGCTTTGCTGTCGCTTGTTTGCCTGCTGCATCATTGTCGAGCATAAAAATGATTTCATCCAGTTGCTGTAATTGGCTCACCGCTTCGGTGTGTTCGTCCGTTAAGCCGTTGGTTCCGTACAGGGCAAGGACTTCGACAAGCTCAGTCTGACAAGCATTTTGCACAGTTTCTTTTATCTGTATTAGCGAAGCTGCATCTATAATGCTTTCAGTCGGTATCAGCTTGGTAGTTTCCGGTTTGGGATAATTCGGATATAAGCCCCTGCGGTTCTTTAAGTAAAAATGTTTGCTCTCGCTGTTATTGTGGATGCTCCGTCCGTAAAGACTTACAGGGTTTCCGGTTTTGTCCCGGAGCATAAAGGTAAGGCAGTGCTTTGCAAATACTTTATAGCTTACGTTTTCGCCTGTTTGGTTATTGGTTCTTTGCAATGGTTGCAGCATCCCTATGTTTACGCATTGTGCTATCAGGCTTTGATCTTTTCTGCTGCTGTGGTGGAACTGCCCGCTATTGAAGCCGATAAAGCCTTTCAGCTTTTCTATGTTCAAGGTTCTTTGCTTGTAGTACTGCTTCGCAGGTTCGCTGTGCCATACCGATGAGGCAAAGGTTTTTTCTAAGTGCTGTAAGATGCTTGGGTCTGTTGGTGGTTCTTCTTTTGGTGCTGTTCCTTGCTTTACATTATTCAATATTAACCCGCTATTTATCATTGTTTTTGCTTTTTCTATGGCTTCGTGCTTGGTGCAGCTTTCTTTGTACAGGATAAAATCTATTACGTCTATTGCTTTGCCGTGTGTTTTGCAATTGCTACTAAAACAATATACTGTACCTGTCTTTTCATACACCTGCATACTGGGCGTTTTGTCGTTATGGAACGGACAGTTTAATCTTTGGTTCTTATCCGTTCTCAACCCGTAATGTGCCAGTACTGCCGTTATGCTTAAACCCTGTCTTATCGCTGATATGTCCATTGGAAAATTATTTTAAAAATATTTTTTAGACCGTTTACGGCTCAAAGATACTCTATTCGGATTTATCAACAAAATTTATACGGCTTTTTTAGTCCGTAAAAGAGTTTTATATTTGTACTATTAAGTTAAATCAGGAGTTTTATAACCCTTTTAAGTGTTTTTGTTATGGATAGTTTCGGTAAAAGAGTGGCTGCATTACGCAAAGAAAGATGACACAGGACGAGCAGGCTAAGCTCCTCAATACTTCTATCTCGGTAATAGGCAGGTATGAACGTGACGAGATGATACCGGGTATCGAAGTGGCTAAAAAAATTGCAGGTTTCTTAAATACTACGGTGGGTTATCTGCTGGGAGAAACGGACAAAGCTGACCTGTTTAAAGACCCCGTAATGCTGCAACGGCTGGCGGAACTGGACAATATGCAAAGCGAAGATAAAAACCATATCCTGCACGTGCTGGACGGTTTTATAAAATCTGTAAAACTTAAAAATATCGCTGCGCTGTAAAATATTAAAGCCACTCTTTTTGAGTGGCTTTAATTGTTATTCAATAATAGGGCGAATTGGAACAACTCCGCCATTATTATATAATTTATCCAAATAATTTTTCACTTCATCAGACCAATAATACTTGGCGAAAGTCTTGTTTAGTAATGTATACCGACTGTCTTCAGTGTGCATACCATAATTAAAATGTTTTTTAATTTCTTTTTGTAAAATAGAACCATAATGCTTAGCATTTGGACTACGGTTAGGATACCATAAAAATGAAGTATTTGTTATCTTAACTTCATTCTTTGTCCAAAAGTTTGTCATATAAATAAAGTCGTTTTTGTCATCAACAAGTGGACGATGATTTAGTAATTTTATTTTTGCTTCATAATCTTCCTTAGTACCAATATTGATAAGGATATTACTATCAACAAAATCCAACATACTGATACTACTTGATACAACTATACCACTTTTCTCAAAGTTTTTATCATTAAAAAAGACAAGGTTATTATTTTCTAAAAAATTATTTACAAATTCAATTATGCATTTTCTGGATGCAACTATATTTAGTTCCATTAGTGACAACTTGTTTTTGGTTTCGGCTTCTTATTTGTTTCTGGATGAGTATAGGAGCGGAAATGCACCCTTTCAGGAACACCATTGGCGTGTCTAATTTTATTCAAATCCTGCATAGCTAAAATCTCTCTGGTTACAGGCTTTCCTTTTGCATTAGTCTTTCCTACATTACCCCAATGTGTTTTACCGTCAGCATCTTGCCAAACAATATCAGGACGTCTTCCTGATTTATGCCCTCCAAGAGTTTCAAATAATTTTTCTTTTTCGTATCCACCTCCGTATATAATCGTACCTCCATCGGATATTATTTCATCTGCCCAGGATTTGATTGTTTGATTATGAGGTCCTTTTCCTCCCGTTTTAGGTCCACGTTTTGCAAGCCCGAACGGGTCTATCCACGCATTCGTGTCATGGACGTAGCCGTAGAGCTGTATGCCTCCGTGTAATCCAATCGGATCTTTGCTTATATAAGTTCCTGTATTACTGTCGTAATATCGGAAGCGGTTATAATAAAGCCCGTCTAGTTCCTTATCTTCGTACTGCCCCAGTTGCCTGAACGGAATAAACGACTTATTGTTAAATAAATTTTCCCGTATTCTGCCATAGATGTCAAATTCTATCTGCCAAACCAATTCACCTTTATCATCATAGGCCTGAGCGGGTCTGCCCAAATAATCCGATACAATCGAGTAGGACTTGCCCTCGCTTAACTTAGCTGTGAAAAGAAAGCTTCTAACATTATAATTTTTAAAATAGCGGACTAAAAAGAGTTCGAAATAACAAAAAACGCTAAACAGCCATAAAATAAGTAAAAAAGCCCATTCTAAAAGCACCTAATGCAAGTTGATAGAGTGAAAAAAGGTGGAAATTCAGAATAGTTAAGAAATTTTTGTAATTATGGATAATTTCTTATTTTGGGTGATTTTAAAAATGAAAAATTAAATAAAAACATAATATTGATAAACATCTTTACTTATATTTTCTCGTAAATTGTTCGTTCTTGTGGAGTAATGTCAATGCTATCACTGAATT